>JAZUGU010000029.1:0-21781 GCA_045641325.1 Candidatus Avispirillum sp.
CGTTAAAGAGGTAGGTTCTTTAAGTTCGCACTGAACTGGAAAAACTATCTCTTCCTGTCTGCTGTAATCATTAGGCCTCATCCCCTCAAAACCGGGGAACATTCCGGTTTTGAGTACCTTCCCCAAGGGGGAAGGCTATTCTACAAACTATAATTAATTATCAAACCAATTCCGCAAGCTCCAGCACAAGCTTTTCCGTATCGTCCCAGCCGAGGCACGGGTCGGTGATGGACTTGCCGTAAACACCGCCGCCCACCTCCTGCGAGCCGCTCTCCAGATAGGACTCTATCATAAAGCCCCTGACGATGGAGTCTATCTCCTTGCTGTGACGGCATGACTGAAGCACCTCGCGGCATATGCGGGGCTGCTTTTCATATTTCTTGTTGGAGTTCGCATGGTTGGTGTCAATGATCAGCGCCATGTTGGCGAAATTCCATTCGGAGTATGCCTCGTACAAGAGCTCCAGATCGTCGAAATGGTAGTTGGGCTGCATCTCTCCGTGACGGTTGACGTAGCCTCTGAGGATAGCGTGGGCAAGGGGATTTCCCGAGGTGGATACCTCCCAGCCTCTGTATATGAAAGTGTGGGGGTGAAGCGCCGCATAGATCGAGTTCAGCATAACGGAGATGTCGCCCGAGGTGGGATTTTTCATGCCCACGGGCACGTCAAGACCGCTTGAAACGAGACGGTGCTCCTGGTCCTCAACGCTTCTGGCGCCGATGGCCTCGTACGAAACGATGTCGGAAATATATCTGAAATTCTCGGGGTAGAGCATTTCATCGGCGGTTGAAAGTCCGGTCTCCGAAAGAACGGAAAGGTGGAGCCGCCTTGTGGCAACGATGCCCTCGAGCATGTCGTATGCCTTTTCCGGGTCGGGCTGATGTACCATTCCCTTGTAGCCGGAGCCGGAGGTGCGGGGCTTGTTGGTGTAAACCCTCGGAATGAGGAGAAGCTTTTCCGAGACCTTCTCCTGCAGACGGGCAAGACGCAGGGCATATTCCAGCACGGCATCCTCACGGTCGGCGGAGCAGGGGCCTATCACCAAAAGCTTTTTCGGGCTTTTTCCGAGGATTATGTCCGAGATCTCCCGGTCACGCGCGCCTTTGACGGCGGCGCAGTCTTTCGAAAGGGGATACTGCTCCTTGATTTCCATGGGAATGGGCAATTTTCGTTTGAATTCCATATTTTGCATAATACCGCCCCCATTATCGTTTATATAATCATTTTACCACGCTTCCCGCCGTATTACAATAACTACGGCGTTTTTTGTGGGCAATAAAGTTTTCCGGAAGTCCTTGATTTCACGGAAGCGATAATGTATAATAATTATGTATTATTTTTGAAAGGGAGATCGAAATGGTCAATTCTGTAATTGATTTTCTGAAAAGCGCTGATCCCGAGATAGGATGCGCAGTTGAAGCGGAATACAAAAGAGAAAAAAGAGGTCTTGAGCTTATCGCCAGCGAGAACGTGGTATCCGAGGCCGTAATGATGGCAATGGGCACTCCTCTCACCAATAAATATGCGGAGGGCTATCCCGCTCGCAGATATTACGGCGGATGCGAGTGCGTGGACGTGGTGGAGCAGATCGCCATTGACCGTGCCTGCAAGCTTTTCGGTGCGGACCATGCAAACGTCCAGCCCCATTCCGGAGCGCAGGCGAATACGGCAGTATATTTGGCACTCCTTGAGCACGGCGACACCGTCATGGGAATGAACCTTGCCCACGGCGGACATCTCACCCACGGAAGCCCCGTGAATTTCTCCGGTAAGAATTACAATTTCGTCCCCTACGGCGTAAATGAAGACGGCTATATCGACTATGATGAAATGGAACGTCTTGCAAAGGAAAACCGTCCCCGTCTCATCGTGGCAGGTGCTTCCGCGTATCCCAGAATAATAGATTTTGAGAGAATATCCGCAATAGCGAAGAGCGTGGGCGCAATGCTCATGGTGGACATGGCTCACATCGCAGGTCTCGTCGCCGCAGGTCTTCATCCCTCGCCCGTGCCCTATGCGGACGTGGTCACCACCACCACCCATAAGACCCTGAGAGGTCCCCGCGGCGGTCTCATCCTCTGCCGTGAGGAATATAAAAAGGCAATAGATAAGGCGATCTTCCCCGGAATGCAGGGAGGCCCGCTTGAGCACATCATCGCCGCAAAGGCGATCTGCTTCGGCGAAGCGCTGAAGCCCGAATTCAAAACCTATCAGCAGAACATCGTGAAAAACGCAAAGGCTCTTGCCGACGGACTTCTTTCCGAGGGCTTCGACCTCGTCTCCGGCGGCACGGACAACCATCTCATGCTGGTTGATCTCCGCCCCAAGAACATCACCGGAAAAGAGCTTGAGGAAAGACTCGATAAGGTCTATATCACCGTCAATAAAAACGCCATCCCCGGCGACCCCGAAAAGCCCTCCGTCACAAGCGGTATCCGTGTGGGCACTCCCGCCGTCACCACCAGAGGCCTCAATGAGGACGACATGAAAATTCTGGCGCACCTCATTTCGCTGACGGCGACCGACTTTGACGAAAAGGCGGATTACATCCGTGCAGAGGTAACGAAGCTCTGCGAAAAATATCCTCTGTACGAATAATTGGAGAAGATATGAAAAAATTTGTAAGAATCCTGTCGCTGACGGTCGCAGTACTCACCGTGCTTTCCCTCTTTGCAGGCTGTGCGAAGAAGGACCCGGAGATCCCCTCCGGCATGAAGAAGGCATCCGGCGATGAAGCGGACTATATAATGTACGTTCCCGAGGAATGGAGAGTTGATAAATCCACCCTCTATACCGCGGCATACTATTCATCCGAGGACCCCACCAGTATCTCGACTACCGCTTACGGAATGAATTTCGGAGACACGGGCATTGACGACTGGTTCGGCGGATTCATGGAAGAATTCAAGGGTATCTATACCGACGTGACCGAGCCCGAAACGGAAAAAACAAAGCTGGGCGGTGCCGAAGGCATGAAATATACCTTCAGCGGCACTCTCAACGGCACGGTGTATAACTATGTGATAACCGCCGCCATCCGCTCGAACTACGTTTATTACGTCACCTATACCTCCACGCCTCAGTATTATCAGGCACATCTGGAAGCACTGGACGACGTCATCAGAAATTTCGCATTCAAGTGATATGATCTATTTTGATAACAGCGCAACAACAAAACCGTCGGAAGCCTCTCTCGCGAAAATGAGAGAGGCTCTCTGCGTTTCTTTCGGAAATCCCGGCTCCGTCCATTCCGCCGGCATCGAGGCGAGACGGCTTCTGGACGAGGCGAGGAAGAACGTGGGGGAAACTCTGGGTATCCGCCGTGCGGCGGACGGAGAGATAATTTTCACCTCCGGCGGCAGTGAAGCGAATAACCTTGCTATATTCGGCTCGGTGCGGGCAAAGGAAAGACACGGCGGGAAGGTGATCATCACCGACGGCGAACACGCCTCCGTGGAAAATGCCGCAAAAGAGCTTGAAAAAGAGGGCTTTCAGGTGCTCTGCATCCCCACCGCAGGCGGTAAGCTCGACCTTGATTTCATAGAAAAGAACGCCGATAATACGGTCATTCTCGCCGCCATGATGCTGGTCAATAACGAAACCGGCGCACTTTACGATATCAAGGCGGCATCGGATATCATCCGTGAAAGATCCCCTAAAGCGTTCATCCATTGCGATGCGGTGCAGGGATATCTGAAAGTGAAATTCACTCCCAAATCCCTCGGCGTAGATTCCGTGGCGGTCAGCGCCCATAAGATCCATTCCCCCAAGGGCGCAGGAGCTTTGTACGTCACCGCCGACGTCATAAAGGCGAAAAGGCTCGTGCCCCATATAGTGGGCGGCGGGCAGGAGATGGGACTGAGGAGCGGAACGGAGAACGTGCCCGCCATCGCCGCATTCGGCGCGGCGGCAAAGGAAGGATTTTCCACAATTGCCGAAAACCGTGCCGCAGTTGAAGAGCTGAAAGCATATTTCGAAGAAAAGACCGCATCCCTCGCAAGGATAAACGAGCCCGCGGCAAGGATCCCCAATATAATCAATATCACTGTTCCCGGCATCAGAAGCGAAACGCTCCTAAATTTCATGTCGCAGAACGGTATATGTATAAGTGCCGGCTCCGCCTGCTCCGCAAGGTCAAAAGGTGTCAGCCACGCGCTCACCGCATTCGGGCTGCCCGAAAGCGAGGCGGATTCCTCCGTCCGGGTGAGCCTCTCGTATCTCAATACGAAAGAGGAGATAGATGCCTTTGCATCTGCCCTCACCACCGCAATATCAACCCTTGCGAAAAAGAAATAAAAATAGCCTTCCCCTTTGGGGAAGGTACTCAAAGCGGAAATCCTCTCGGCTTTGAGGGGATGAGGCCAAGCGGTTTCAACAGACGATGAAAAAAGCTGATGCACGAAAGTGCATCAGCTTTTTTTCACTTAAGCATCCACTCGATGGCCTGCGGGATGTATTCATCCCAGAAATCCCAGCAATGATCTCCGGGTGCTTCCTTGTAGGTGAAATCGAAACCGCTGTCGTTGAGCGTTTTGCGGAATCTTTGGTTTTCCTCGTAGAGGAAATCGCTCAGTCCGATGGCGATAAATACTCTGGGCTTTTCCTCTTCATTTTTCAGCCCCTCGGCGAGAGCGAAAAGATCGTCCTCCGCGGGAACGTTGAAATCCTCACCGAAAACGGGGATCATCACGTCTTCAAATCTCTTTATCTTCGCGTCACAGCAGGGAGAAAGACCTGCCACCGCCGCGTACTGACCGCGTGCGCGCAGCGCCGCCTTCAGAGAGCCGTAGCCGCCCATGGAGTTGCCGGCGATGAAGTTGTCCTCGCGCTTATCGGAGAGATCGAAAAATTCCTTCATTCTCACGGGAAGCTCCGAGGTCAGGTAGGTGTAGTATTTCTCGCCGTATTTCATGTCGGTGTAAAAACTGCGGTCTCCGTCGGGCATGATGACGGCGATGCCGTATCTGTCGGCGTATCTCTCGATCGAGGTGCGGCGGGACCAGATAGTGTCGTTGTCGCCCAGACCGTGGAGAAGATACAGATTCTTGCAGGGCTCTTTTTTTCTGTCACGCTCGGGGAGCAGGACGGTGACGTGGGTGTTGTGGCCCAGCGTCCAACTTGAAAGAGAAATATCAAATTTTGCCGCCATTATTTTTTAAGCCTCCATTTCGTCCACATGATGCTGGTGTACCAGTCGCCGGGTGCGCACTGATAATAAACCGTAAGTATGGAGCCGTCGGAAAGCTCGACCGATGCGGGATATCCCATGTCGGTCTGACTGCCGATGCGGTCGTCCACACAGTAATCCTCCGTCCACGTTTCGCCGTTGTCGTAGCTGACGGCGGCGCGCTCCGCGCGTTTCCCGTCCGTGCGGCAGGCGTAGGAGCAGATTATCGCACCGGAGGAGTGGCGCAGAAGATGGGGAGGAAGTCCGTCTACCTCCATGCATTTCGGCACTGACCATGTCTTTCCTTTATCGTCGGAAAAGGTGAAATAAACGGTGTTGTAGGGGTAAACGTCTCTTTCGTGCACACGGATCGTGCCCAGAAGCCGCCCGTCGTCAAGCTCGATCACGTGAGGCTCGTGCATCTTTTTTACTGATATTTCATCCGGCACGGGAACGGTGCCGGTGTATTCCCACGTGTTTCCGGCGTCGCGGCTCGTGTAGAGCACGATGTTCGCAGGTGCCACGTAATCCTCTTTCATTTCCTTGCCCATGTAAATAAGGCTTCCGTCACGGCACAGGGAGGGGCCGTGAGGCGCGGTGAGAGGAACACGGATGGGAGCGCTCCACGTCATTCCGTAGTCGTCGGAGGTGCGGACGAATGCGCCGTGGCCCGCCTTTCTCACGTCCTCGGGAAGCGTTTTCCACATCTCGCCGTATCCCTTGGAAATCGCTTTTTCGGGAACGCCGAACCAGTCGTAGGACTGTATGGGCTCGCAGAAATCGGGATAGCACAGCGAGAACCAGGTCAGCACCATTTTGCCGCCGCCCAGGGATATGATACCTGCATCCCTGTCGTCGAAATAGGTGTCGTTGACCACCATGGATGGCGTCCAGCTCTTGCCCTCGTCAAAGCTCATCCACATGCATGTCTTGCCCGTGGGGTCCACGTGGGACATTCTCATGGACGAGGACACCGCATATAAAACGCCTCTCTCGTCACGGCAGACGGAGGGCCAGCCGTTGTACTTGAAAATGGTGTTAGGCTCGTAGCGGTGAACGATGCCGTGTTCTTTCTCGGGTGTTAAGAATTCCATATATACCTCCGGGTGTTAATCTTCGTTGTCGAAGGATTCTTCTTCTTCGTAAAGCTCCATCAGCCGCTCTTCCGCAGAAACTCTCTTTTCCTCAAGCTCGGCGGCACGCACGTAGTCCGTTGCGGCATCTCCGAAAAGCTCTTCGTTGATCGTTTCAAGCTCTGCTTCAAGAGATGCGATTTCCTCCCTGATGCGCTTCTGCCTGTTCTGTTCCTTGCGGCGGCGGGCATCATCGGCTTTCTTTGTTAAGTATTGCTCCTTTGAAGAGGAGATTTTCTCTTTCTGTGCATCGGCGCTCCCGCGTGAGTCCTCAAGGTGCGCGGCATATTCCTCGTATCCGCCCTTCCAGTCGCGGACGGGACCGGACATGTCCATCACTCTCGTTGCCAGCTTTTTCATGAAATATCTGTCGTGGCTCACGGCGATGATGGTGCCGTCATATTCGGAAAGAGCATCCTCCAGCGCTTCTCTTGAGGGGATGTCGAGATGGTTGGTGGGCTCGTCAAGGATAAGAAGATTCATCTTGGAGAGGATGAGCTTTGCCAGCGTCAGCCTTGCGCGCTCACCGCCGGAGAGGATCTTCACCTTTTTCTCGATGTCGTCTCCGCAGAAGCGGAACGCCGCAAGGGTGGAGCGGAGCTGTGTCTGTGTGATATCCGGGTATGCATCCCACAGCTCGTCGAGAACGGTCTTCTCGTCATCCAGATTCTGGTTTTCCTGGTCGTAATAGCCGATGTTCACGTTGTAGCCGTAGGTGTATTTTCCCTCCCTGGGGGAGTATATCCCCAGAAGCACCTTCAGCAAGGTGGACTTGCCGCAGCCGTTGGCACCTGCGATGAACAGATGCTCCCGCTTTTTGACCTCAAAAGAGAGCCCCGAAAACAGCGTTTTCGGGCCGAAGCCCATAGTCAGGTCCTTAACGGTGAGAACGTCGTTCCCGGATTCCATGCCCTCGTCAAAGGAGAAACGGATGGCGCGGGGCGCATCCTTGGGACGCTCCACCTTATCCATCCGGGCGATGGCTTTTTCACGGCTTTCGGCGGCGATGATGTTCTTTTCTCTGTTCCACCGCCTCTGCTGTTCGATAAATGCTTCAAGCCGCGCGATCTCCTTTTGCTGAAGCATATATTTTTTCTCGTCCGCCTTCCGGCGTTCGTTTTTTTGTCGTATATATTCCGTGTACGGGCACTTATAAAGTGTCGCACGGTGATGTTCTATGTCAAGAGTTTTGTTTGTGACACGGTCAAGAAAATATCTGTCGTGGCTGACTGCGATAAGTGTCTTTTTGTAGGAGGAAAGCACGTCCTCAAGCCACATCATGGTGTCCGTGTCAAGATGGTTGGTGGGCTCGTCAAGAATGAGGATGTCCGGCTCGCGGAAGAGGAGCCTTGCCAGAGCCAGCCTTGTTTTCTGCCCCCCCGAAAGGGAAGCGACCGTCTGCGTATGGGAGCTTTCGGGAAAGCCCAGACGGATAAGTATACTGCGGCACCGGGACTTGTAGTGAAGTCCGCCGCCGTCAATGTATCTGGTGTTGATTTTGTCATATTCTGCGGAAAGCCGGGTGACGTCAGCACCGTCCCGCTTCATTTCCGCTTCTATCTCCGAGAGTCTTTTTTCATCACTTACCAACTGCGGAAAAGTGCCGTACATATTGCCGAGAACGGTCTCGCCCTCCGATAAGGTTTCGTCGAAGGCCTCGTTCTGATGCAGTATGCCGACACACTTTTCTTTTGCAATATAAATCTCACCCTTGTCGGGAGAAATGTCTCCCACCATAAGGCGGAGCAGAGTGGTTTTTCCGCTGCCGTTCACGCCGACAACGCCCAGTCTGTCTCCGTCCTCAATGGAAAAGGTGATATCCGTAAGTATTTCTTTGATGCCGATCCCGTAAGTGAGACCGCTGACTGACATTGATATCATTCTTCGGTGGTGGTTTCAGTTTCAGTATTTTCTTTGTTTTCTTCGGGAAGAGTTTCCGCGGTTTTTGTTTCCGCTTCGGTGTATGCGCAGGCGTAAAGTCTTCCTGCGGCGTACAGAGCGGTGACGAACATGAGCAGGGACATTTCCTCAAAAACGGGATAGCCGATCCCGACTCCCGCAAGAATGAGAGCGCCGAGTCCTGCGGCACCTCCGAGAACTGCGGATACGGACAGAACGAACAGATAGCGGGAATATATCTGACCTCTGCCGAGAATAAGGCCCGCCTCTGCCGTAAACATAAGCATAAAGGATATGAATACGATCTGCGTGAGGATCTTCACGGGGCTGTTCACGGCGACGTCACGGTCAAAGTATTCCACAAGCACTTTGGACGCGAAGAACAAAGCGGGGAAAAACGCCATGACGCAAACCGGAGCGGTCGCCTCTTTTCTGCCTCTCGCGGCTGTGATGAAAAGGGAAACCGCCGCAAGAACGCTGAGACCGTAGGATACGTAGCTTATAACGTCATATTCCTCGGGAGCTGTGCCGAACTTTGCGGCGAAGCCGGGCACGGATGATGCGATCATGCCGATACCGCAGAGGACCGCCATAACGCTCATGACGGCAGAGCCGGGGAGCGCACGGCTCACGGGGACCTGCTTTCTCTCTGCGATCCATAATACGATCCCTGCGACGACACCCGCCGCGAGTACGGCATACAGAACGTAAACGTAAACGTTGTCCGCATTGAAATAGCCGAGGCCCGCGTCAAATCCGGCGTCCGTGCAGATGAAAAGGAGAGCCGCACCCGCAAGCACGAGGGCGGTGCAGATAACTGCGATACAGAAAATTAATTTAGACTTCATAAATAGCCTTCCGGATGAAGATCAGTTTTCGGGTTTTGCGTTCTTTATAAGAACGTATGCGAGAATGGGGAACGCCACCTCTGCGGCGGAGCCGATCGCCATAAAGGGAGCACCGCTGAGATTTCCGAAAATCACGTCAAGTGAAACGATACCGAAGAAAATGCCGAAGCCCAGAAACTTGTTCGCAAGCGATTTGTTGTAAACGTTCACGGTCCCGGTGACAAATCCGTCGGAAAGGGAGTGGGTGTATTTGTCAATGGGTCTCATGTAGCAGATGTTCAGAACGATGAGAAGCACGAGCCCGAGCACGAAAAGAACTGCCACACCGATGAATATACCTGCCCAGAAAATGCCGGCGGCATCGGCGCCGCCGAGATCAAACTCCGCAACAAGCTCGCTCAGTCCGTCGACGATCTCTGCGGGAAGCTCGCTGAAAACGCCGTCAAGCTGTGCGGCGATCTCTTCTCCGTGAGTGCCGAAAACAGAGAGAACGACGGCGGAAGCTACGGTGAAGAAGCCCAGCAGACCGACGGCTACCCAGCCGACAACGTATATGATGCGGGTGATGACGGATGCAAATTTATATCCGCCCTGCTTCAGAGGCTCGGTCTCGGACTTTGCGTTGGCGTAAATGATCCAGCAGGCAATAGTGCCGAGAACGGCGAACAGATCGAAGCCGCCGTCGGCAATGCTGCAGCCTGCAACAACGGATATGAGGATGCACATCACCAGGAAGATGGCGGATGAGAAAGTCTTTTTCAGAACGTCAAACCCCGTGAAAACGGGACCTGTGGGAATAGCTTCGGGAACGGGCTCTGCAGCCGCCGGAGCGGGAGTGTTGACCGAATAAGCGGCGATGTTCGCACCGCATCCGGTGCAGAAAGCAGTACCTTCGGGAAGCTCTTTTCCGCAATTGGGACAGAACATATTTCTACCTCTTTTCAATAATATACTAACAAAGATATTTTACACCTTGTGCGTCCGTTTGTCAACACGTTTTGAACTTTGGGGAGTGCGGTGCTTTTTCTTTTTCTTCACGGAAAAACCGAATTTGCCGAGGCTTTTTCCCAGGGCGAAATATTCACCGTGCGCGAAAGCGGCAAGCCCTGCACGCTCAAGGCACAGCCGTCCCTCCTCATCGATAAGTTCTTCCTCCACGTCAACGGCAACAATGTCGGCGAGAAACATATGGTGAGTGCCCAGCTCGACCGTGTCGAATACCCTGCATTCAAGAGCGAGAGGACATTCGGCGATAAGCGGCACGGAAACCTCGGAGGCACTTTCCGGCGTCAGCCCCATCCTTTCCCACTTGTTCACCTTTCTTCCCGTGTGGATACCGCACCAGTCGGCGGCACGGATAAGGGAAGACGGCGTGAGATTGATGACGAACTCTCCGCTTTCCTTGATAAAATCGTAGGAATACCGTGAGGGGCGTACGGAGATATATGTCTTCGGAGGCTGGGTGTTAATGAGCCCGGTCCACGCCACGGTAAAAATATTTGATTTTTCGGAGTTTCCCACCGTGACCATCACGGGAGGTACCGGCGCGAGCAGAGCCCCGCCTTTCCAGTTGATTTTGGACATATGTTACCTCGGATTTGAGATTAGATTAATTATACCACGCACTGCGTGGGTTTTCAAGCATGGCAGGAGAATTTCGGGAAGCGGTGAACCGATCAGAACAGAAAAAAGCACTGCGGAAGGGGCGCTCACTTAGGGAGAGAGGCGCCGCTGATTGTTCGTTCCGAATACCGTCGCCGTACAAAAGTACGGCAGGTGTTCAGAACGGACAAAGGAAAGATATAATAAAATGACCGAAACTTTCGTTTCGGTCATTTTTTCATTAGATATTCGGAAAATCTCCCACCATTCGTGACCTAATAGAGTATTTCTTCTTTCCGGTCAGTGGTGAAAAAATCCCTAAGTGAAGCCCGTAAGGGCGTTTTTTATTAATAAAATCTGATATTTGATATCACCTTTCCGAGGATGTCAACCTCATCCACGATAATAGGCTCAAGCTCGTCATTCTCAGGCTGCAGGCGATAGTGACCGTTTTCTTTATAAAACGTTTTAACAGTTGCTTCATCACCGATAAGCGCAACTACGATATCACCGTTTTCGGCATAACTGCCTTTCTGAACGATAACGGTATCGCCGTTCATAATACCTGCCTTGATCATGCTTGTTCCGATTATACGGAGAGCAAAGAGACTGTCTGAAGGAAATCTTCTGCCGTCAGATGAGAAAGAAACGTATCCGTCGTTCTCTTCATAAGCATAGATGGGCTGGCCCGCACGGACAGAGCCGAGAACGGGAACACGGTATGTGGGTGCAGCGGATTCAGGCCGCAGAGAGCGGCTTTTATTTCCATCCTTTTTAAGATAGCCTTTATCAATCAATTTTTCGATATATGCGTGCACGGTGGCTGTGCTCCCGAAGCCCACGTCTGCCATTATATCACGGACGCTCGGAGAGTATCCGGTCTGTGCAAAACGCTCGGAAATATAGTCAAGGACCTTTTTTTCTTTATCGGTCAAAGCGATCATTTTCTTCACCTCAATGTGATTATATCACAACTTTAAAAGAAATGCAAACAAATGTTTTTTAAGACATTGTTAAATTTTGAAAAAATCTCAATAAAATCTTGCATTCTTGACAAAATGGTGATATCCTATTATATAGCGAAATTTGGTCTTGAATATTATTAATTTAAGGAGATATATAACTATGATGACAGAAAACAAGTACGTTCTTTCATGGATCGACGAGATGGCGGCTCTTACCAAGCCCGCAAAAATCGTATGGATCGACGGTTCAGACGAACAGACCGAAGCACTCAGAGCTGAAGCCTGCTCCACCGGAGAACTCATTAAGCTGAATGAGGAGCTTCTTCCCGACTGCTACCTGCACCGCACCGCCGTTAACGACGTTGCAAGAGTTGAGGGCAGAACATTCATCTGCACTCCCACGAAAGAAGAAGCCGGCAACATAAACAACTGGGTGGATCCCAATGAAATGTATGCAAAGCTGTATAAGCTTTACACAGGCTCCATGACCGGCAAAACCATGTACGTTATTCCCTACTCCATGGGCGTTGTTGGAAGCGATTTCGCAAAATACGGCATCGAGCTGACCGACTCCATTTACGTCGTTCTCAATATGCTCATCATGACCCGTGTGGGCAAAAACGTTCTTGACGAGCTGGGTGACAGCGCTGACTACATCAAGGGTCTCCACTCCAAGGCTGACCTTGACGAAGAGAACAGATACATCGTTCACTTCCCCCAGGACAACACCATCATGTCCGTTAACTCCGGTTACGGCGGAAACGTTCTGCTCGGCAAGAAGTGCTTCGCTCTCCGTATTGCTTCCTATCTCGCACGTAAAGAGGGCTGGATGGCTGAGCATATGCTCATCCTCGGTCTTGTGAATCCCGACGCCCAGATCAAGTACATCTCCGCTGCATTCCCCTCCGCCTGCGGTAAGACAAACCTCGCAATGCTCATTCCTCCGGAATATCTCCGCAAAAAGGGATATAAGGTATGGTGCGTAGGTGACGATATCGCTTGGCTGAGAATCGGACAGGACGGCAGACTCTGGGCAGTTAACCCCGAGAACCGTTTCTTCGGCGTTGCTCCCGGCACAAACGACAAGTCCAACCCCAATGCACTTGCTGCAACCCGTAAGGGCACGATCTTCACCAATGTTTGCCACAATCTTGACGATAACACCGTTTGGTGGGAAGGTCTCGACAACAATCCTCCCAAGAACGCTCTTAACTGGCGCGGCGAGAAGTGGGATTACACCAAGTACGACAAGGCTGACAAGGTCGGTACTTCCGGCGCACATCCCAACTCCAGATTCACTGCTCCCGCAAAGAACTGCCCCTGCGTTTCCTCTGAATTTGACAGCCTGACCGGTGTTCCGATATCCGCTATCATCTTCGGCGGCAGACGTGCAAAGACCGCTCCCCTGGTTTACCAGTCCTACAACTGGCAGCACGGTACTTTCGTCGGCTCCATCATGGCCTCCGAGACCACCGCAGCTGCTTCCGGCGCTGTCGGCGTTGTTCGCCGTGACCCCATGGCTATGCGTCCCTTCGTCGGCTACAACATGGGTGACTACTGGAAGCACTGGCTCGATATGGGCAAGGTTATCCCCAACGCTCCCAAGATATTCAAGGTTAACTGGTTCAGAACCGATGACGAAGGCAACTTCATTTGGCCCGGATACGGTGAGAACATGAGAGTTCTGCTCTGGATCCTTGACAGATGCGAAGGCAAGGCAGATGCTGTCGAAACTGCTATCGGTTACGTTCCGAAGGCAGAAGATATCAACGTTGAGGGTCTTGACATCAGCCTCGACACCATGAAAGAGCTCCTTACCGTTGACAAGGAATCCTGGCTCAAGGACGTTGAGAACATCAAAGAGTTCTACAAACTTGTCGGTGATCACGTTCCTGCTGAAATGCACGAAGAACTTAAAGCTCTTGAAGAAAGACTTGCAAAATAAGATATAAATAGAACGGTGCAGATCAAATGATCTGCACCGTTTTTATGTTCAGAATTTCATTTTAACTGCGGCGCCTATGACCTCAACATCCATTTCCGTATGAGAGCCGCCGAATTCGCCGTCCAGTGACCACGGGACCTCTGTTTCGCTGACGATCTTCAGCTTTGATGCCTTGAACGAGTACACCATGTATTCGTCGGCGATCTGTGTGACAAGACAGTTCAGGAGCTTCTGTGTATCAATGGGATTCTTCGGTTGTTTTACGAGAGTTATCTCCATTTCGCCGTCATCGTAGTCAACGTTTTTGATTATGGGAAGCTTCATGCCGCCTACTCTCTTTGAATTCGTTACCATTCCGTAAATGAATTCATCCTCGATGACTTTACCGTCATATTCAATACGCATTTTATAAGGCTTGGTATTGGCAAATGATTTGATACCGCCCATAAGATATGCGGCATATCCCATATTCTGTTTCATTTCACGGGACGTGAGATAAGAAAGTTCGGAAAACATGCCGAAAGCGGCAACGTATATAAAGGTCTGACCGTTGAGAAGACCCAGGTCAACGTTGCGGATCTCGCCGTCAACTATCTGCTGAGCGGCACCGGTGACAACTGTATTGATATTTCTCGTATTTGCGAAATCGTTGGTCGTACCGCCGGGAATATAGCCGATGACGGTATCAACGTTTCCGCTGTAAACAGCGCCGGATACAAGATTGAGCGTTCCGTCACCTCCGCAGCAGACGACGATATCGTATTCACCGCCGACAGCTTTAACGGTTTCAACCATTTCTTCGGCACTCTTTGTGAGGTGCACCGTAGTATCATAGTCCGCTTTATTGAATATTTCAACGATGCGCATGAGATCATCCTCAAGTGCACGCTTACCGGATACGGGGTTAATAACAAACAGCAATTTTTTCATATCATGCCTCCGTTTACTGGGAACATTATAATATCTTACCGCTGAAATGTCAACTATTGAAATGTTAACGTTCCTGTGGTATAATCTTAACAACGATACTTAAGGTCGGTGATTTATATGGAATACAAAAACGTAGCATTGAACAAATGCGAAGAATATGACGGCAATAAAATTACCGCAATACTCAGAAAGCAGTTTGAAGCGGCAGGTATAACCGGAGACACCGTATGCGGCAAGAAAATCGTGATAAAGCCGAATATGGTAATGAACAAGTCCCCCGAAGCGGCGGCGACAACGCACCCGGAAGTCGTCAGAGGATGTATAAGATGCCTCAAAGAGCTTGGTGCCGATGACATTACCATTGCCGAAAGCTACGGCGGTCCTTATCTTGAATCAACATTAAAGTCGCACTATTCGGGCTGCGGTATAAAAGCAGTTGCCGATGAAGAGGGTGCAAATCTGAATTTTGATACGGGATCGGGGACGATCAGTTATCCCGAAGGCACAAGGTGTAAAAGTTTTAACGTAATCGATCCTATCCGTAATGCAGACGTTGTCGTCAACGTATGTAAGCTAAAAACTCACTCACTTACAAAAATGAGCTGCGGTGTCAAGAACTTTTTCGGCGTTATTCCCGGTGTAGAAAAATTCGAAATGCACGCAAGGTTTTCAGAGCATGAGGCGTTTTTTGAAATGATAGTCGATCTCTGCTCAATGATATGCAAGGAGAAGACTGTTATAACGGTGTGCGACGGCATCGTGGGAATGGAAGGAAACGGCCCTACCGGCGGCCCGCCCCGAAAATTCGGCGTTCTGCTCACATCCCTGTCACCTTTCTGTCTTGACCTTGTATGTGAAAAGCTCCTCGGTTTTGCAGGAACTGTATCTACCGTGATTGAATCAAAGAAGCGCGGTCATTGCCCGGAAAGCACCGATGATCTCGAAATCATCGGCGACGGTATTAGCAAATGTTCCACTGACAACGTAGTTCTGCCGGACGCGGAATCTCTTTCGATCCTCACAAGAATGGGAGATTTATTCGGCGGCAAATTTGCAAAGTTTTTCAGTCCACATCCCGAAATAAACAAAAAAACATGCATAGGCTGCGGAAAGTGCGCCGGCTCCTGCCCCGTACATACGATCGAAATCGTTAACAAAAAAGCGCGCATCAATCACGATAAGTGCATCAAATGCTACTGTTGTCAGGAGCTTTGCCCCATCAACTCGGTCAAGATCAAAAAGAATATATTCTTAAAGCTGGTACAGAAATTATGACGTTGACATTGGAAGCACCCGCAAAGATCAATCTGTATCTTGACGTGCTCGGAAAACGCTCCGACGGTTATCATGATATAAAAAGCATTATGCAAGCCGTATCACTTTGCGATACCGTAACCGTCACCACGGCTGATACTATATCTGTTGTCTGCGATGACGCAGACGTACCAACCGACGAAAAGAACATTGCATACAAAGCGGCAAAACTGTTTTTTGAAAAAGCGGGTTTGAACGACGGCTGCAGAATCGAGATCACGAAAAAAATACCGGTAGCCTCCGGCCTTGCAGGAGGCAGTACGGATGCTGCGGCAGTTCTCTGTGCGCTCAATTCCATATTTGAAAACAAGTTTGCAAATGATGAACTGCTCTCTCTCGGAGCATCGCTCGGTGCCGACGTGCCTTTCTGCATAAAAAAGGGCTGTGCACTATGTGAAGGCACCGGTGAAATCATGAGCGATGTCGGATCAAAAGCCCAATTTGATATCGTTATAGCAAGAGGCGGTGAAGGTGTATCGACTCCTGCGGCTTACAGGCTCCTTGATGAGAAATTCGGCAAAAGTCTGGCAGATGAGTTCGGAAGTATTGAAAACGTCACAAATGCCCTTAAATCGGGAAATACTGATGAATTAATTAAGAACGCATATAATGTTTTCGAGGAAGCAGTATTACCGACGCACAGCTGTGCCTCACTGATAAAAGAAAGCATGTACGGGCTCGGCGCTCTATTCGCCATGATGAGCGGAAGCGGCCCTGCCGTTTTCGGCATATTCAGTTCCCCTGCCGACGCTCTTTCGGCAGAAGTAAAGCTCCGTGAAGCTGGCTACAAAGCTTTTGCCTGCAAAACACTCTCTTGAAATCCGGAGATATCCGTGGTATAATAACAGAAGGAAGTGAGGTGTATTTATGAATTTACAGGAATCCGGCGAGATGTATCTTGAAACCATATATATACTTTCACAGAGATCCGACTGCGTCAGATCAATCGACGTCAGCGAATACATGCAATACTCCAAGCCAAGCGTCAGCCGTGCTATCGGTCTTCTTAAATCCGGCGGTTACGTGAACATGGATGCAACGGGTCTTCTTACTCTTACCGAGGCGGGATACGAGGTCGCATCAAAGATATATGAAAGGCATACGGTGCTCACCGGTTATCTCATGTCTTTGGGCGTTAGTGAGGAAACCGCCACAGAAGACGCCTGCCGTATAGAACACGACATCAGCGACGAAACCTTCAACGCCATTAAAAACAGCTTCAATAAATAAAAAAAGGGGAACTTAAGTTCCCCTTTTAATTCCTTGTAGCAAAGATATATTCTCTTATGTTTTTGAGCGTATTCTTTTCTATGCGTGATACGTAGGACCTCGATATTCCGAGCTTTGATGCGGTTTCACGCTGAGTCAGCGGCTTGTTCCCGTTCAATCCGAAGCGTTCTGTAATAATAGTCTTTTCTCTTCCCTCCGGCATTTGTGAAATATATCTCAATGCCGCTTTCACTCTTCCCTTTTTGTGTATATCCTCAGCGATCGTATCCTCACATCTTATTATGTCCATATATGTAAGCGGATTGCCGTCACGGTCTGTGTCAATCGTATCGAATATCGACACGTCATTACTGCACTTTTTCCGTGAGCGGAAATACATCAGTATTTCATTCTGGATACATTTTGCGCCATAGGTGGCAAACCTTGTTCCGCTGTCCGACTTGAAAGAATCAACGGCTTTAATAAGCCCGATAGTTCCTATTGATACAAGATCCTCCTGAATGTCGGGAGATGCGGCGGAATAATATTTTTTAACGATATGAGCAACAAGACGCAGGTTGTGCTCTATCAGCAGGTTTCTTGCCTGCTCACCCTCCCTGCCTTTCAAGGCAAGCTTTTTGAAAAGCTCCGCCTCACGTTCTTTTTGAAGCGGCGGCGGAAAATGTCCGACCACGTCGGCATTCAACACCGAAAATGAAATAAATGCGGCAATAATTATCAGAATTTCCATAAGCACCTCATATTTTCAATATATGTCGATGCCACTTTTTCTGATACTATGTTTATTATTCTTATGAAACGGAGAAAATATTTTGAAGTATAAATACGTTATCTGGGATTTTAACGGAACAATCCTCGACGATACGGGTATCAGCATAAACGCCATAAACAAGGTTCTTACGAAAAGAAATCTTCCGACGCTCGATTCCCTTTCAGCGCTTCAGGAGGTCTTCTGTTTTCCCGTTAAGGAGTATTACAGACGGTTGGGGCTTGATTTTTCCGAAGAGCCTTACGAGATACCTGCTGACGAATGGGTAAACGAATATACATCGAATATGCTTTCCGCAAAACTTATGGACGGTGTTTCGGATGCTCTGAAAAAAATAGAGAATGCCGGCATAAAGCAGATCGTTCTTTCCGCATCTGAACTTGATATGCTGAATAAGCAGGTCGATTCTCTCGGGATCGCCGGATTCTTTGAAGAGATACTCGGATGTGACAACGTTTATGCAGGGGGCAAAACACACATAGCAGCCGAATGGATAAAAAACAAGAAAGAAGAAAATGTGTTCCCTGCAATTATGATAGGCGACACAGACCACGATTTTGAAGTTGCGCAGAAGATCGGATGCGACTGTGTATTGTATGCCGGCGGATTTATGTCGAAGAACAGGCTATTGCGCTTCGGCGTTCCGGTATTTGACTCTTTTTCCGATATAGTGTCTTATATTACCGATTAATACTTATCGGCCTTTCGGGCATAATAAATCGGGGGATGATCCCCCGATTTTTCCGAGAGGTAAATAATATGTTACTTGACAGAATCGCATTGATACTTGTGATAATCGGTGCCGTCAACTGGGGCTCTATCGGTCTGTTCCAGTTTGACCTTGTATCCTGGATCGCAGGCGGTCAGGACGCCGTCCTTGCAAGAATTATTTATACAGTTGTAGCTCTTGCGGGACTTTGGTGCATATCTCTTCTTTTCAGAAGCAGAGATACTGCATACGATTCATAAGCATCAGAAAAGGGACTGCAATGCAGTCCCTTTTGACTTTTACCAAAGGAGTCCGTGCTTTGAGTAATCGGGATCGCCGATAGGCTCAATATCATTGAATTCACGGTTGGATGTCACTCCGTAGCGCTTCATATATTCGTATCTTATCTTGTTATTTTCGACTATGCGCGCTTTCATTTCCGCGATCTCGTTTTCATCCGTTGTATCGTCGATATCGTGACGGATTGTGAAATCGATGTAATCATAAAGCTGGAGACGGGAACGTCTGATATTGGCAAGGTAAAATCCGGTGCTTGCAGCTTTCTCCGCATCATCGAACATCTTTGTTGCACGTTCGATATAGAGGTGTCTGCCCTCTGAAATATCTTTTCCGTCCTTGCACCATCCGATCTTTGTAGGATCATCGAAATAGACGTTCATATGGCCGTCCTCGGAGCTCTTGTGTGCAAAGTCAATGAATTCAAGAATATAGGGAGCTCCCTCACCGTAATAATCCTCGGCGAACTCTTTCATGAGCCCCATATACTTTTCTTCAGACATTCTGGGCTCCCACAGAAGCTTTGCGTTGAGATATCCCTTAAGAGCGCTGAATTCTCCGCTGGGTTTCGATATATTACCCTGCTCGAAAACGCTTTCTACGCCGTTCTCGACAAAGAAGCGGGTGTTCTTTCTGAGAGCGTACAGATTGGGGAAAACGACAACGGAATTGGTGAAGTTGGTATCGTAGTTCCAGACAGCGAGATGATCGGATATCTTATGCCATTCTCTCATATAGTCCGCCATAGAAGCACCGGTAGGCGCATATCCGGGAGTTTCTGGACATTCGTCAAACGGATGTCTGAAGCAGCTGTTGATCGTGCAAAGTCTGACAACAACGTTATGACGGGGACGGATATATTTGGGCGGGATGCGGGTATAAGTATAAGCGAAAGTGTCGAACATCACATCGGGATATTCACTTTCAAGCTCTTCCGCTATCTTATTGACGAACCAGATGTTTGTACCTGCTTCGCTTCCCTCTTTTTCGTTTATGGCACGGCATTTTTCGCATTTACACTGACCGTCTGTTCCGTCGTTCTGTGTTATGGATACGATTTTTGCCTGCGGATAGTCGGTGAGAATTTTACGAACATTCTTTACGACGGTTTTATAGATATTTTCATCGGTCAGGCAGGGCTGATGCCAGATATCGCCGGTTTCCGCAAGAAACGCGATGGTGTGACAGAAGCCGCCGTAATACTCCTCGCTGCCGCCCATTTCCTCGGTGAACGTGCCCTCTTTGCAATGGCCGCCGTTCATCTTTCTCTTAACGCTGATATCGGGTGTATTCTGCTCATACCAGCAGGAGTTTCTGTATGAAAATTCGGGGATCTGCTTATCGTATTTTATTTCAGGAATTTCAAATTTCAGCTGCTCGGGTACTTTTTCAAAGTCACGCGTGTAAAAACGCACGCCGCAGTAATCCTCGAGAAATCCGTAAACGCCGTATATAACGCCTCTTCTTCCGCCGATGATAAATAACTTTTCGCCCTCGGTTTTTATGATAAAGCCCTCGTCACCGAGTTCGGCCTTTTCAGCCTCGGTATAGCCTCCGCGGGAGGTAAATCCGAGAACTATCTCGCAGGGGCGCTCTTCCCTTGTATCACGGAATTCGGCAATAGTTGCACCGCTGATTTTCTGAATATACTTTTTCAGTTCCCTTGCGGCATAGAGATCGGTGGTGGCGGGATTATCCGGGTAGATAATCTGATACTTACTTTCGAATTTTTCTGAAATGATCATATCCATATCCTCTTTTCCCACTATATTTAGTGGTTTATCAAAATAATGATAACAAAATGGCATTGATTTGTCAATGATTTTGAAAAATGATACTTAAAAAAATCAAATTAAAGGATTACTATTGATTATTGTACGGGATTAGTATATAATAATAACATAAAATTTCCAAAGGAGTTTATCATGAATTTATTCAGAGCATTTCTTGATACCGCCGCAGCTGCAGATACTGCCGCAAAGGGCGGTTTCCTCGGTGGTTACGGAACGACCATCATTCTTGTAATCGTTATGATTGCAGTCTTTTATTTCTTCCTTTACAGACCTCAGAAGAAGCAGGAAAAAGAAGCCGCTGAAATGAAGAACAATCTTGAAGTCGGCGATGAGATCACTACGATCGGCGGAATTATCGGCGAGATCGTTTCCATCAAGGAAGAGACCTGCGTTATCGAGACAAGTAAAGAAAGATCCAAGATCAGAATTCTGAAATCCGCAATCAGCAAGGTCGACGTAAAAGCTTCCGAAAAGTAAACATAAAAAAATTCTCCCGGAATATCTTATATTAGGTATTCCGGGAGGTTTTTTATGAGAAGAAACGAAAACAGCGTAATACGTGCGCCGCTGTACGGCGTTATTTATTGGGTGATATCCCTCGCGGTTCTTATACTGATAACGTCTTTTATCTGTCTTAAAACCGGAGATCCGCTTTCATACACTCAAATTTGTGCCGGGATCTGTATGTATCTTTCGTCGCTGATTTCCGGAATAATCGTAAAAGTTTACAAAGGCACGTTTATAAACGAACTGACCTGCACTTTATTTATAACTGCTGTGTCCTTTATCGTTTCTTTGACCGGAAACGTTTCCGGTATCGGGATAGTTATGATCTGTGCTGTTATTCCGGTATCGGTACTTGGATATCTTATTCCGTCAATTTTCAGTTCAAAGCGCAAAGGAAAGCTTAAGAAAAGACGGTAAGTAAACTTACCGCTGCAACAAAAAAGACACCTTTCGGTGTCTTTTTTGTTGGTGACCCATCGGAGAATCGAACTCCGGACACCATGATTAAAAGTCATGTGCTCTGCCAGCTGAGCTAATGGGTCTCAAATGCGCCTAATCATAATATCATATATACCCCTGTTTGTCAATAACTTTTTCAAAAAAATTACCGTCAATTTCCGATAAAAAAGCGGCAACTTAGGAGCCCTCACATAGGGAGAGAGACGCCGCTGAT
>JAZUGU010000030.1:0-7216 GCA_045641325.1 Candidatus Avispirillum sp.
TAATATTGTGGTGCTCCCGCAAAGGCAGAGCCTTTGCCTGAGTTCGCTGTAAATCGAAGGGAAGGCAAAATGGCGGCTTCGCCGCCAACCACACCATTGGCGAACAGTTCGACTAACTATAATTAAGATGTTGACAAAAAAGTCGTATTGGGGTATAATGTAAGTTACGAAATTATTGAATGGAGCATGGCTGTGGCAAAACCTGTAATAATAACTTTTGCAAACCAGAAAGGCGGCGTGGGAAAGACCACCTCCGCCGTGAATATAGCCGCCTGCGCAGGCGCCATGGGGTACAGAGTCCTCCTCTGTGACCTTGACCCGCAGGGCAACTCCACCAGCGGTGTGGGAGTCAACAAAAAAGGGCTCCGCGGATCGACTTATTCGGCTCTTCTCGGGCTTTGCACACCCGAGGCGGCAGTTGTGAAAACACCCTATAAAAACCTCTCCGTCATGCCCTCCACCATCGATCTTGCAGGCGCGGAGATAGAGCTTCTTTCCGTGGAGCACAGGGAATATGCCATGAAATACGTGCTTGATGCGGTAAAGAACGATTTCGATCTTATCTTCATTGATTGTCCCCCCTCTCTGGGAATGCTCACGGTGAACGCGCTTTCCTGCTCAGACGGCGTTGTGATCCCCATGCAATGCGAATATTATTCGCTGGAGGGCCTGTCCCAGCTGATGATCTCCATAAAGAAAGTGAAACAGCTGTATAACCCCTCTCTCACCATCACCGGCATCCTCATCACCATGTATAACGGCAGACTGAATCTGTCTGCGCAGGTGCTGGACGAGCTGAAAAAATATTATTCCGATAAGCTGTTCCGCACACCCATCACACGAAACGTCAAGCTTTCCGAGGCGCCCAGCTTCGGCGAGCCCATATATTATCACGATAAGTATTCCAAAGGCTCTCTCGCATATATTGAGGTAGCGAAAGAGCTCATATCAAGAGTGCTCTGACAGAGGAAAGGAAACGGAAATGGCAAAAAAAGCAGCATTGGGCAGAGGCCTCGATACGATTTTTTCAGATAATGCGGCGGAGTCCTTCACCGGCGGCATCAGTACGCTCCGTATTTCCGACGTGGAGCCGAAGGCGGATCAGCCGAGACAGGATTTCGATACGGAATCTCTGGCGGCACTCGCCGAGTCCATCGCGCAGAACGGCGTTATCCAGCCCATTCTCGTCCGTCAGACGGGCGGCGGGCTTTACCAGATAATCGCAGGTGAGCGCAGATGGAGAGCATCGAAAATGGCGGGGCTCACGGAGATCCCGGCAATAATAATGGAGGCGGATGAGCTGAAGACGGCTCAGATCGCACTTATAGAAAATATCCAGAGAGAAAACTTAAACCCCGTTGAGGAAGCGGATGCATACCGCATGCTTATGGATTCCTTCGACCTGACGCAGGAGGAGGTAGCTGTGAAGGTGGGCAAGTCAAGAAGCGCCGTGGCAAATTCCATGAGGCTTCTGGATCTTCCCGATGCGGTTCTCAAATATCTTCGTGAGGGCGTGCTCTCCGCAGGTCATTGCAGAGCCCTGCTCGGACTGAAGCAGAGAGAGCTGATATCGCCTCTGGCGGACAGAGTGGTTCTTAAAAATCTTTCCGTCCGTGAAACGGAAAAGGCCGTCAAGGACGCCAACAAAACGAAAAAAGAGCCCCCCGTTCTTCCCGATCTTACCGTCAATTACGTGACCGAGCTTGAAAGAAAGGTCACCGGAATGTGCGGCAGATACGTGAAAATAAATACCAGGGGCAAAAGAAAGACCGTCACCGTTGAGTACGAGGGTGACGGAGATCTGGAAGCTCTCCTTTCCGCGATCTGCGGCAAGGACATAACAGAAGATTAATTTATAAGTCTTAAAGACTTGAAGGAGATATAAAATGCTTGATATCAAAGTAATCAGAGAAAATCCCGAAGACGTTATCGCACGTCTTGCAGCCAAGGGCAAGGACGCCGCAGAGGACATAAAGAAGATCCTCGAGCTGGACGAAAGCCGCCGCGGCATGATCGCCGAGAACGAGGCGAAAAAGGCAGAGCAGAACCGCCAGTCCAAAATGATCCCTCAGCTGAAAAAAGAGGGCAAGGATACGGCTCCCGTATTTGCCGCAATGAAAGAGCTTTCCGAGACCGTAAAGAAAAACGACGCGGCACTCGCAGAGATAGAGGAAGAGTACAACACTCTCATGCTCGGCCTTCCCAACCTTCCCGATCCCGACTTAAAGCCCGGCGGAAAGGAAAACAACGAGCCCATCCGTTATTTCGGTGAGCCCCATAAATTCGATTTCGAGCCCAAGAACCACGTCGATCTCTGCACCGACCTCGGTCTTATCGACTACAAGAGAGGCGCAAAGCTCTCCGGCAACGGCTTCTGGATCTACCGCGGTGTCGGTGCCCGTCTTGAGTGGGCACTGCTCAACTATTTTATAGACACTCACATCGCAGACGGCTACGAGCTCTGCCTCGTTCCCCATATGCTGGGCTATGAGTGCGGTCTCACAGCAGGCCAGTTCCCCAAATTCCGTGACGAAGTATACTGGCTGGAGGCTGCAGAGGATGAGCGCCGCCGCTTCATGCTTCCCACAGCGGAAACAGCTCTCGTATCTCTCCACCGTGACGAGATCCTGACAGAAGCTGACCTGCCCCGCAAGTATATCTCCTACACCCCCTGCTTCAGACGTGAGGCAGGCTCTTACAGAGCAGACGAGAGAGGCATGGTCAGAGGCCATCAGTTCAATAAGGTCGAGATGGTCCAGTACACGCTTCCCGAAAAGTCCGATGAGGCATTCGAGGAGCTGGTAACAAAAGCAGAGAACCTTGTAAAGGGCCTCGGCTTCCATTTCCGTACCGTGAAGCTTGCGGCAGCAGACTGCTCCGCATCCATGGCAAGAACCTACGATATCGAGATCCATATCCCCTCCATGGACGGATATAAGGAAGTATCCTCCGTATCCAACGCAAGAGATTATCAGGCACGCCGCGGCTCCATCAGATTCCGCCGTGACGGCTCCAATAAGACCGAATTCTGTCACACCCTCAACGGCTCCGGCCTTGCTACCAGCCGTATTTTCCCTGCTCTCGTAGAGCAGAACCAGAACGCAGACGGCTCCATCAACGTGCCCGACGTGCTGAAGAAATATATCGGTGTTGACGTTATCAGAAAAGAAGACTGATGAACCTTCTTCTTGAAAATCTCCCGGAGGGCAACAGCTTCGTCACCGTGCAGACGGTGGTGTATGCCGCCCTCCTGGGCCTTGCGGCAGGGCTTCTCATCTCCACGTATTCAAAGCTGTATCTGGGGAGGATAGTCCGTGCCCTCATAAAAAAAGAAGCGGTGGGAAAAGAATCCGCCGTCTCCTTCGTGGAGCTGGGGATCCGCCCCTCCCGTCTTCTCACCTATTCTCTCAGAGATCACAGCGCTCTGAGAAAGCACGTGTGTATCAAAAATCCGGAGGAGTGCGCTCTCCCCGATAATTCACGTCCCTTTGTTAAAAAGCTGAGGAAATTTTTCTCCGGCAGCGAAGAGCGTGAAAAGAGATACGACCTGAAATGCGCCGTGCTTTACGTCCCCGAGGACAGAAAACACGAAGCGGAGCTGAAATACGAAACGAAGGGCAATCCCGTAATAACGGTGATATTTGCCGCGCTCGTTTTTGCCGTTCTTGCACTTCTTGCGGTTTTCGGCCTGCCGAAAATGCTTGAAATGCTCGATAAAGTGGCAGCCTCATTCAAAAACTTGTAAAAAGGAAAGTCTTGATCATGGCGGAAAACGTTAAAGTCAAACCCAGAAAAATGAAATACCGGGTATCTGCAAAGTCCAACGTGTGGATGATCGTCATCAGCGCGGTCATTTCCGTCGCCGTGATACTGGGCGTTCTTTATCTCTGCGGAATAAGATACGTGAAATATACGTTCAAGGACGGATTTTCCGTAAAATTCGTGGGCATCACCGATTTCTCCGGATACCCCAAAAAGGGAAAGATATCGTACAGCGGCATGTCCGAGGTGGACGGCATCACCGGAGAGATCAATTCCGAAAACGGCACCATCGAGTATTCCAACGGCGACGTCTATGAGGGCGAGATGGCAGATCTTGTCAAGCACGGCAAGGGCAAGCTCACCTATGCCGACGGTGACGTCTACGAGGGCGATTTCCAGGTGGACCGTCCCAACGGCACGGGAAAGATGACCTATGCCGGAGGCGATGTCTATGAGGGCGAATTCCGTGACGGCAAGAAAAGCGGCGAGGGCACTTTCACCTTTGCCGACGGAAGCGTTTATTCCGGCTCCTTCGAAAATGACATGAAGAACGGAAAGGGCACCTATACCTTTGCCGACGGAAGCATTTACGAGGGCGAATATAAGGACGATATGAAAGAAGGCTCAGGCAAGTATACCTACGCCGGCGGCGACGTCTACGAGGGTGAATTCGCAGGCGACCAGAGAAGCGGGCAGGGAAAATATACCTTTGCCAACGGAGAAACCTATACGGGCGAGTTCCGCAACAATACCATGTGGGGCGAAGGCACCTATACATGGCCCGGCGGCAGGACTTATACGGGATATTTCGAGGACGGCATTATCGTACGTGCCAACGAAAAGTAATACAGCGCAATGAAGAAAGAGTACCGCTGCCGCGTATGCGGCGAAGAACTGATATCGAGGAGCGACAGATTCTGTCCCCATTGCGGCGCGCCGCATACGCCGGAGCGCAGCAGAGCGGGAGAGATCGTCATAACGCTTCTGAAATGCCTCGGCTTTTACGGCATATATCTGGGGATAACCGTGCTGTTCGAAACGGTGCACGAAGCTGTCGTCGCTTTCGGGATAGACGGATTTCCCGATATCGACCTTTCGGTCATGTACGAAAAGATGTCGTATGCATTCTGCGAGGTCGGTATCGCCTCCGCAATATGCGTGCTCGCAGTGTTCTTCCTTGTTCTGAAACGGAAAAAAGGAAAACCTGCCGAATCGCTGAGGCTTTATACCGTGCGGCCCGCACCGCTTGCAGGTCTTCTCCTCACGGGGCTTTCCGGCCAGTTCGCGGTCACCATGGCGCTGACGGCGTTTTACAGCTTTTTCCCCTCACTTGGCGAGGGCTCTGCCGGGGACATAATGGAACAGCTCCTGGCACATGCGAACCCCGTTACGGAATTTCTTTATATTGCGATAATAACGCCTCTTCTGGAGGAGACCCTCTTCAGAGGCATCATATATACGAGGCTCAGAAAAATACTGCCGAAAAAAGGAGCGATCCTTCTGTCTGCGGCGGTATTCGGCGCGGCTCACGGAAACCTGGAGCAGTTCGTTTATGCGTTCGTTCTCGGTGTGATAATGGCGGCGGTATTTGAAAAATTCGATTCGCTGTGGGCATCGTTTGCGATCCATTTCGCATTCAACGGCTCGTCATATCTCGTGATGATGCTCCCGGAAGATACAGCCACAATGATTTCGGCGGCGGCAGTATCCGCCGGTCTGTTCATCCTGTGCCTCGCATTCCTCTTTTTAACAAAAACACAAAATAATCAAGGCGGTCTGGAAAATGAAGCTTTATAACTCACTGACACACGACAAGGAAGAATTTATCACCAACGAGCCCGGCAAGGTTTCCATGTACACCTGCGGACCCACGGTGTATCATTTTGCACATATAGGCAATCTGCGCTCCTATATCATGGAGGACGTGCTTGAGAAATATCTGCGCTATATCGGCTATGACGTAAAGCGCGTCATGAATATCACCGACGTGGGCCATCTCACGTCCGATGCCGACGAGGGCGAGGACAAAATGCTGAAAGGCGCAAAGCGTGAGCATAAGACCGTCATGGAGATCGCCAAGTTCTATACGGATGCATTCTTCGAGGACTGCAAAAAGCTCAACATCAAGCGTCCCGACGTGGTCGAGCCTGCCACCTCCTGCATCGGCAATTTCATCAAGGTGATAAAGAGCCTTATCGAAAAAGGCTATGCTTACGAGGCAGGCGGAAATATCTATTTTGATACCTCAAAGCTCGAGCAGTATTACGTTTTCAATAATTTTGAAGAAGAAGACCTGCAGGACGGTGTCCGTGAGGGCGTTGAAAAGGACGATAACAAGAGAAACAAAGCGGATTTCGTGCTTTGGTTCACCAAGTCCAAGTTCGAGGATCAGGAGCTGAAATGGAACAGCCCCTGGGGCATCGGCTATCCCGGCTGGCACATCGAGTGCTCCTGCATTTCCATGAAGCACCTGGGCGAGTATCTGGACCTCCATTGCGGCGGCATCGACAATGCTTTCCCCCACCACACCAACGAGATCGCACAGAGCGAGGCTTATATCGGTCATAAGTGGTGCAATTTCTGGTTCCACGTACATCACCTCAATACCTCAAGCGGCAAGATGTCCAAATCCAAGGGCGAATTTTTGACAGTATCTCTCCTTGAGGAAAAGGGATACGATCCGCTGGTTTACAGATTCTTCTGCATGCAGTCCCATTACAGAAAGTCTCTGGTGTTCACATATGAAAACCTTGATAACGCCGCGCAGGCTTATAATAAGCTGGTGGCAAAGATCGCCTCTCTCTCAAAGGACGGCGATGTGGACGAGGCTGCGTTTGAGAAGCTGAAGGCTATCTTCACCGAGGCGATGGATAACGACCTGAACACCTCTCTCGGTGTGACAGCACTCTATGACGTGCTGAAGGCTGACTGCAATGATGCAACAAAGCTTGCGCTTGTGGCAGATTTCGATAAGGTGCTTTCTCTGGGACTTATAGAAGCCGCAGAAAAGAAGCGCGAGGAAGAAGCGCTGAACGCAAACCCCGAGCTTGTGGCGAAAATCGAAGAAATGATCGCCGCCCGTGCACAGGCGAAAAAGGATAAAGATTACGGAAAAGCGGATGCCATCCGCGCAGAGCTCCTCGAAATGGGCGTTGTCCTCGAGGACACCAAAGAGGGAACTAAATTCAAGATAATGTAAAATAAAAAAGCGGCTGCTCAACGGAGCGCACACATAGGGATTTTTTCGCCGCCGAACGGAAAGAAATATTTATAAAAAATATCAGGTGTGGTGGGGATTTTCCGAATAACTAATGAAAAAATGACCGAAACGAGAGTTTCGGTCATTTTGTTATATCTTTCCTTTGTCCGTTCTGAACACCTGCCGTACTTTTGTACGGCGACGGTATTCAGAACGAACAATCAGCGGCGCCTCTCTCCCTATGTGAGGGCTCCT
>JAZUGU010000031.1:0-8716 GCA_045641325.1 Candidatus Avispirillum sp.
CCATAAGCATACCTCGTTTTGATTTGATTTCATGTTTCGGCAAAGCCGGGATCTACTATACTATACCATTACAGTTACGAATAGTCAAGAACTACCAAGTGAAAGGCGCACTTTATACCTTACCGTAACGCACTCTCCATCGCCCTGATGCTCAGGGAGCTCCCTCCCGGAGGGAGCCTCTCGCACGATGCGCCCGTACCGATTATAGAAATATGGGTGCCATCAGAGCATTAGCAGAGATTGCCACGCCAGTGTGCGCACTGGCTCGCAATGACACGCCCGGTGGGCGTGTGGGCAAAGAGCGTTTGTATGCTTACAGAAACGGGGCGTTTCACGCTCCCGTTTCGTTCCGTTTGTATAAAACATCCGTCTGTCTGCGATGAAAGGATTAAGCAGCGAAGCGTCTCTCGCCCGCGGGGGCATCCCCGCAAACACTAATTTATTAAATTTTCCCGAAATACTGTTCTTTTACAAAAAGCTATGGTATAATTATTAGGAATATGGATTTTCGGAGGAAAATATGTCTCTTGATAATACACATTTCGGCGCCGAAAAAATATCGGAACTCTTAAACGGCAGAAAAAAGCTGTTCTTTGACGGTATCGGCGGCGTGAGCATGTGCTCTCTCGCCCGTATCTCCCAGCTGAGAGGGCATGACGTTTCCGGCTATGACAGAGCGAAGACGCCTACCACTCAGAAGCTTGAAGAGCAGGGCATCACCGTCTATTACGAGGGAAGCGCCGATCACATAAAGAACTGCGATGCGCTCGTATACACGGTCGCCATCCCCGCAGACAATCCGGAATACAGAGCCGCAATGAAAGCGGGCATCCCCTGCATTTCCAGAGCGGATTATCTGGGATATCTCATGTCCGGCTACAAGAGCCGCATCGGCATCAGCGGTATGCACGGCAAGTCCACCACCACCTCTATGACGGAAGCGGTGTTTGCCGCCGCCGGACTTGACCCCACGGTCAGCTGCGGTGCCGTGATGAAGGACGTGGGCGAATGCCACCGTATCGGACGGGAGGATTATTTCGTCTTCGAGGCGTGCGAGTATATGGACTCGTTCCTCGATTTCTATCCTACCATTGCGGTGATCCTCAATATAGAAATGGACCACGTTGACTATTTCCACTCAATGAATCAGATAAGGGATTCTTTCAAAAAATTCCTTGACCGTACCGACGGCGGCGTGGCGCTTGTCAACTGCGGTGACGATGACGTTATGAGAGCGGCGGAGAACTTCTCCGGAACTCTTGTCACCTTCGGCGTGGAATCCTCGGATGCGGATTACAGCGCACAGAACATCTCGTTCTCCGGCGGATGCGGAAGCTTTGATTTCTGCCTCGACGGAAAGAAACTGATCCGTGTATTCCTTTCCGTTCCCGGAGCTCATTGCATATGCGACGCGCTTGCGGCGGCATCTGCGGCACATCTGTGCGGAGCGGACCCCGCCGATATCGCACGGGGACTGCACGGCTTTGAGGGCGCGGCGAGAAGAATGGACGACTGCGGAAAGGCAAAATCCGGCGCGGAGATCTATTCCGACTATGCCCACCATCCCACGGAGGTGGACACCACTCTCGCGACTGCCTGCTCCATGGGCTTTGAAAGAGTGCTTGCCGTGTTCCAGCCCCATACCTATTCGAGAACGTCGGAGCTTTTCGACGATTTCTCAAGAGTGCTTTCGAAAAACAAGGCCGACGAGATAATCGTTGCCCCCATATATTCCGCAAGAGAGACCAATACCTACGGGGTGTCCTCCGAGGCACTGTGCGACAGCATTGCGAAGAACTCGAAAAAGTGCCGCTTTATCGCCCAGTTCTCGGATATCGCGGAGTACATCAATTCGGTAACGGAGCCCGGTGATGCGGTGATCGTCATGGGCGCCGGAGATATAACCAAGGTAATACCTTTTCTGAAAGGAAACTGACATGAAAACGGAACTTAAACAGATAAAATTCACAATGCCCGCACAGGACATGAACGGCACGTCCTCTCTGCCCGCACTTTCCAAGCTCAATTTCTGGCACAGGAACGGTGATTCCGGCCTTTCCGAGGATGACGAGCTGTTTATAGGCTACGGCCACGTACCCTCCGCATTCCCCTATAAGATGCAGGATATGTATACGAGAGAACTGCATCCCGCACAGATGAACGGCATCGTTCTCGAAAACGAATATCTGAAGGCCACCTTCCTGCCCGAGTGGGGCGGCAAGCTCATGTCGCTTTTCGATAAGGTGAGGGGCGAGGACCTGCTCTATACCAACCCCGTTATGCGTCCCTGCAACCTGGCAATAAGAAATGCGTGGACATCAGGCGGCGTGGAATGGAACTGCGGTATGTTCGGCCACCACGTGAACACCTGCGAGACCATGTTCACAACCACCACACATCTTGAGGACGGCACTCCCGTGCTCCGTATGTACGAGTTCCACCGTATCCGCCGCGTCGTTCAGCAGATGGATTTCTTCCTGCCCGAGGGCTCAAAGGTGCTCTTTGCCAGAAACAGGATAATCAACCCCCTGCCGGACGTTGTCCCCATGTACTGGTGGTCAAACATAGCAGTACCCGAAACGCCCGATACCCGTGTCGTGGTAGATGCGGACGGCGCATACGTCTGGGATAACAACACAAGCCTTGCTCCCATCCCCATGTATAAGGGCGATGACGTGACGTACCCCGCAAACGTTCCCGCCGCAGGCGACTATTTCTATAACATCCCCCATAAAAAGAGAAAATTCGAAGCGGCGCTCGATGAGAACGGCGACGGATTTATCCATACCTCCACATACAGACTTCAGGGAAGAAAGCTTTTCGTCTGGGGTCAGAACCCCGGCGGCGACCGCTGGCAGGAATATCTTACCGAGGACGGAAGCTCCGACAGATACATAGAACTGCAGGCAGGTATCGCCCATACCCAGTACGAGTGCCTGCCCATGCCTCCCCACACCACATGGGAGTGGCTTGAGGCGTACGGCGCTATCTCCGCTGACGGTGACCGTGTCCACGGTGACTGGGAGGGCGCAAAGGCCGAGGTCAGAGAGCGTCTTGACGAGATCATCACCGACGACAGAATGGACGAGATCCTTGCCGAAACCAAGAAGATGGCGACCACCGGGGCTGACGGCGAGCTTCTGTTCCGTGGCAGCGGCTGGTGCGCTCTCGAAAACCTGCGCCGTGACAAGGCGGGAATGGTGCATATCGCGCCCCACCTGGATTTCGGCACGGTGGGAGAAGAGCAGGCGGATTTCGTGAGCCTCATGAACGAGGGAAAATATCCCGTGCATACCCCCGCAGAGGTGCCCGTCGCATGGATGCTTCAGCCCGAGTGGACGCGCATGATGGAAGATGCCGTGAAAGAAAATCCCGACGACTGGTACGCAAGACTCCAGCTGGGCATGACCTATATCGCATCGGACAAGCTCAACGACGGATGGCTCGAATTGGAAAAATCCATGGAGCTTAAGCCCTCATGCTGGGCGAGATACGGTATGGCGCAGGTAAAGCGCGTCATAGGCGATAACGAGAACGCCGCAAAGCTGTGTGCCGAGGCGGCAAGAATGAACCTTTCCGACATTTCCCTTGCCAAGGAAGCACTTGAACTGCTGACGGCGGCGGGAATGGACAATGAGGCAATAAAGCTTGCAGGGGAGTTCCCCGAAAATGTGCTTGAGGTCGGCAGAGTCAAGATCTATATCATCCTTGCACACCTGCATCTCGGCCATATCGAGGAGGCTGAAAACTATTTCTACCGCGACGGCGGACTGACTCTTCCCGATATCAGAGAGGGCGAGCTTATCGTCACCGATATGTATATCATGCTCGAGGAGCTGAAAGCAAAGCGTGACGGCCGTGAATTCGACAGGAATACCGTGGCCGTTCCTCCTCAGTTCGATTACCGCCAGTGCGACAGCACACGCCGCCGCCCCGCAAGAAAGCGCCATTGACCAAACTTTATCAAAAAGGAAACGTCATCATAAGATGAAAAAGAATACAGCCGTCGGTACCGTGATGCTGCTCGTCTGCGCCATAATATGGGGCACGGCGTTCGTAGCGCAGAGCGAAGCCATGGATTCCATGGGCCCGCTCACTTTCCAGGCGATGAGAAGCTATCTTGGGGGCATAGTCCTCCTGCCGCTGATCGCCGTAATGGGTGCCGCAAAAAAGAAAAAAGGCGAGGATACCCGGTCATCGCCGGAAATCAGAAAGAAAACCGTCATCCTCGGAATGGTGTGCGGCACTATCCTTTGTGTGGCATCCCTTTTCCAGCAGTACGGAATAGCCCTCGGAACGTCCGGCGGAAACGCAGGGTTCATCACGGCGCTGTATATTCTCCTCGTTCCCGTTGCGGGAATGATCTTCTTCAGAAAAAAAGTGCATCCGGCTCTGTGGCTGTGTATCGCCGCCGCCCTTCTGGGACTGTGGTTCATATGCATAAAAAGCGCGGGTGAAATATCTTTCCGCCTCAGCGATATCTTAGTGTTCGTGTGCGCCTTCGTTTTCACGGCGCATATCGTCACGGTGGACCGCTTTGCGGGAGGTCTTGACGGAATAAAAATTTCCTGCATCCAGTTCTTCACCTCGGCGGTCATCGCCACCGTGGGCATGTTCATCTTCGAAAAGCCGGACGTATCACAGATGCTGGACGGCTGGCTCCCCATCGTGTATGCGGGCGTCATGTCCTCCGGTGTTGCATATACCCTGCAGATACTGGGACAGCAGAGAACGGATCCCACCCTCGCATCTCTCCTCATGAGCCTCGAATCCGTGTTTGCGGTGCTCGGCACCGTGGCTATAAGCATGGTCAAGGGACAGCCGGAATATCCCACGGCAAGAGAGCTTCTGGGATGCGCCGTAATGTTTGCGGCAATTATCGCCGCACAGCTTTTGCCCGAAAGGAAGGCAGACAGTCGTTGACTGCCTGCCTTTTTTGTCGAAATACCTTGACACACTATAATTAAAGAGGTACAATATACTAAATCAGTATGCTCCCGAAATGGGCGCTGAATCAAAATGCAAAGGAAAAAGTGAAAAATGGAACTGAAATATCTTAAAAATGCAGGTGAAGCGTTTGCTTTCGAGAGCGCTCCCGTAGAGTATAAAAGATGCGACGCAGGTCATATCAACGATACCTATTTCGTAGATTGCGGAGAGGGTAATCCTTCCTATATCCTGCAGAGAGTAAATACCAATATATTCAAGGATCCCATCCAGCTCATGTCCAACATCAAGGGCGTGTGCACCCACGTTGCCGAAAAGATCAGGGCGCGGGGCGGCGATCCCGACCGCGAGGTCAGAAAAATAATCGAAACCAAAAAAGGGGAAGACTATTACGTGGATCCCGACGGCGGCTACTGGAGAGCATATCTCTGCATCGACGACGTCATCTCCTATAACGTTCCCGATTCCAAGGAGATCTTCTATAAGAGCGGCGTTGCGTTCGGCAAGTTCTTCAACCAGCTCGCTGACTACCCGGCAGCCACCCTCTATGAGACCATCCCCAATTTCCATAATTCCGTTTCCCGTCTCAACGACCTCAAGCGTGCCGTTGCCGATGATAAGATGGGCAGAGCGGCTGAAATGAAAGATGAGATCGAGTTCGCTCTTTCCAAGGCGGACAAGTGCTCCTATATCCTTGACAGACTGGCTGACGGAAGATTCAGACTCTGCGTGACACATAACGATACCAAGCTCAATAACGTGCTCATGGACGCAAAGACCGGCGAGGGCGTATGCATCATCGACCTTGATACCGTAATGCCCGGCTCCGTGCTGTACGATTTCGGCGATTCCATCCGCTTCGGCGCATCCAGCGCACCCGAGGACGAGACCGACCTTTCCAAGGTCTATATGGACCTGGATATGTTCGAGGCATACGTCAAGGGATTCGTCGGCGAGCTCCGCGATTCCATGACGGAGGACGAGATCCTCGGCCTTCCCATGGGAGCATATCTCATGACCTTTGAAACTGGTATCCGCTTCCTCGGCGACTACCTGAACGGCGACGTTTATTTCCACATCCACTATCCCGAGCAGAACCGCGACCGTGCGAGAAACCAGCTGAAGCTTATCGCAGATATGGACGAAAAGCTCGATCAGATGGTCGAAATCTGTAAAAAATATCTCTGAAATAAAGGAAAATCAAAATGACGAACAAAGAAACAGGAGCGAATAAGGTCAATCTGCAAACGCTTTTGTACGTGCTCTGGAGAAGGCTGTTCTGGATCCTGGGCATCGGTGCCGCCGTGGCGGTGGTGTTTGCATTGGTGACGAAATTCTTCGTAACTCCCATCTATTCTTCGACGGCGAAATTCTACGTGAACAATAACACGGAGCAGGGCTCCACCTCCATATCCTCCCAGGATATCAACGCATCCCAGAGCCTTGCGGAAACTGCCATCGTCATCATCAGGAACAATAACCAGCTCATGCAGACGGTTATCGATACCTCGGGAGTTGACTGTTCCGTGGGCGAGCTGAAAGAGATGATCTCCGCATCCTCCCTTTCCTCAACTGAGGCGTTCTCCATCAAGGTGTCCAATCCCTCTGCGGATACGGCACTGAGCCTTGCGGAGGCATTCCGTGAGGTCGTTCCAGAAATGATCCCCAAGGTCATCCAGGGCGGTGACGTGTCCACCTTTGACATTCCCGAAAAGGACCATAAGGCGGATTCTCCCAATATGTTTTTGAACGTTCTCATCGGTGCATTCATCGGTGTCATCGTGTCCTTCCTTATCTTCTTCCTCTCCGAGGCGCTTGACAATACCATCTACGAGGAAGCGGATATCAAGGGCAAATTTGATTATCCCATCATAGGCCTCATCCCCACCATCAGAGGAGAAGAGCCGCAGGAACGGTCCTCAAAACAGCAGAAGAACCGTAAACCCAAGGAAAAGGAGGCGGCGAAATAATGGAAAACAATTATAAGGGAAAATTGCTTAACGAGTCCACGCCCTTTGCCATCAGCGAAGCGTTCAAGGCTCTGAGAACCAACCTTTTCTATTCCGCCAAGGGCGAAAAATGTCCCGTGTTCGGTATCACCAGTACCTTTGCGCACAGCGGAAAAAGCCTTATCATATCAAACCTTGCCGTTTCCTATGCACAGCTTGAAAAGAGAGTCCTCCTCATCGACTGCGACCTGAGAAACTCCACTATCCATAAGATATTCGATATGGACAGGGCAGGTGGCATGAGCGAGCTCCTTGCAGGCGCGGATACCAACCTTGACAACTATATCAAGAAGTCCTCGTATACGAACCTTTCCATCATCACCGCAGGAGGAACACCTCCCAACCCCGCGGAGCTTCTTGCAAGCACCAAGATGGTCAAGTTCATCGAGTTCATGAAGCAGCACTACGATATCATCTTCGTAGACCTGCCTCCCATCGCGGCAGTTTCCGATGCCATGGTCATTTCCGAGCATATCACGGGATATCTGTTCGTGGTAAGAGCCGGCGTTGACGATACGAAAGCGCTCTCATATGCGCTTGATGCAATGGAGCAGACCAATTCCAACGTGGTCGGCTTCGTTATGAACGACGTGGATTCCAAGACGAGCGGATACTACGGAAACCGCTACGGCTATTACCGCTACGGCCGCTACGGCCGTTACGGGCGTTACGGCTACGGCAGACGGTACGGTTACGGCTACGGCTACGGCAAGAAATACGGCTATGGCTACGGCAAAAAATACGGCTACGGCTACGGATACGACAACGATAAAAAATAAATTTTTACAGGTGGTAATATGGGAAAAGCAACCGCATTGACCGATTTCCACGCACATATCCTTCCCGGCGCAGATCATGGCTCTGACAGCACGAAAACATCCGAGAACCAATTGAGGCTCCTGTATTCTGCCGGAGTCAGAAGCGTCGTGGCAACACCGCATTTTTATCCCAACGATATAAGCGTCGAGGGCTTCCTCAAAAGAAGAAGTGAAGCAGAGGCGCGGCTTTCCGCCGTTCCGGGCGAGAATATGCCGAAGGTATACATCGGCGCGGAAGTTCTCGTCTGTCCCGGGATCGACAGAATGCCGGGTCTTGAAAAGCTCTGCATAAAGGGCACTAACGTCATCCTTCTGGAGATGCCGTTCTTCAGATGGAACGAGTCTCTTTATGAGACAGTCTATAATATCAGCCGCAGCGATCTCAAGGTCGTTATGGCTCATATAGGAAGATATCCGTCCTATCAGTCGGAAAGGCTCATTGCAGAATGCGGAGTCGCCGTACAGCTGAACGGTGAGAATATCTCCACCCGCCACGGCAGACGAAAGGTGGTCAAATGGCTTGAAGCGGGCATCGTTTCCGCTTTCGGCAGCGATATCCACGGATCTTCCGCAAAATCAGCGAAAAACCTTGCGGCCATATACGATTTCGCAGGGGATTACGGCGAGGAGATCAACGAGAAATGCTCCTATCTCCTGAAAGATGCCGAAGAACTTATACTTAAATAAAAGAATAAAAAAGCCCCTTTAGGAGCCCTCACATAGGGAGAGAGGCGCCGCTGATTGTTCGTTCTGAATACCGTCGGCGTAACAGCCTAAAGGCTGAGGTACGGCAGGTGTTCAGAACGGACAAAGGAAAGATATAACAAAATGACCGAAACTCTCGTTTCGGTCATTTTTTCATTAGATATTCGGAAATCTTCCCACCGTTCTTGGTTTATTAGTCTTTTTTCTCTTTCCGGTTTTTGCTCTTTTTGCATTTGT
>JAZUGU010000032.1:0-2117 GCA_045641325.1 Candidatus Avispirillum sp.
GAGAACACCTCCGTCGTCCTCGTCAAAACAAAAGAGGACATAATATATACCCCCGAAAAATTCACGGAGGAATACGGCGTCACCCCCACCCAGTTCATAGACGTCAAAGCTCTCATGGGCGATTCCTCCGATAATATCCCCGGCGTTCCCGGCATCGGAGAAAAAACTGCCTTCAAACTCATCATCGCAGATAAAAGCCTTGACGGCCTCTATGCGGACGAGGCACTTGGCGGCGCGGGAAAATCCGCGTCGGAAAAGCTCCTTGCCGGCAAAGATTCCGCCTATATGTCATACGATCTCGCAAAGATAAGCCGTGAAGCCCCCATCGGCATGAGCCTTGCGGATATAGAAAATGACGGCTCCGATAAGGAAATGCTCTCCGAGCTTTTCACAAAGCTTGAATTTTCAGCTCTTGCAAAAAGATTCGACCTGTCGGGAGAAACCGCAAAGGCGGCTGTGGAAATACCCCCCGTTTCTCCTGTCACGGAAGCGATAAAAGCACCGTTCGCCGTGTGCGTTGACGGCGATGAAATGTATGTTTCCGACGGGAATATATATAAAACGGAAATATCGGGAAAGTATTTCAAAGAGCCCGTCATTTGCCACGATTATAAAAAGCTCTGCAAGGAGCTGAAAAAATACGGCATCGAGCCCCGGTGCGCTTTCGATACGATGACGGCATCCTATCTTTTGTCCCCCGGAGAAAGCTCGTACCCCATAGATAAAGCGGTGGTGCGCTATCTTTCGGAGCAGCCCGCGTCAGCCGATGGCAGTGCTGCGTGGTACGCGTACAGACTGTACGCTTCCCTGAAAGAGGAGATCGAAAAGCAGGGAATGGCAGACCTTCTCCGGGAGGTGGAGATCCCTCTGTCCCCGGTCCTTGCCGAAATGGAAAACGAAGGCTTCTTCCTTGATTGTCCCGGCCTCCACGGATACGTGGAGAACCTTTCCGCAATGCAGAACGATCTGGCGGGAAGAGTGTATATGCAGGCGGGCAGGGAATTCAATATCAATTCCCCCAAACAGTTGGGCGAGGTGCTCTTCGAAGAGCTCGGCCTCCCCGTCAAAAAGAAGACCAAAACGGGATATTCGACAGATGCCGAAACTCTCGAATCCCTGCGCTGGTCGTACCCCATCGTGCAGGACATACTCGATTACAGACAAGTGTCTAAATTGATCGGAACATACGGCGAGAACCTTATCGCTCTCACCGATGAAAACTCGAAGATCCATACGGAGTTCAACCAGACGGGAACTGCCACGGGCAGGCTTTCCTCAAACGATCCCAATATGCAGAACATCCCCGTCAGAGGAGAACTGGGCAGAGAGCTGAGGAATTTCTTCACCGCATCCGCTCCGGACAGAGTGCTGATAGACGCCGATTATTCTCAGATAGAGCTTCGATTGCTTGCCGAGATATCGGGAGACGAAACCATGAGCGAAATGTTCAGAAGCGGCGAAGACATCCACGCTTCCACCGCTGCCAGAGTCTTCCGTGTCCCCCGCGAGGCGGTCACAAAGGAGCTGAGGGGAAAAGCCAAAGCGGTCAATTTCGGCATCGTTTACGGCATCGGCGCGTATTCGCTTTCCCAGGATATCCACGTCAGCCTGAAGGATGCAAAGGAATATATCGAAAGCTATCTGGCAACGTTCCCCAAGGTAGACGAGTATCTTAAAAATACCGTATCCGAAGCGAAGAAAAACGGATATACGAAAACGGCATACGGCAGGATACGTCCCATCCCGGAGCTTTCCGCACAGAACAAAAATCTGCAGGCGTTCGGTGAGAGAGTCGCCATGAACAGCCCCATCCAGGGAACGGCGGCGGATATAATCAAGATCGCCATGATAAACGTCCGCAGGGCGCTGAAAGAGGCGGGCGTGGATGCAAAGCTCATCCTGCAGGTGCACGACGAGCTGATCGTCGAAGCATCCGAAAAGGATGCGGACCGTGCCGCCGAAATACTGAAATACGAAATGGAACACGCCGCCGCAACCGAAGTTCCCCTCGAAGTCGAGGTAAACCGCGGCAGAACGTGGCTTGAAGCAAAATAAAAGGAGAACACTATGAAGAAAACAATGAAAAGAGTCATATCTCTTGTGCTGTCCGCAGTGAT
>JAZUGU010000033.1:0-15359 GCA_045641325.1 Candidatus Avispirillum sp.
AAACGGAACGAAACGGGAGCGTGAAACGCCCCGTTTCTGTATGCAGACGAACGCTCCACACACACGCCCACCGGGCGTGTCATTGCGAGCGAAGCGTGGCAATCTCTGCTAATGCTCTGATGGCACCTCTATCAGATGGACTAAACCGTTTGTAGAGATTGCCCCGGTCGGGCGATGCCCTCCGTCGCAATGACACGTCGGGGGACCCGCTCCGTGTACGGCGGCTTCGCCGCCGACTACACCATTGGCGAACAGCCCGTTAAACTATAATTTACCACCAATATTTTTCACAAATCCCTTGACAAAAACGCTTTAGTGTGATAAAATCCCAACATAAGAAAAGCGATGAGCGGAAAAAAGTAGCTTTCCGGTAAGTCCTCACAGAGAGCCGTCGGCGGTGCGAGACGGCAGGATGCGGCAAGTGAATTACCTCCGTGAGCTCCGTGCTGAACAAAGTAGGCTTCGGCGGGTGCATCCCGTTACAGATGCAGGGCATATCCCGTTTAAGCCGGGCGTGTCCGTGAGCGGTTTTTCCTTTTGGAGAAACAATTGAGGTGGTACCGCGGAACTTCCGTCCTCTTGATTATTCAAGAGGGCTTTTATTTTTTTATAAGGCAGGTGCAAAGTTATGCTTACCAAAATTCTTACGGCTGCTATGCTCGTTATCTTCTTCGCAGTGATGATCGGCATAGGCCTCTATTGCCGCCGTCATTCAACAGATGTTAACGGCTTCGTCCTGGGCGGACGCTCCGTCGGCCCGTGGCTCACGGCCTTCGCCTTCGGCACGTCATATTTTTCCGCAGTCGTTTTCGTAGGATATGCAGGTCAGTTCGGCTGGAATTTCGGTCTTGCCTCCACGTGGATAGGCCTCGGAAACGCCTTCATCGGCTCTCTCGCCGCATGGGCGATCCTGGGCAGAAGAACGAGAGTCATGACAAAGCATCTGGATTCCAAGACCATGCCCGATTTCTTCGGCAAGCGCTTTGATTCGAAAACGCTGAAGATCGCCGCATCCGTCATTGTTTTCATATTCCTCATCCCCTACACCGCATCGCTTTACAACGGCCTATCCAGCCTTTTCAATATTGCATTTGATATCCCGTACTGGGTGGTCATCGTGATAATGGCGGCGCTCACCGGTCTGTACGTCATTTTCGGCGGATACATGGCAACGGCGATAAACGACTTCATTCAGGGCATCATCATGCTCATCGGTATCGTGGCTGTTGTCGGCGCCGTGCTCGCAAAGAACGGCGGACTTATGAACGCAGTTGCCGAGCTGTCGAAGCTCCCCTCCGAGTACCCCGAAACGGCAGGTGCCTCCGGCGCATTCACCTCATTCTTCGGAACACAGCCCGTGTTCCTCCTGGTGGTCATCCTGCTCACCTCGCTGGGAACGTGGGGCCTTCCTCAGATGGTGGGCAAATTCTACTCCATCAAGAACGAGGACGCCATCAAAAAGGGAACTATCATTTCCACTTTCTTCGCAATAGTTGTCGCCGGCGGATGTTACTTCCTGGGCTCCTTTGCGAGACTGTACCCCGATTCCTTTGACGGCAAGCATTTCGATAATATCATTCCCGGCATGGTAAGCACGCTTTCCCCGATCATCATCGCCGTGGTCATGGTGCTGGTGCTTTCCGCGTCTATGTCAACGCTGTCAAGCCTTGTCCTCACCTCCTCCTCCACCCTCACCCTTGACGTGGTCGTCCCCGCAAGAAAGAAGGAGACCGGAGAAAAGGCAAAACTCACCGTCCTCCGTTTGTTCATCGTGTTCTTCATCGTTATTTCCGCAGTAATCGCAATACTGAAGGATACCTTCAATTTCTCCTTCATCGCACAGATGATGGGCGTGTCGTGGGGCGCTCTGGCAGGCTCGTTCCTCGCCCCCTTCCTGTACGGTCTGTACTGGAAGCGCACCACAAAGGCCTCCGTCGCCGTTTCCTTTGGCTTCGGCAGTATCCTTATGGTCGTTCAGATGATGATATCCATGAAGATGATAGACGTTTCCGCGTCTCCCTTCCTTTCCTTTATCTTCAAAACGTCGCTCCATTCGGGCGTTGTCGCAATGCTGGGCGGACTTATTATCGTGCCGCTTGTCAGCCTTATCACAAAGCGCCCCGATAAAGAGAAAGTGGAGGAGATGTTCTCCTGCTACGGCGAGACCGTGGAGAGCAACGTCACCAAGTCTCTCGGAAACTGACAGATTCCGGACACATCCCGGCAAAACGGGACAGGAAATTCTTTCCCGTACGGTGTAATATGATATCGTGGAGAAAGGAGAAAACGGAATGGAATGGATAAGAAGCTTAAAAACCGTTCTCGCATATATCGAAGAAAATCTTCGTGACGAAATAAGCATCGAAGAAATGTCCGGAAAGGTCTATATCTCGCCCTTTTATCTGCAGAAAGGGTTCCGGATACTGACCGGGTATTCCGTGGGCGAGTATATCAGGAACCGCAGACTGTACGAAGCGGCGGCGGATATCAGCCGCGGGGATAAGATAATAGACGTTGCCGGGCGGTACGGATACGAGACTCAGGAAAGCTTCACAAAAGCATTCACCCGTTTTCACGGAGCCACACCCGGAAAAATCAGAAAAGATTTCCGGCAGGCGCGCATCTTTCTTCCGCTGAACATACACATCGAAATAACGGGAGGAGAAAAAATGGATTATACCGTATCACCTATGGGGGGCTTCAAGGTCATCGGCTTCGAGAGGGAGTTCACCTACGACGAAGCATATGAGAAGATCCCCCGGTTCTGGGACGAAATATGCGAAAAGTACTGCAATAACACAATCTACGCTGGCAAAGCGCCCTCCTGTCCCGAGGCGCAGGCAATAAAGGATTACTGCATCGGAGAGTACGGCGTGTGCATAGACGACGTGGGAGAGGGCAAGTTCCGTTACCTCATTGCAGGTAAATATACCGGAGGTGACGTGCCCGCTTCCATGACGCTGTTCGAGTTTCCCCAGAGCGAATGGGCAAAATTCAGCTGTACGGGCCCCATTCCCCACGCTCTTCAGGCACTCAATACCCATATTTTCAGGGAATGGCTTCCCGGAAATCCCGAATTCGAAATGAACGGATGCTATAATGTGGAGTGGTATTCCCGGGACGGAGAAAAGAGCGATCCCGACTATAAAAGCGGCATCTGGATACCCGTCAGAAGATATGCGGACGAAGCCGCCGAAAAATGGGGCGATACGGAAGCGTATAAGGAAAACGCGAAAAAAAGTGCCGCGAGAAGCAAACAGCAGAATAAAGAAGCCTCTGACGGCATGATGGAGATCTTCGCCCGCTTCGGTGAAATAAAAGAAGAGAGCCCCGCCTCCCCCAATGCGAAAAAGCTGGCGGCGGAGCTGAAAAAATATATCACCGATAATTTCTATAACTGCACCGATGAGATCTTTTCCGGCCTTGCCGATATGTATTGCGCCGACGGCAGATTCAAAGAAAACATCGACCGCAAAGGCGGCGCGGGCACCGCGGAGTTCGCCGCAAAAGCAATTAAAGAGTATCTTAAATAAAAAAGGCCTCCGGAAGGAGGCTTTTTTGTGTGAAAAAATTGCCGTAACACCTTGCAAAAGGGCGAAAGAGGGGGTATAATGTATGAGTAATATTATTTTCAAAGGAGATTTTTCCAATATGAGCATCGCTTATTCAGCAGAAGTTGAAAAGATGTGCTGTGTTGCCAAGGGTCCCGACCACGGTCCCGCTCCGCTTCCCGAAGAGGGCAAGTGGGTACAGGCAAAGCAGATCACCGACATTTCCGGTTTCACACACGGTATCGGCTGGTGCGCACCCCAGCAGGGCGCATGCAAGCTGTCACTTAACGTTAAAGAGGGCGTTATCGAAGAGGCTCTCGTTGAGACTATCGGATGCTCCGGTATGACTCATTCCGCAGCAATGGCAGCAGAGATCCTTCCCGGCAAGACCATTCTTGAGGCTCTCAACACCGACCTTGTATGTGACGCTATCAATACCGCTATGCGTGAGCTCTTCCTGCAGATCGTATACGGCAGAACCCAGTCCGCATTCTCCGAGGGCGGCCTCACTGTAGGCGCAGGCCTTGAGGACCTGGGTAAGGGTACCCGTTCTCAGGTAGGTACCATGTACGGCACCAAGGCAAAGGGCGTCCGCTACCTCGAAATGGCAGAGGGCTACTGCACCAGAATGGCTCTCGACGAGGACGATCAGGTCATCGGCTACGAGTTCGTATCCCTCGGCAAAATGACCGACTTCATCAAGAAGGGCGACGATCCCAACACCGCATATGAGAAGGCAAAGGGCACGTACGGCCGCTTCGCAGAAGCCGCAAAGTACATCGACCCCAGAAAGCAGTAAGGAGGAAGAGTCATGGCATTGTTTGAAAACTATGAGAGACGTGAGGCGAAGATCCTCGCTGTCCTGAAAGAATACGGCATCTCTTCCATCGAAGAGTGCAAGGATATCACCCTTAAAGCAGGCGTTGACTGCGATAAGATCGTCCGTGAAACTCAGCCTATCTGCTTCGAGAACGCAGTCTGGGCATACACCGTCGGTGCAGCTATCGCTCTGAAAAAGGGCTGCAAGAAGGCAGCAGACGCCGCAGCCGCTATCGGTATCGGCCTCCAGTCCTTCTGTATCCCCGGCTCCGTTGCAGAGAACCGTAAAGTCGGCCTCGGCCACGGTAACCTGGGCGCAATGCTCCTCTCCGAAGAGACCGATTGCTTCTGCTTCCTGGCAGGACATGAGTCCTTCGCGGCAGCAGAGGGCGCGATCAAGATCGCGCTGAACGCAAATAAAGTAAGAAATAAGCCCCTCCGTGTTATCCTTAACGGTCTCGGCAAGGACGCAGCGTTCATCATTTCCAGGATCAACGGCTTCACCTACGTGAAGACCGAGTTCGATCCCTATACCGAGGAAGTAAAGATCGTTGAGGAAACTCCTTACTCCAAGGGCCCCAGAGCTGACGTCCGCTGCTACGGCGCGGATAACGTTCCCGAGGGCGTTGCTATCATGAAGCTGGAGAAGGTCGGCGTTTCCATCACCGGTAACTCAACCAACCCCACCAGATTCCAGCATCCCGTTGCAGGTACCTATAAGAAGTGGTGCGTAGAGAACGGCGTTAAGTACTTCTCCGTTGCATCCGGCGGCGGCACGGGCAGAACGCTTCATCACGATAACATGGCAGCAGGTCCTTCCTCTTACGGTATGACCGATACCATGGGAAGAATGCACTCCGACGCGCAGTTCGCAGGCTCTTCCTCCGTTCCCGCACACGTAGAGATGATGGGTCTGATCGGCGCAGGTAACAACCCCATGGTTGGTATGACCGTAGCAGTAGCTGTTGCAGTTGAAGAAGCCGCAAAATAAGATAAAATAAGTTTAAGGGCACGCCTGTCGGTGTGCCCTTTTCTTGTAATACTTCTTGTAATCTCCCCGATAATATGTTACCATTGTAGAAGAAAGGCGGTGTCTGCATGGAAAAGAATATGACAGAGCTTGCGAACCGAGCGAGAGAATACAGAGAAACGTTGGTGGGAGACTGCTACCGTCCCCGGTATCACATGACCATCCCCGAGGGGATAAGCGTTCCCTGCGATGCCAATGCGGGCATCTTTTATAACGGCCGCCACCATATGTATTATATCTTCCAGGACGAAGAGGGAAAGCACAGCTTCGGCCACTATGCCTCCGCCGACCTGCTCCACTGGACGTGCATGCCCACGGGCCCACGCCCCTCCGATGAGTCCGGCATCCACGGCATGTTCAGCGGAAACGCGTTCATAGATGCCGACGGCAAGGTGCGCATAATGTACCACGACGTGGGACACGGGAACACCATGGTAGTCGCCGAGGACGATGAACTGACAAAATGGCACGTGATGCCCGATTCTCCCATGACACCCGTCTCCGAAGACTGTGACAAATGGCGCTCCTGGGACCCCTGCGGCTGGTACGAAAATGAAAAATATTATGCCATATACGGCTGGTATCAACCTGCGCTTTTCACCTCCGACGACGGCATCCACTTTACCTATGAGGGTCCTTTCATGCTCCGCGAGGAGTGTCCCTTCGGCGCATACGAGGACGTGTCCTGCCCCGATTTCTTCAAGATGAACGGCAAAGACGTGCTCATGCACATCAGCCACGCCAGAGGCTGGCAGTATGAAATAGGCAGTTTTGACGGCAAGGTGTTCCATCCCGAGCACCACGGACGGATGAATTACCCCGGCGGCCAGTTCTTTGCCGGAGAATCCTATTACGATGACCGTGGCAGACGCGTGCTCATGGCATGGGTGATGGATGCCATGCTCACCTCATCGGTGAAAGAGCTGGGCTGGAGCGGCACCATGAGCCTGCCCCGCATCGTCACCATGTCCGAGGACGGCACAGAGCTTTACTCCTCCGTTCCCGAAGAGATGAAGACCCTGCGCTATAACGAAAAAACAATAGACGGAGAAGTGAAAGTGCGCATCCAGTCGGAGGCGGAGCTTTCGGCAAAGCTATCCGAAAACGGCAAAGCCGGAGTGCGCTTCCGCTTCAACGAAAAAGAATACGTTGACTGCTTTTACGATAATGAAAGAAAAAAGCTGTGCATAGATTACAGCCACTCCTCCGTGCGGGACGACGTGTTCCACCCGGTGCGCCCGCTTGATATCGTGAACAATAAAGGCGCAGAAGATTTCAAAAACTGCGGCCAAAGCATCAGGCGCGAAAACTGGGGAGACGTTACGGAAGAAATGATGGAAACGGGCGTCTGCGGCGGCACCGAAGCGCCGCTTGAACTTGGGGAGGGCGAAGAGCTCCGGCTCAACGCATTCCTTGACGGCTCCATCCTTGAGCTGTTCGCAGGCGGCAGACAGGTGCTGACCGTCCGAATCTATCCCGCCCACATGAGCGAATGTACCGTTTCCCTCATCGGAGATGGCTATACGGTCACCTCCGCCCGCGCCTTCGATATCGCCCCGACCAATATGTATTGACAAAATCCCGCCGAATTGTCGGCGGGATTTTTTTTGAAAAAGTATTGACAAAGCTGTCTATTCGTGATAGAGTGCATATAGAGTCTACTGACGATAGACAAGACGGAGGTATACATGGCTGAACTGAAAATGGGTGTTGTGGAATCACACTTTGCAGATATAATCTGGGAAAACGAGCCGCTTTCCTCGGCGGAGCTTTGCTCGCTCTGCTCTGAAGAGCTGGGCTGGAAACGCACCACTACCTATACGGTGCTGAAAAAGCTTTGTGACAGAGGCATATTCAAAAATGACGGTGGAACTGTCTCGTCCGTTCTGAAAAAGGACGAGTATTTTGCCGCAAAAAGCGAGGAGTTTGTGGATGAAGCGTTCAACGGATCGCTCCCTGCCATGTTTGCCGCATTCACCAGCAAGAAAAAACTGTCTCCCGAAGACATAGACGAAATCCTCAAGATGGTAGAAAAAGCAAAAGAGGATTGTAATGACTGACGTTTTGATAAAAATAGCGGAAATGAGCCTGTCGGCATCCGCGGCGGTCATTCTCATACTGCTGATAAGGCCGTTTCTTCGCCGCGCACCGAAATACGTGCGCTGCATTCTCTGGGCTGTCGTGGGCCTCAGACTTTGCGTGCCGTTCACTCTTCAAACGAAAATGAGTCCCGTGCCGAACGTTCCGTCCGTATACGAAACGTTGGGAAACACGGCGGCAGCTGCAAAAGAAACGGCGAATGCCTCCTCCATTGGGGACATTCTTACCGCGGTGTGGCTTTCGGGCATCGCGCTGATGCTGATATACGCGGCGGTGTCCTATATTCATATGTACCGCAGGGTGACTCCGTCCGTTCGCAGTGGGGAAGTGTACCTCTGTGATAACTTGTCCGTTCCGTTCATTCTCGGAATGCTTTTCCCGAAAATATATATACCCTCTTCAATGAAAGACGGGGAAATGAAGTACGTAGTGGCGCACGAAACGGCGCATATCAAGCGCGGAGACCACCTGATAAAACCGTTTTCATTTTTGATCCTGTCTGTATATTGGTTCAATCCGGTGATATGGGTGTGGTATATTTTCCTCTGCCGCGATATCGAACTGGCCTGCGACGAGAAAGCGATAAATCAGCTTGATAAAAACGACGTGAGGGAATACTCTCTTACGCTGCTTACCTATTCTTCGGAGAGAAAAATCATAACAGCCTGCCCCGTGGCGTTCGGCGAGGTCGCCGTAAAGACGAGAATAAAGAGCATACTGAATTATAAAAAGCCGGCGTTCTGGGTGACGGCGGTGTCCTTGGTCCTTTGCGTGGCGGTGACAGTGTGCTTCTTCACCGAGAGGCCTGAAATGCCCGTTCTTCCCGATAAAAACGTAATGGCGGCAATGCCGGCAGTTCCCGTAATCTCCGACAGACCGAAGCCTGCCCCTCCCGTTTCGAAAGAAACCGGGGAGGAAAAGCTCTGCCCCCACGAATACGAAAAAACGGTGACGGATGCCACCTGCACCGCAGACGGCAGTGAAAAGACCGTCTGTCGTCTGTGCGGCGAGGAACAGGCAGAGGTGATACCTGCAAGAGGGCACAGCTATTATGAATACTCCGTTTCTCCCACCTGCACCGAAGCCGGATATCTCTATTACACCTGCAGCCTCTGCGGTGATACGTATTACGGCGAAGCCCTGCCGGAGACCGGGCACAGCATAATTGAGGGCGAAGACTGCATCTATTGCACCCGGTGCGATTATTACGAATATACGGGAAGCACCATGACGGAAGAGCCGCAGGATACAATAGCGGCCGAGGATACTCAGGAAGTCGTATTTGCATCTCAGGATCTGTCCGAATTTATCGATATTTACGATTTTCCCGATGTGTCCGGCTATAAGGCGAATGATTTCGGTTATCGCAATGATTTGGTCGACCCGTACAGAGGCTTTTATGACATCAACGGACGCAGTGCGTTTGATATTTTCCCGGATTAACAAAGAGAGGTAAATAATGCTTAAAAAAATCTCAGCGCTTCTGGTTCTGGCGGCGATGGTTATCAATGCTTTCGTTCTGCCCGTATACGCAGAAGATAATACGTGCGGAACAGGACTCACGTGGAGCTACGATGCGGCAACGGCAACTCTGACGGTATCGGGCGAAGGCACCATGTTCGGTTACGGCACCAAATCCGTGAACGTCAACGGCAAAAATAAAACGGTAACGGCGGCTCCGTGGGGGCAGTATTCCTTAAGTAAAGTCGTTATCGAAAGCGGTGTGACCGGCATCGGCAGTAATGCTTTCTACGGGTGCGCCTGCGGGGAAGTACATATTCCGGAAACCCTGACTCAATTCGGGCCTCATGCATTTGACGATTCTTCGGTATCTGCCCTGTATATCGAAGATCTTAAAAAATGGTGCGAGTATGAATTTGACAATCAGAATGCGAGCCCGGTCAAAAACGGTACCGATTTTTATATCAACGGCGAATACGCGTTCGACATTGTGATCCCCGACGGGGTAAGAACAGTAAAAAATACCGCGTTTGCCGGAAGTAATATCACGTCCGTAACGTTTCCTTCAAGCGTTACCGCGATCGAAGAGGCGGCGTTCATGTTCTGCCGTAATCTGGCATCCGTCACCGTCACCAACGGGAAGACGACCATCGGGAAAGACGCTTTCAGGGAATGCAGCAGCCTCCGCGAGGTTAATCTTCCCGATAGCATTTCAAAAATCGGCGAAAATGCGTTTTCCTACTGCACGAGCCTTACTTCATTCCGCATGCCGGACGGGATAACCTCGATCGCAAAAGGAACTTTTTACGGATGCACGTCACTTTGCGAGGTAACGGTTTCCCAAAATCTTGCGGCGGTCGGAGAAAATGCATTCTATTACTGTAAAAATCTGATCTATGTCGGCTATGACGGCACAGAGGAAAGCTTTGAAAAAATCACCGTGGAAAAAGGCAATGAGGCATTTCAGAATGCCGCACGTTCAAAAAGCGGCCTCTGCGGTGAAAACGTATACTGGAGCTACGGTCCGGCAAATAATACTCTGACCGTATCGGGCACGGGAGATATGTATGATTACTGGCCCGAGGAATCCGGAGACGGGCTCGTTATCAACGTACCGTGGGATGCCTTTGACACGAAAATCAAAAAAGTCGTTATCGAAAACGGCGTCACCGGTGTCGGTGCCTGCGCATTTTATCGCTGTCCCGAGCTCACCTTCGCAGTAATCGGAGACGGTGTAAATTATATAGGCTTCGGCGCTTTTTCGGAATGCCCGCACCTTACCGACGTCACAATAGGTAAGGGTACTGTGTATATAGACGATTATGCTTTTGCGGACGATCCGGTCCTTTCATCAGTCATGATAGACGAGGGCGCGGAGTACATAGGCTACGGAGCTTTCTCGGAATGCCCGCTTCTTTCCTTTGTAACCCTGCCGCTGAGCTTGAAAAAGATAGGAGTCGGTGCATTTTACGGTGACACTTACCTTTCGGATATCCGGTACGCCGGCACCGTGGCGGACAGATACAATATTTCTCTCGGCAGTGACAACGAATGCTTTATCAACGTTTTCTATTACGCTTTCGATACCGAAACACCGCCCACAAGAGGAAAAACCGGAGACAGCATCCTGTGGGACTACGACAGCAGAACGGGAACGCTGACGTTCACGGGTTCGGGCGAAATGTATGACTACGAGCCTACCTATACTGAGCCGGATTACAGATCCGTGACCGATGCGCCCTGGGGCTGCTATAACAAAGACGTGAAGACGGTAATAATCGGAGAGGGAATAACAAAGATAGGAAGATATTCCTTCTGCGGGATGAGCGGCGTTTATACTGTAGAGATCCCTTCCACCGTGACCCGCGTGTGCATGAGCGCATTTGAAATAGAGAAACCGGGCGAACATCTGTATGACGACAGCTTCGATATGGACGTGTACTACAACGGTACTGCGGACGATTGGTACAGAATACAGTTCGAGGATTTCAATAACCCTGTCACCCGTGGCAGGATCTGGTCGGGAATCCTTCTCCCCGAAAGCGGCAAATGCGGGGTGAACACCTATTGGAGCTATGACGAAAAGACCGCCACGCTGACGGTTTCCGGAAACGGTGCCATGCAGGATTTCAGCATTACCGGCGAGGATGACGAATATTTCTACGTTGATATCCCGTGGTCGTATTACCTGGGGGATATCAAAAACATCGTCATTGAGGACGGAGTGACCGTTATCGGCGATATCGCGTTTTTGCTAAGTGCTGACGCCGACAGCGTAACTCTCCCTGCAAGCCTTGTACGGGTAGGGACCGATTCATTTTTTGGGTGCGAGGCGCTCCGAAAGGTGTCTTTCCTCGGGAACAATATCGAGTGGGGAAGAATAGAGGCAGGCGAGGGCAACGAGCCCCTGCTTTCAGCCGAAATCACTTTTTCCACACGGATCGTCCCGGGAGACATCAACGGGGATTCTAAAGTCAATGCGACGGATTCAAACATGATGAAGAAAATGGTGCTCGGAATCATGGAGGGCACGAATGATGAAGTGCTTGCCGCGGATATCAACAGAGACGGAAAGATAAACGCGGCGGACTCAAATCTTATTACGAAAATAATTCTCGGTATCATTGACGTATCGGAACTGCCCGGATAAGCCCAGACCGTTCTGAACATAAAAACCCCCGGGCAGTATCTGCCCGGGGGTAATTCTTTTGTCATCTTTTCCCCGTTTCCCAGAATGCGAGGGCGGCGGCAGCCGCCACGTTGAGGGAATCCACGTTGTGATACATGGGGATCTTCACGGTGTAGTCCGAGAGGGCGATGGTCTCATCCGTCAGCCCCGTGCCCTCCGTGCCGAGGATTATTGCAAGCTTTTTCTCCTCCTTCAGCCGGGGATCGCCGATGGAAACCGTATCGTTCCTCAGCGCCATGGAGGCTGTTTTGAAGCCTTTTTTGCGGAGCAGCTCCATACCGCGCCCGGGCCAGTCCTCCGCCTTTTTCCCGATATACGTCCACGGTATCTGGAAAACCGTGCCCATGCTCACTCTCACCGAGCGGCGCAGAAGCGGATCACTGCAGGACGGCGTCACAAGTACGGCATCGATCCCGAGAGCGGCGGCGGAACGGATGATCGCTCCCACATTGGTGGAGTCGGCAATATTTTCAAGCACCGCTATACGGGCGGCATCCTTGCATATTTCCTCAACCGCCGGCAGGACGGGACGTTTCATCACGGCGAGAACTCCGCGGGACAGCGCAAAGCCCGTCATCCTCTCAAGGAGAACGTCATCTGCGGTGAAAACGGGAACGTCACCGCATCTTGCCACGGTTTCCCCGGCGGTCTCAAGCTGACTGCGCTGGCAGAGCAGGGAAACGGGAGTGTAGCCCGCGTCAAGGGCGAGGCGCACCGCGGTCTCGCTTTCCGCAATGAAAATGCCGCGTTCCGGGTGCTGTCTGTCTCTCAGCTGATGCTCCGTCAGCCGCGCGTACGGGTCAAGTGCCGGATCGTCATAGCTGTTTATCTCAATTATGTGGGGCATGATTACCTCGTCAGTTCCTTTTTTCTTGATTATACCACTTTATCCGCCGCAAATCAACGGGAAATATAAAGCCTGAAATCTATTAGACAAATGCCGAATATATAAGTGGGAATGATATATTCGACGAATGCCTAACAAAATACGGCGAAATGAAAAAAATGAAGGTTTTTCCCGATTTGCTTGAATATTGGTGCATAACTGTGTTATAATGGAAAAAAGCAATCACATAAAGAGGGAAAACCTATGACAAAAGAAGAATTTGCAAAGCAGGCGGCTGCTGAATGTGCCGCACCGGAGACCTCCGCGCATCACGGCGGCGGTGAGGGCAGACCTTTCTGGAATCCCCATGCCATCCAGTTCATGTATGCTCCCTCGTTCCATTTCAAAACTCTGCCCGGTATCAGGAAATACCGCTATAAGGCAAAGGATGAAAGCGGAAAGATCCATACCTTTGAGGCTGAAAACGCCGAGGCGATCCTTTCTCCCATCTGGGCTGATATTCCCGAGGGTGTTGTCGAGCTGACCGTTTTCGCTCTGGACCGTGAGGGCAACGAAAAGCATCTCGTGGGAGCCACCACGTTTTTCCGTCTTGCCACTTTCCCCGCAGACCTGCCCGATAAGGCCCGTCCCTACGGCGAGGCGGCGGCGCTTGCCTTTGATTATGCCATGTCCCAGAGCTTTATCAGGCATTGGAAGGATCACGGCACGCCCGATCCCGAATATGATCTTAACGTGTACCCCAGCAAGATGATCTCCGCTATTATCGATGCTATGATCTATTATTCAAAGGTCTGCCCCGATAAAGAGGCGGATGCAATGACCGTGGCGAAGAATTCCGCGGATTATCTTATCGGCATAACCCCCCGGGAGGGCGTTATGAAGAACGTGCCCCCCACCTATCAGATAGACTTCCGTCCCGACCCGGAAAAGCAGCACAACGCATCAGCCGGCGACCGCATCAACTGGGTCATGATGATATATCCCGCCCATGTGGGCAACTCCTACCTTAACCTGGAGGCGAAGACAGGCGATAAGAAATATCTTGATGAAGCGCTTCTCATCGGTGAGCATTACGCCGAGAACGTGCAGGAGAACGGCTCCTGGTACCTCATCCGCGATATCCGCACAGGCGAGCTCCTTTCTCCCAATTTCTGCGAGCCTCTTGAGCATATCGTTCCGTTCCTCATGGCGCTGTACGAGCGCACCGGGGACGAAAAGTGGAAGAGCCTCGCCGATGGTGCCATCCACTACGTTGAAAACAACAAGCTGAAAACTTACGAGTGGGAAGCACAGTTCGAGGACAGCCTCTGCTCCGTCAACTACTCCAACCTTACCCACTACGGCGCCGCAGCTCTCATCAGATACTATACGAAGTATTTCTCCGACAACGAGGAGAAAATGAAAATAGCGGACGACCTCATGAGATTCATCGAGGACCAGTTCGTCATCTGGAAGAAAGCAGCCCCGTGGAATAAGGACAAGTTCGTTGACACGAAGAACTTCCGCACCCCCTGCGGACTTGAGCAGTACGTGTGGTACGTGCCCATCGACGCCAGCACCGGCGACATCATCCGCACGTTCCTTGCCATGTACCGTGCGGGCAGGGGAGAGCTGCACCTTGAAAAGGCGAAGGCTCTTGCCGATTCCATCACCAGATTACAGCGTGAGGACGGCATGATCCCCACCCATTGGATGACAGAGGACCTTTACGATATCAAGTGGTTCTGGATAAACTGCCTGTTCGTCAGCGCCTCCGCTCTCGCAGAGCTCTCTGAGGTCGAAGAATAAAAAGAAAAAGCCATCCGGAGGGAGAGACTGCAAAAAGCAGTTTCTCCCTTAGTTTTTTACCGATTCAAATGATTGAACTGCCGATTGTATCAAAAAAAAGACCACCTGTCGAATACCGGTTGAAATTGATGTTCGATTTTCCTATGATATGACTGTAACAACAAGGAGGTGAGCAAATGCAAATTGAAATTCAAATCGACGAAAACTGCAAAGAGCCGAAAATCGTCGTGATAACCGACAAGATGAATGATGAGATCAATGAAATCGTAAAAAGGCTTTCCGAAGCCCGCCCGAATATGATCGCAGGCTTCAGAAATGACATGGCGGAGGTGCTTGACCCCTCAGGCATTTATCGGGTTTTTGCCGAAAACGGAAAGGTGCTTGCGGAAACAAATCACGGCGTGTTTGTCCTTCGTATGCGATTATATGAGGTTGAAGAACGGCTTGACTGCAAAACCTTTGTGCGGATATCAAATTCCGAGATCGTCAATCTGAAAGAAGTAAAAAACTTTGATTTAAGCTTTGCGGGCACAATTTGCGTTGCGCTTTCAAACGGCACGGTCACATATGTTTCGAGGCGATATGTCTCCAGGATCAAGCAATTATTGGGAATATGAGGTGGTAAAATGAAGAAAAAGTTGTTTGAACGGGGTTTTTTGGGGATTTTCATAGGATTGGCAATCGAGCAGTTCTTAACGATCCTTTATTCACTGGCGGCGGGGAAAGGCGATTACATGGCAGTAAAACCGGAATTTGCAGAGGCAATGGGAAGCGAGCTTAATGCGGTGATCCTGCAAACTGTTTTATTTGCAGTATACGGAATAGTCATCGGAATGGCAGGTGTGATATTGGGAAATGAAAAATGGAGCATTGCAAAGCAAACCGCCATATACGTTGCGATTTTCGGCGCTGCATGGTTTCCTGTCGCCTTTGGATGCCGCTGGATACCGCATTCTCTTCCCGGTATTTTCGCTGCCCTCTGTTCTTTGATCGCAGTATATATCCTCATATGGGCAATGCTGCATATTACCTGGAAGATAGAAATACGAAAGATGAATGAACGACTTCAAAAAA
>JAZUGU010000034.1:0-1780 GCA_045641325.1 Candidatus Avispirillum sp.
GGGCGTGTCATTGCGAGCGAAGCGTGGCAATCTCTGCTAATGCTCTGATGGCACCTATATTAGATGGACTAAACCGTTTGTAGAGATTGCCACGGTCGGGCGATGCCCTCCCTCGCAATGACACGTCGGGGGACCCCCTCCGTGTACGGCGGCTTCGCCGCCGGCTGAATACTGAATGCTTCTCCCCCGCAAACTAAAATTTATCCTCCTTGACATTAAGGCGGGGATTATGTAAAATAAAGGCAGTACGAAAAAAGGGAGATATAACCATGATAAACCCCGGAATTGAAAAGAAAATAGACGAGCTTCTTTCAAAAATGACTCTCAGGGAAAAGCTGGGCCAGCTCAATCAGCTGAGCGACGAGCACGGCTTTGAAGAGAGAAACCGCGAGCTTCTTAAAAAAGGCGAGATCGGCGCATTTCTGTGCAACACAGGTCACTTCGGACCGACGGACGGAAATCCCGCGCACAACAATAGAAAATACGTGAACGAATTACAGCGTGTCGCCGTTGAGGAATCCCGTCTGGGGATCCCCGTGCTGTTCGGCAAGGACGTTATCCACGGCCACAACGTTGTGTTCCCCGTTCCCCTTGCCATGGCGGCAGGCTTTGACCCGGACCTTGTGCGGGACGCATACACCGCCATTACCGAGGAGGCGGCGAACGACGGCATCCGCTGGTCGTTTTCTCCCATGATGGACCTCTCCCGCGATCCCAGATGGGGCAGATGCGTTGAGGGCTACGGCGAAGACCCGTATCTTTCCTCGAAAATGGCTGCCGCCGCTGTCGAGGGCTTTCAGGGTGACGATCTGACAAAGCGTGAAAATCTCGCCGCCTGCGCCAAGCACTACATCGGCTACGGTGCCATGGAGGGCGGCCGTGACTACGAAAAATCGGAGATCTCCGATTACGCGCTCCGCAACTATTATCTTCCCGCTTTCAAGAGCGCCGTTGATACGGGCATCCGCACGGTGATGAGCTCCTTCAACGAGATATCCGGCGAGCCCACTACCTCATCCCACTATCTTCTGACGGAGCTTCTCCGCGATGAGCTGGGATTCGACGGCTTCGTTGTCAGCGATTACAATTCCGTGATCCAGCTGAAAAAGCAGGGCGTTGCCGAGACCAACGGCGATGCGGCAAGAATGTCCGTTTACGCCGGCGTTGACATGGACATGGCGGACAAGTGCTACATAAACACTCTTGAAGAAGAGATCGCCTCGGGCAGACTCGATGAAAGCGTTATCGACGAGGCGGTGCGCCGTGTGCTCCGTGTGAAATTCGAGCTGGGTCTCTTTGAAGATCCCTACGTTCACTTCGAGGAAGTGGATATCGAAGCGCACAAGGCGCTTGAGCTCCGTGCCGCAGGACAGGGCATGGTGCTCCTCAAAAATAAAAACAACGCTCTTCCCCTCAAAAAGAGCGAGAGCGTGGGCTTTACAGGCGATTTCCTGCGGTGCGACCGTTGGAAGCTGAACGGCGCGTGGACGCTGGACGGCATCGAAGACTGGATGAAAACTCCGGAAAGCGCACTGCGCGAGCTTTTCCCCGATGCGAACATGAGCTTCTGCGCGGCGGACAACCTTATAGACCGCTATGACGGCGTGATGCTTTCCGACACCGTGGTGCTGTTTCTGGGCGGCATGCCCGAGGGCGAGGCATCGGGCCTTGCCACGCTGGAGATCCCCGCAGACCAGAAGGCCCTCATCATGAAAGCGAGAGCATCTGCGAAAAAGCTTGTCGGCGTGTTCTTCTACGGCCGTCCCATGGCGCTGGGCGA
>JAZUGU010000035.1:0-15234 GCA_045641325.1 Candidatus Avispirillum sp.
GTGCAAAAACGCTCAGCGGGAAAATCGGGGAGACCCTGTGCCTCAAGGCTTTCGGAGAATGCGATTCTCTCGAAATAGAATTCGGCAATTGCCGAAAAATCATTCCGTTCACCGGGAAATACACGGTGGAGAACGAGGGCGTGACAAAAATCACCCCGGTCTCGGGAGGTAAGCGGGGTGCGGCAATAACCGTTCTGGGAATTGCCGATACGGTTGAAGTGTACCGCCGGGCGATGAACGCCTTTTCGTTCGAAACGCTCTCTCACGTGGACGGAAATCTCTGCGAGCACCAGTGCTGGATATCCGCCATGCTCCGCTTTCTCACAAAATATCCGGACAGAGTGACAAACGAAGAAAGGGCCGATTGGGAGAAAAAGCTGAAATGCGGCCTTTTCCCGGTGACGGCTGAAAAGAGCGATGATTTTATCATTGACCGCACGCTCCTGCCCTGTGCTCACGATGGCTTTTCGAAATATCACATATATTCCACCCGCATACAGGAGCAGTTCTTCGGCGTGACCATAATGCTTGATGCCTACCGTTATTTCGGAGAGGAGAAATATCTCCGCTATGCTGTGGGCGCCATGGACTGCCTGCTGGAAGAGCATTTTGACGGCGGTATGCTCTACCGTGCCTTCGGAGACGAAAAATCGGACGTGACCACCGTCTGCTGTCCCATGATACCTCTGTGCGATCTCGCCGATTTCCTCCGTGAACGCGATCCGGAGCATTCCCGAAAATTCTTTGCGGCGGCACGGGAAATGGCTGATTTCCTCGTATCCCGCGGTTTTGATTTCCCAACGCAGGGGGAGAGCGCGGCGGATACCTTCAAGGCACAGGACGGCTCCGTCTCCTGCACGGCGCTGGCGCTTCTGTATTACGTGAAAAACGCGGAATACGATGAAAAATATCTCGCTTTCGCAAAGGAAATCCTTGATTTCCATTCCACGGCATGGGTAATAAATACGCCCCTGTGCGAAACGAAGGGCTCCACCCTCCGCTGGTGGGAGACTCTCTGGGAGGGCGACTGTGACGGCCCCGCCGTCTGTGCGGGCCACGCATGGACGGTCTGGCGCGCGGAGGCGGATATGCTTTATTATCTGCTGACTGGCGACGGGGAATACCTTGTCCGTGCGAAAAACGGCTTTAGTACAAACCTTGCAAAGATCGACCCGGACGGCACCTCCTATGCCATAACGGTGATCGACGAAATATGCGGCGGCGGCTTCGGCCGTTCCTCCGTGAAATTCGGAGGCACCCCGCGAAAACCGAAAACCCCCGACTGCGGCCTTTCGAACTATCTATGGATAAGACTGTCGGAGTACATGGAGGAGTTTTAAGTTTTAAGACGTGGCAGGCATTCGGCATTCAGCTATTAAAGCGTCAGTTCGCCCTCATCACTGTCAGCAGGACGAACGGCCAAACAACTCCAAACTTCACACTCTATACTAACCGCCGCCCACTTTTCCCTTGACAACCGACAAAAAATGTGATATAATGACCTAACCATAAAGAGTGCGTGAGGGACAGCCCCGCTGACCGCACAGCAACCTACTTCAGTAAGGTGCTAAAGGCTGTACGATGGGCAACGGAATTTAATGCCCGCTATGCGGGCTTTTTTCACGGGAAGGAGCAATATGTTCAATTTCAAGAAAAACGAAAAGTACAGAAGCATCGCTTTTTACGCAGGCTGTGCCATAGTATTTTCCGCATTGATAATCCTTGCGATTTTCAATCTCGGAACGCTGTGGGGCTACGTTAAAAAGTTCTTTTCCGTGCTTTCTCCTTTCATATACGGCTTCGTTTTCGCTTATCTCTCCGAGCCCATAATGTCCTTTTACGAGAGAACGGTGTTCGCATTCAAGAAGGCAAAGAGTGACCGCTTCGTTCTGCGCCGCACCCTGTCTCTCATACTGACGATAATCACTGTGCTGGCGATCGTTGCCGTGCTCATATATTCCATCGTTCCCGGCATCGCGGGCAGCTTTGACACTCTGGGCTCCCATATGAACGGCTATATCGCCAACATCCAGGATTTTGGTGACGGAATGGTCGCAAGATTTTCCGGCACGCTGTTCGGCAAGCAGTACGACACTCTGTCGTCGCTGCTCCGCGAGCATAACATCACGTTCAGCATAAAGGACGTTCTGCAGACCTCCTTCGTCTCCATGCAGAGCGCGTTTGATTACGTCATCAGCTACGGCGGCAGGATAGTATCCGAGATCATCAGCATACTGGTGGGCTGCTTCATTGCGGTGTATTTCCTCATCAATAAGGAAAAGGTCGCATCCCAGCTGAAAAAGCTCATGGCGGCGGTAATGTCCCGCCGTGCGTATCTCAACACGGTGCGCCTCGCCCGCTATACCCATAAGACCTTCGGCGGCTTCATCGTCGGCAAGATCATTGATTCCATAATCATCGGCTTTATAAGCTTCTTCGTTTTCTGGATATTCCGCATCCCCTATTATCCTCTGCTTGCGGTGATAATCGGACTCACCAATATCATCCCCACCTTCGGCCCCGTGTTCGGCGGCATCATCGGCGGTATATTCCTCCTTATCGTAGACCCCGGGAAGGTCATCGCATTCATCATCATCGTGCTCATAATCCAGCAGTTTGACGGAAACGTTCTCGGCCCGAAGATATTGGGCGAGTCCATCGGTCTCTCCGCCATGTGGGTGATGATAGCCATCGTTGCGGCAGGCGGCTTCTTCGGCTTTGCCGGAATGATCATCGGCGTTCCCGCCACGGCAGTCATCTACGTTCTCGTAAAGCAGTGGACGGAGCGAAAGCTTAGGAAAAAGGATATGCCCTATCACACGGGCTTCTACGCCATAGATCCTCCGAAGGAGCAGATCGAAGATCCCGCATACGTCCTTATTGACAAGGATACCCCCGTGCCGGAGATCACGGCTGAAATGGACGTGGAGGAACTGCCTCCCAGAGATAAGATAACACTCACCGAGAGAATAAAGAAACTGTTTGCAAAAAAGAAGGTAAAGAAATGAAAAAGCTGTTCACATCCGAATCCGTAACAGAGGGACATCCCGATAAAATATGCGATAAAATATCCGATGCCATCCTTGATTCCATCCTCCGCGAGGACCCCATGGCACGTGTTGCCTGCGAGACCTTCGCCACAACGGGACTTGTAAACGTCATGGGCGAGATCACCACCACCGCATACGTTGATATTCCCGGCATCGTCCGCGAGACCGTGCGCTCCATCGGCTACGACCGCGCAAAGTACGGATTTGACTGCGACACCTGCGGTGTCGTCAGCTCCATCCACGAGCAGTCTCCCGATATCGCCATGGGCGTAGACCTCTCCGCGGAAGCGAAAGCGGGAAACGCAGACGGACTTGATACGGGTGCCGGCGACCAGGGAATGATGTTCGGCTACGCCTGCGATGAAACGGCGGAGCTAATGCCCCTGCCCATCTCTCTGGCACATAAAATGGCAATGAAGCTCACCGAGGTGAGAAAGAACGGCACGCTGAAATATCTCCGTCCCGACGGAAAGACACAGGTGACCGTTGAGTATGAGGGCGACCGTCCCGTGAGAGTGGATACGGTGGTCGTTTCCACTCAGCACGATGCCGAGGTAAGCCTTGAAACCATCAGAGAAGATATCGAAAAATATGTCATCCGTCCCGTTGCGGGATATATGATGGATAACGACACGGTAATACATATCAATCCCACCGGCAGATTCGTCATCGGCGGCCCTGCGGGCGATACGGGACTTACCGGAAGAAAGATCATCGTCGATACCTACGGCGGCTACGCCCGTCACGGCGGCGGCGCGTTCTCCGGCAAGGACCCTACCAAGGTGGACCGTTCTGCGGCATATATGGCAAGATATCTTGCAAAGAATATCGTAAAATCCGGCGCCGCGAAGAAATGCGAGATCCAGCTGGCATATGCAATCGGCGTGGCACGTCCCGTGTCCGTAATGGTGGATACCTTCGGAACGGGCAAGGTCTCCGGCGAGTGCCTTGCGGATATAATCACGGAGCTTGTTGATATGCGCCCCGCGGCGATAATCGAGCGATTCGGGCTTCGCCGCCCCATCTATTCCGCTCTCGCCGCATACGGCCACATGGGACGTGAGGACCTGAACGCCCCCTGGGAGAATACCGATATCGCAGACGAGATCGCAAAGAGAATATAAGAAAAAGCCCCCTTGCGGGGGCTTTTTTATTCAGATGATTCCCAGTATCATTTTCTTGAGGATCGCCGAATCGGAAACGTTCACCTTTCCGTCTCCGTCAAGGTCTGCGGCGGGCATGTATTCCATGATGCCGAGGATCACTTTCTTCATCATGTTGCCGTCGGTCGCATTTACCTTGCCGTCACCGTTCAGATCTCCCGGGATACCGGTAACGGTGACGAAAGCGTTCACCTCGCCGTCGGCGGGAACGGTGCGGTCAATGTCCGGGTTCTCCGCATCGAAAAACCAGCCCACGCCACCGTCGGGAAAACGGAGCCATATTTTGTGATCTCCCGGTTTTGCATCCTCCTCTATCTCAAAATAGAGAGTGAGGATAAGCCCCGTGTTGTAATTGTTTTCCGTGGGATCGTTCATGAGAGCCGCATATCTGTAATATCCGGGATTCGAGGTGGGCGACTTCATGAAATCGCCGTCCTTGAAAACCGAGCCGTTCTTCACGTCGATAAGCTTCAGCCCCGTGCCGAAGCACACCTCGAATAGCATCGACCACGTGCCGGCGTTTTTGTCAACGTCTACCGTGACCTCCACCGTGCCGCCGGGAGATGCCTCCGCACCCGTGACGGAAAACAGTATATCGGCCTCTTCAGCCCTTACCCCGGAGCAGAGAAGGCACGTGAGGACGGCGGCGCAGAGTATTAGTGAAATGAATTGCTTCATGTAAGTATTTCCGTTCTTTATAACTCTTTACTTCATTTTATCGCATATGCCGCGGGGTGTCAAGAATAATATATCATCACCGCCCCGTACAGAGAAAACTGCTTGACAACAGTCTTTCCCGGTGGTACAATATTCTGTAACGATTTTATTTAGAGGTAATCATTATGGAATGGACATCCCTTAACGATCTTCGTGAGAGCTTTCTCGCATTCTTCGAGAGTAAAGGACACCTGAGGCACGAGAGCTTTTCTCTTATTCCCGACGGCGATAAATCCCTGCTTCTCATCAACGCGGGCATGGCTCCTCTGAAAAAATATTTCACCGGCGAGGAAGAGCCTCCCCGCCACAGAATGACCACCTGCCAGAAGTGTATCAGAACGGGCGATATCGACAACGTAGGCCATACCGCGCGTCACGGCACGTTCTTCGAGATGCTGGGCAACTTCTCCTTCGGCGATTATTTCAAGAACGAGGCTATCCCGTGGGCATGGGAGTACCTCACCGAAGTGCTGAAGATCCCCGCAGACCTGCTCTATCCCTCCATCTATGTTGAGGATGACGAGGCGTTCGAGATATGGAACAAAAAGGTGGGCGTTCCCGCAGAGAAAATAAAGCGCCTGGGTAAAGAGGATAACTTCTGGGAGCACGGCAGCGGTCCCTGCGGCCCCTGCTCCGAGATATATTTCGACCGCGGCGAAAAGTACGGCTGCGGCAAACCCGACTGCGGCGTCGGATGCGACTGCGACAGATACATCGAGGTCTGGAACAACGTGTTCACCCAGTTCGATAACGACGGCAACGGCAATTATACCACCCTTGCCACCAAGAACATAGATACCGGCATGGGCCTGGAGCGTCTTGCATGCGTCATGCAGGGAGTGGACAACCTCTTTGAGGTGGACACCATCAGAAAGATCCTCGATACCGTATGTAAGATATCCGGAAAAGAGTACGGCAAGACTGCGGAGGACGACGTTTCCATCCGTATCATCACCGACCATATAAGAAGTGCCACCTTCATGATCTCCGACGGCGTTCTCCCCTCCAACGAGGGCAGAGGCTACGTCCTCAGAAGACTTCTGCGCCGTGCGGCAAGAAGAGGCAAGATGCTGGGCATCGAGGGGCTGTTCCTCTGCGATCTGTGTGACGTAGTGGTGGAGCAGAGCGGAAACGCATATCCCGAGCTCTGCGAAAAGCACGACTATATCAAGAAGATCATCTCCATGGAGGAGGAACGCTTCGGCCAGACCATCGACGCAGGCCTCAATATCCTCAACGGATATATCGAGGAAACACTTTCCGCAGGCGAGAAAACGCTCTCCGGCGAGAAGACCTTCAAGCTCTACGATACCTTCGGATTCCCCATGGACCTGACTGCCGAGATCGCCGCAGAAAAGGGGCTCTCCACCGATGAGGATGCGTTCAACGCCCTCATGAAGGAGCAGAAAGAAAGAGCAAGAGCGGCAAGAGCCGATCTGTCCAGCTGGGCAGGCGCCGCAAAGACGGACCTGGCATCCCTTCCCAAAACAGAGTTTCTGGGCTACGGCGACGAGGACGGAGCAGAGGCTAAGGTGCTCGCTCTCATCACAGAAGAGGGCAGAGTTACAGAAGTATCCGAGGGCGAGGTTCAGGTCATCCTCGATAAGACCACCTGCTACGGAGAAGGCGGCGGTCAGGTGGGCGATACCGGCGTCATCCACGCAGACGGCGGCAAGACCTGCCTCTACGTCACCAATACCAAAAAAGAAGACGGCGTGTATATCCATTTCTGTACCGTTGAAAGAGGTACCGTAAAAGAGGGCGATACCGTCACCGTTGATTATACCGCAGAGCGCAGAGCGGCCATAAAGAGGAACCACTCCGCCGCACACCTCCTGCAGGCGGCGCTCCGCAAAACTCTTGGCAGCCACGTGGAGCAGGCAGGCTCATTCGTAGACGAGAACGAAGTCAGATTCGACTTCTCCCACTTTGCCGCAATGACACCCGATGAGATAGAGCGTGCCGAGGCATACGTCAATGCCGCTATCCTCACGGGATATCCCGTAGTCACCGAGGAAACAGATGTGGAGACCGCAAAGAAAGCGGGCGCCATGGCTCTGTTCGGCGAGAAGTACGGCAAGGTCGTAAGAATGGTGAAAATGGGCGATTTCTCCGTGGAGCTCTGCGGAGGCACCCACGTTGACAATACCGCAAAGATAGGACTTTTCAAGATAGTATCCGAATCCTCCGTTGCATCCGGCGTCCGCCGCATCGTGGGCGTGACCGGACTTAACGTGCTGAAATATCTGGGCGAGAAGGAAGCGCTCATTGCCGAGACCGCAAAGACTCTCAAGGCAAACAATCCTTCGGAGATCGCAAACCGTGCCGCACAGGTGACGGGCGAGATCGCTGCACAGAAGAAGACAATAGATGCTCTCAATTCAAAGCTTGCCTCCGGCAGACTTGACGAGATCCTCGCTTCCGCAGTACAGATCGGAAACGTAAAGCTTGCAACGGCAGATCTGGGAGCAACCGGCCCCGATGCCGCAAGAGCGCTGGGCGATAAGCTCCGTGATAAGGATGCATCCGTGGTGGCAGTCCTTGCCATCCACGAGGGCGATAAACTCAACTTCCTCGCAGTCTGCGGCGCGGATGCGGTAAAATCCGGAGCGCATGCAGGAAAGCTTGTGGGCAAGGTGGCTGAGATCTGCGGAGGACGCGGCGGCGGCCGTCCCGATTCCGCAATGGCAGGCGGCAAAGACACCTCAAAGATCGCAGAAGCACTTGCCGCAGCAAAAGATTTACTTTAATTAAAAAAGAGCCCTAACGGAGCGCACACATAGGGATTTTTTCACCGCCGAACGGAAAGAAATATTTATAAAAAATATCAGGTATGGTGGGGATTTCCCGAATAACTAATGAAAAAAATGACCGAAACGAGAGTTTCGGTCATTTTATTATATCTTTCCTTTGTCCGTTTCGGACGTCTGCCGTACCTTTGTACGGCGACGGCGCTCCGAAACGAACAATCAGCGGCGCCTCTCTCCCTAAGTGAGCGCCCCTTTGTGCTCTTTTTTATTTACTGAGTAAAGACAGATATTTCAGATACGCATCCGTGTCCGCTTTGGAAAGACCGGAATAGAGATCGCCCAGCATCTTTCCCTCGGAAAGATAGTTCTTTATGGCGTCGTTGTATCTGTCCCACTGATCTCCGGAGAGCGAGGACAGGAGTTTCACCCTTGTGATGAGATCGTCACCCTCGTCCGAGTAACGGTCGTATGCCGCCTCGTAAAGCTCGGGTATAACGTCCTCCAAGCCCTCAATGATCCGCCCGTATGCCTGGGATGCGGCGGACTGGGCATAGCTGTTCCCGTATCCACCTGTCCTTGCGGCGGCGATGCCTGCGGCATCCTCCATGGCACGGCGCGCATCGGTCAGATATTTTCCGCGTATCCTTGTATATGCGGGATCGCTGTCGGGATCGTAGGAGAATGATCTGTTATCCAGCTCCGAGAGCAGAGCGTCGATCAGGGCGGCGTAAGAGTCGCTGTAATCGGCGGGACGGCGGGATCTCCAGTCGTCAACCGCATCTGCGGCTTTTTTCGTTTGCTCCTTTGAGGCGGGAGCAGTGCCGCCGATAAGCGTTGAGCCTCCCGTCACCGTCACCGTTTTCGAGGAAGACGAGGAAGACTGGGAAGACGAGGAGGAAGAACTTGAGCTCTTTTTCGTGGAGGATGAGCTCTTTTTTTCCTCCTTGGGAGCTTCCGTATTTTTCAGATTTGCGGCGGCATTCAGCGCACCGCTGACAGCCCCCAGCGGATCGGGCGCCGCGCCCTCGTATCCGGAGGTATCTCCGCCGGGCACGTATATGGATTCTCCGGGGAAAAGAAGCTTGTCTTTCCTTGTGTTGTTGGCGGCGGCAAGCTTTTCTGCGGTAGTGCCCAGCTCACGCGCCGCATCCTCGAGAGTTTCACCTTTCTTGATCGTGTAAATCAACGTCGTTGGTCCTTTCTGACATAAGGTCAAAGATTTTCCGTGTCCCCGCGCTGAAATTTTCCGCGGTGAGATTTCCGAGAGTCACGTTAAGCTCTTCCGCAAGCACGGTGAGCCACGAAACGAGGCGGGCGGTGTAATCGCCGCCCTCACCGTCAAATTCCGGCGGGGATGAAATATTGAATCTCATTTTGCCTCCTTATCCTGCGGAATCCTCAAGCACCACGGTCACGGAGCGGATCTTTACGTCACCCTTTCCGCACAGCTTTATGCGGAAGCTGTCGCACCTGCGGGGGATGACGGGCACCGTCACCGAGGTGTCGCCCTCCGTGCATACCGACGTGCTTTTGTGCCAGATACCGTCACGGTCGTATTCGATCATCACGTCAGCCTCAGCCCTGCGTCCCGCCTCGATCCGCAGGGAAAGAGAGGAAACGTATTTGTGATCCGGCTTTTCAAAGCCTATGCTGCCCGTCACGCAGTACCACGGGAAAACGTCTTCCTCCGCGGCGGCGGAAGAGGGAAGATGTCCGTTCACACAGTATATCCTACCGTCACCGCACAGCATAAAGAGTTCGGCACCGCACCTGCAGAAGCACAAAGCTCTCGCCCCGTCCTCTCTGTGCCATACGTTCTTGTCCGATGAATAGACGAAAAGATGGTATTTCCCGTCCTCATCCTCCATGGAAACGTAATAGTCACTTCCCGCCGCACCTGCCACGGCGTTTTTATATTTCACGTGCCCGAGAGCGGCGTCCGCGTTTTTCGGGATGCCTCCGTCGTAACGGACGATACCGCTGTAGCTTTTGTAGTAAAGCGTGTCGTTGACGATGGCGATGCTTTTTTCGCTTCCCGCCTCAACACCTCTCACGTGGGACTCGGTCAGGGTGAATTCCGCAGGGTAGTCGCCGAAGACCTTTATTATGCAGTCTTCCTTGAAAAAAACGGGATGCCCGTTGAAGGCGACCGCCCCCGTGAAAGCACCGGGAGCACCCACGGAAGCGGTCCACGAATCCGTGGATATGCCGCCATATCTGCGCCAGTTGGTGAAATCACCCAGAGCGGAGGCGTATATCTCGTTTATGCTGCTGCCCTCCGTGTCAACGCCGTACCTGCATCCCCACAGACGGTTTCCCGCGGAAATGACGAAATCCATCTGCGGCACCGTGCGGCTGATATAAACGGTTCCCGAGTCCTGTAAATGATCTGCGGGAAATTCAAGTATCAGCTTTCTGTTCACTCTGTCCGAGCGCAGAATGTTGTAGTAAAGGCCGTTCAGGGAGGGGGAGGTGAGCCCCGATATCTTCACGGCATCGCCGTCGGCAAAGCCGGAGTTGAAGCTCATCAGCCCCAGATATTCGCCCTTCGCCCCGTTCTGCAGACGGTAGTAGGGGCGGGTAACGGCGCAGAAAGCGGAGCTTTCCTCCGTTTCGTTCCCGTCAACGTCGCAGGGCGTCATCTTCCATTCGTAGTAGTATCCCTCGTATGCACCCAGATGTATTTCGGAGGAGCAGTTCAGATCGGATGAGCCGGAGTCCATAATGTCAATGGTTTTCGCATCGGGGAAAAAGCAGAGCTTGGAGCCCCCGAGCACGGAAGACCTGCCGTCCTCCGACAGAAACTGCGAGGTGTTCATGACGGCGTGGGATGAGAAACCGTCCCCGTCGTCGTAAAAGGCGATGAGCCTGTCGCCGCAGTCCGCGAGAAGAGCGTTTTTGATAAGCTTCGGCGTGCTTCCGGTTTTACGGAAGTCCATGGATTTTATGTCAATGATATGGGCGTCGCCCGTGTTAAGAATACTGCGGCTGTCCCGGACCGAAAGGAGAGGAGAGTATTTTCCCGTCATGTTCTCCATTTCGGTGAAAGTGACGCCGCCGCTTTTTTCTCTTTTGTCGTATCCTCCGAAGGAGCAGATATGCTCTCTCTGTGAGGAGGGTATATTCTGGTAGGGTACTTTCATGTCATACCCTCATATCTTTATTTTCTCCCCTTTGGGCAGATGGGTGCGGTTGAACCAGTCCGCAAAGGAGGAGTAGGAGGCGGAGAAAACTGCGGCGGAATTGAGATATCTCTGCACGTCACGGAGCCGCAGATCGTTTTTCATCACGGCGAATAAAACGTAAAGCTCGGAAAAAGGATCGGGAACGAAAAGCTCGCTTTCCGCATCACTGAGAGCGTCAGAGCTTTCGGGCATCATAACGCCCTCGTGCGTTCCGGCGATCTCCCGCAGCACCGTGTTCTCGATCTCCGAAAGCCAGAGCATAAGAGTTTCTCTCGGAACGGAGTCGCCCAGTATTTCGGCGCACCTTCCCAAAGCGTTGTTAATTGTCATGGAAACCTTCTTTCGTATCGTTAACGGGGAAAACGTGGGTCGCCCCACGTTTTCCCATCGGATCAGCCGTTGGCAAACGCATCGATAAACGCCTGCGCCGCGGCATCCTGCTTCTGTGAATGCTCGATCACCTCTGCAAATTTTTCGGGAACGGCAACGCTGATGCCTGTCTGTATCAGCATGTTATCCCCGTTGACCGCAACGTATCTTTCAGTATCATTTTTATTTTTTCTGGGGATGAAAACCGTTCTTTTTTCTGCCGCGGTGCCGTTGTTTTTCAAAGCATCTGTCATTTTTTCAAATCCTTTCGGTTATCAGTTTTCTTCGAGCACCGTGCCGGAGAAGGAGGAGCCGGATTCCACTCTCAGCATGTATTCCTCTACAAGGCGGGATGCGGTTTTCGTAGCCTTCCAGCCCACGGAGGAGCGCTGATTGAGGGGATCGTTGCCGTAGCCCTTCTGCTTGACGATATGCTCAATGCCGCCGCCTGCGATGTCGGTGGCACCGTAAGCGTTCGCACCGATAAAGAGAGTGGCGAAAACGGCGCATCCGCCCTCGCCTCCCTCACCGGGGAAGAGCTTGTCGCCGGAGGCGTAGGTCACACCGATGTCGGAGGAAACGTAAATGTAGCCGGAAGCGGGAGTGACACCCACCACGTCAGCGTGGAAATACTTTCCTGCGGAAGCGTCGAAATAGAGGATCTCACGGCCCACAAGATCGTTTCCCGCACCTGCGGCGGTGATCCTGTATGCGCTCACCTGACCTGCGGTGCAGGTGGTGTCGGCGGCACTTGAGGAATATGCGCTGACGGAGAGATCACGGGAGGTGGATGAGAGATCCGCACCGCAGAAGATCTTTGCCTCGGTGGACTGAACGAAGCGCACACCGCCGAGAGTGCCTATTTCACCGTTGAGGATGCCCTTGGGATCTGTGTATTTCTGGATGTCCAGCCACTGGCCCTTGGCATCCTGCATGAGATCGAATGCAACGTAGGGGTGGATAACGGCAACGTATGAGCCGTCAATGGTGGGAGCGTTCATGGCCTTGAGCTGTGCGGCGGCCTTGAAAACGTCCTTCACACGGAGCTTTGCCCCAGAGGAAAGACCGTGTCTTGAGGTGACCTCGGTCTCCGTGCCGTCGGCGGCAACAGAGGGGCAGTAGTTCACGTTGGTACCGCCCATGATCTGGTTTCTCACCACGGTGTCTATGGTGCGGCCCGCCTGATCTGCAAGCTGTCTTGTTGCCTCCACCACGATGGGATCAACGCTGGTCATCTCCAGCATGTCGGTCAGCTCCACGTAATCGCCGTACTGATCGACGGTGGCGGTGACGGGAACTACGGTGAGGGAACTGCCCGTGGGGGTAACACCCTCGGTGATGGGCTTCATCGCCTTGGGAAGACTGTTGAATTTTCTGAATTCGATAGTCTTGCCGGAGCCCTTGGGTATGGGGCGCTTCTGGGCGAACTGGTCAAAGACCAGATTGGGGCCTGCAAGCTCAATGAGAGTCTTGTCGTAAAAGGTCTTCATTTCGGCGGAAAGACCGTTCTCGGAGCCGGGAGTTGAAACATAGGGCGTGCCTGCGGCGGGATTTGACGCATTGACGAAGCCGTCTGTGCCGTGCACGTTTTCACCTGCGGCGAAAAGCTGAAGAGCGATCTTTCCGATAGTGGAAAAAGTCATAGAATTTATTCCTTTCTGTTCTTTCAGAACCTGACCTTGGCGCCCTTCTCAACGCGGCGCAGGATATCACGTATCCCCTTGCCGGTGAGAGAGCGCACGTCCTGCGAGGTCTTTGCGGGAGAGGTGCCTCCCGTCCCGTTTTCGTCGGGGCGCAAAGCATTTTCCTTCATCCGTGCGAGCGCCGATGCCATGGCCTTTTTTTCGGCATTCTCCACGGCGGATGATAAAAGCTCGTCGAAATGAACGGCGTTGTAAGCTTCCTCAAAGGAAAAGCCCGAGCGAAGCATGGAAACGAAACGGCGGTCGGAAAGCTCGCCTCTGATATCAAAGCCCTCGTGCTCCGAGGCAAACCGGCGGGCATCAGAATAGAGCCTTTCGTAGTTTTCGGCGGCTGAAGCCTCTTTCAGAACGGCGGCAAGCTCACGTCTCATACGGCGGGAATCCACCATTGATATAAAATCGTCGGTGCTCACTCCCTCAAGACCGAAAGCCCTCACGATCCGTTCGGTATCACTTTCGGATATATTTCTCTCCGGGGACGGCGGAGAGACCGCGTCACCGCTCACCTCCGAGTCTTCTGTGCCGGGAGCACTTTCTTCGGGAATAGCTCCCGCATCAATAATTTCGTCTGTCACGGTTTACCTCTTTCGTATATATTTTTTATGCCTTCTGGGCGGCGGGCCCGGTTTCCGGAAAACCGATGCGATTATACCCTGCGGGGGTTTTTCTCTCTCCCCACGTTGCAAAAATGCAACAAACACTTGAAAGGGCCGGGGGATTCGTGTATAATCAACCGTGGAGGTGCGATATGGACCTGAAAGAAATGTTCTGCGGAAAAAAAGTGATACTTCTGGGTGCGGGAGTTTCCAATATGCCTCTCGCAAAAATGCTTTGCGATATGGGCGCCTGCCTTGAGGTGAGAGATAAAAAAACAGAGGAAGAGCTTGGCGAAAAGGGAAATACCCTGAAAGCGCTGGGAGCCTGCCTCGTGCTGGGAGAGGACTATCTTTCTCCCATGCGTGCGGACTATATTTTCCGTTCTCCGGGCTTCCGCCCCGATATGGAATGCCTCCTTGAGGCAAAAGGGAACGGTGCCCGCATTACCTCCGAAATGGAGCTTTTCATCGAGAAAGCCCCCTGTGAGGTTATCGGCGTCACCGGGAGCGACGGAAAAAGCACCACAACGACAATAATTTCAAAGATCCTTTCCGCCGCAGGGAGAAAAGCCTTTCTCGGCGGCAATATAGGCGAGCCTCTCCTCCACCGTATGAGCGAAATGGATGAGAATTCCGTCGTGGCGGCGGAACTTTCCAGCTTCCAGCTGATGACGGTGCATTCCCCCGTAAAGGTGGCTGTCATCAAAAACGTCACCCCCAACCATCTCAACTGGCATACGGGCATGGACGAATATATCGCGGCAAAGGCGAAGATACTGGACGGATGCGGTACCGCAGTTCTGAACTACGACGACGGGGTCTGCCGCCGTCTCGGAGAGAGCTGTAAATCTCCCGTCATCTGGTTTTCGAGAAAACCCATCCCCCGCGAATTTCTCGCAGGGTATAAGGGCGGCGTGTACGATAAGGACGGCGTCCTCACCCATTACGATACGGTCATGGATACGGAAGCCCCCATCCTTGACCGTAAGGATATAATCCTCCCCGGGGATCATAACGCCGAAAACTATTCCACCGCCATCGCCGCAACGCTCTCTTATGCGGATGCGGAAACCGTGCGCCGCGTGGCAAGAGAGTTCGGCGGCGTTCAGCACCGCTTCGAGGTGGTAAGAAACCTCCGCGGCGTCACGTACTATAACAGCTCCATTGATTCCTCTCCCACGAGGACGGCGGCGGCGATATCCTCGCTCGGGTGCCCCGTGCGCATCATCTGCGGAGGATACGATAAGAATATCCCCTTCGGGCCTCTGGCGGACGCGCTGATCGGCCACGGTAAGATAAAGACCGTGGTGCTGACGGGAGCTACCGCGGAGAAAATAGAAAAAGCCGTAAGGGAGCATCCCGGCTTTGACGCTTCAAAAATCGAGCTCATAAAGGAAAAGGACTTCACCGATGCCGTCACGGCAGCCGCCGGAAAAGCGGAGTGCGGCGATGCGGTACTGCTTTCGCCCGCCTGCGCCAGCTTCGATGCCTTCGAGAATTTCGAGCGCCGCGGCGAAAAGTTCCGTGAGATCGTGAACGGTTTGCAGTAAATCATAATTTATCGAGCTGTTCGCCAATGGTGTGGTTGGCGGGGCATCCGCCATTTTGCCTTGCCTTTTAAGGGAAGGTGGCAAAAACGGCAATTGCCGCCGTTTTTCTCGGATGAGTCCTTCATCTTTCAGCAGACGTTTAAGTGGTAGG
>JAZUGU010000036.1:0-12415 GCA_045641325.1 Candidatus Avispirillum sp.
CACTGAACAGTAAGAGCTATCTCTTTCTGTCTGCTGTAATCATTAGGCCTCATCCCCTCAAAGCCGAGAGGATTTCGGCTTTGAGTACCTTCCCCAAAGGGGAAGGCTATTCGACAAACTATAATTTACCCTACAAAAAAGCGGATGCCGTGGCATCCGCTTTTTCTATTAGTCCATTATGAACTCTTCTACGTCGCAGAGGGCGACGACAAGGTCAGTTACGGCTACGCAATCGGCAAGGTCGATGACCTCTGTTCTTGTATGCCAATGCTTACCGGGGAATGCGAGGATCCCCGCTTTACAGCCTTTTCCCGCCGTCTGCATGGGCATTGCGTCTGTTCCGCCGTAATGCTCTGCGTAGACGGTATAGGGGATACCGTCCTTCTTGCAGGTGCGGACCATGGTATCGAGCAGGTCTTTATCCGTTACCAGCTTCGCTTCCGATGCGCAGATGCCGACGCCGCCGCCCACGTAAGCGTTGACGGGGGTGGCTCCCTGCATATCGGTAGTTACGCAGCCGTCGATGGCAATTCCGATATCGGGCTGGATAACGTTTGCAAGCACGAGTGCGCCCGGTGCGGGCCACACGGTTTCCTCCTGAACGGAAAATGCGAAATAGATCTCGTGGTAGGGGCGGACGCCTCTTTCCTTAAGGTCTATCATTGCCTGCATGATGATCGCCATGCCTGCACGGTCATCAAAAGGTCTGCCTGCAACGGTCGTTCCGCACATACGGAACATGCTGTGTTCCGTGCCGAAGGAATCGCCGACCTGCACGTACTTCTCGGCTTCCTCTTTCGACTTTGCGCCGATATCTATCTGCATTGTCTGGGGATCATAGCTTCCTGCACGGTTCAGCTCAAGCACTCCGCGGATACCGTTTTCGAAACGGACGTCGGTATATGCGGCTGAGATATATCCGGGGCCGCCGTTGTTTCTGAAACGGATCATTCCGTTCTCTTCGATATAGGTCACCATCATGGCGACCTCGTCCATATGAGCGGAATAGAGGATCTTCTTTTTATTTTCTCCCGTTCCGTTCACCTTACAGACGACGTTTCCGATGGCATCCACCCACATTTCATCGCAATAGGGCTCCGCCATTTCCTGAACGAGCCTTGCAAGCTTATGCTCTCTTCCGGGAGCGGCTACTACGGAAATAAACTTTTCCGTAAGATCATACATTTTGTCGGTTCTGAGCATTTTTAGTACCTCTTATCTGGCGACCTCTTCCATGATGAATGCCTCAAGGATATCGCCTTCCTTGATATCGTTGAACTTTTCGAGACCGATACCGCACTCATAGCCCTGTGCCACTTCACGGACGTCGTCCTTGAAGCGTTTGAGGGAGGATATCTTATCCTCGAATACAACGACGCCGTCACGCACTACTCTTATCTGGGATGCACGGGTGACCGTACCGTCCTGGACGTAAGAGCCGGCGATAGTACCCACGTTGGGAACGTGGATGGTCTGACGGACCTGCGCGTGGCCCAGCAGCTTCTCCACGAACTCGGGAGCGAGCATACCCTTCATGGCCGCGGTGATCTCTTCGATGCACTCGTATATGATACGGTAAGTTCTTATATCTACGCCCTGGCGTTCTGCCTGGTCGATGGCGCTCTTATCGGGACGGACGTTAAAGCCGACGATGATGGCATTGGATGCCGCCGCCAGCATTACGTCACCCTCGTTGATGCCGCCGACACCCGCATGGATGACACGGACCTTGACCTCATCGTTGGAGATCTTTTCAAGGGACTGCTTGACTGCCTCTGCGGAGCCGCCCACGTCTGCCTTGACGATAATGCCAAGCTCCTGGACGCCTTCCTTGATCTGGGAGAACAGGTCTTCAAGGTTGACCTTTGCGTTCTGCTTAAATTCTTCTTCCTTTGCCTTGGAACGGCGCTGTTCTGCGAGAGTTCTTGCCATTCTTTCGTCCTCGACGGCGTTGAACTCATCGCCTGCCTGGGGTACCTCTGCGAGACCTACGATCTCTACGGGAATGGAGGGACCTGCTTCCTTGACGGTCTTGCCCTTATCGTCGATCATTGCACGGACACGTCCCACGGAGGTTCCTGCGATGACGATATCGCCGCTCTTCAGAGTACCGTTCTGGACGAGCACCGTTGCGACGGGGCCGCGGCCCTTATCAAGTTTTGCCTCGATGACGATACCTTTCGCACGGCGGGCGGGATTTGCCTTATACTCCTTGACCTCTGCGATGAGAAGGATATTCTCCAGAAGGTCCGGGATGCCCTGCTTGGTTACTGCGGATACGGGAACGCATATTACGTCGCCGCCCCACTCCTCGGGAACGAGATCGTAGCTTGTGAGCTCGGTCTTGACTGCCTCGGGATTTGCGGTGGGCTTATCCATTTTATTGATGGCGACGATGATATCGACGCCTGCGGCTTTTGCATGGTTGATAGCCTCAACTGTCTGAGGCATGATGCCGTCGTCTGCGGCGACGACCAGGATGGCGATATCCGTTGCCTGTGCACCTCTTGCACGCATTGCGGTGAACGCTTCGTGGCCGGGGGTATCAAGGAACGTGATGGTCTTATCGTCTACGTTTACGGTATAAGCGCCGATAGCCTGCGTGATACCGCCTGCCTCACCTGCGGTGACGCTGGTATGGCGGATAGCATCAAGGATGGAGGTCTTACCGTGGTCAACATGGCCCATTACGCACACTACGGGAGGACGGGTCTCGAGAGTTTCGTCCTTATCCTCTTCCTCGTTGAAGAGCTTTTCCTCGATGGTGACAACGACCTCTTTGGAAACGATAGCTCCCAGCTCGTCTGCGACGAGATACGCGGTATCGTAGTCGATGATCTGGTTGACGGAGACCATCATACCCATCATCATAAGGCGCTTGACGACCTCGGATGCGGTGACCTTGAGCCTTGAGGCAAGCTCGCCCACGGAGATCTCATCGGGGATCTGCACCTTAAGGGGCTGCTGTTTTGCCTTCATTGCCTCCTGGCGGCGAAGCTTATCGAGAGCGGCAGATTCCTTGTTTCTGTTCTTCTGGGAACGGTTATCACGGGTATTCTGCTTTTTAAGCTTCTGCTTTGTAGAAGCGTCCTCGCCTCTGCGGTCCGTGACGAAATTATCAAGCTTTTCATCGTATTTGGAAAGGTCAACAGAGCCGCCTCTCGTATCAACGAGTCTGGTGGCGCCTGTACGTTTACGTTCGTTTACCGGTGCTGCGGCAGTCTTCTTCTTACCCATAGTTGACTGGTCGGGCGTGAAGCTGCGGTCCTGCCCCCGGACCTCTGACTGCTTTTTCTGATTTTCGTATGCCTGCTGGATACGGGAGTTTACGCTCTTTGAGGACTTCTTTGCGGGATCTGCGGGAGCTTTTTCAGCGGGCTTCGACTGTGCCTTGAACTGCTCTCTTGCCTCGTCGTTTCTCTTTGTCTTTTCGGCTGCTGCCTCGGACTTCTGACGGCGGCGGGCTTCCTCATCGGCCTTGTTCTTTGCGGCGGCTTCAGCTTTCGCCTTTGCCTGTGCCGCCATCTTCATGAGAGCGGCATCCTTTGCCTTGGCTTTTGCCTCGGCCTCAGCTTTTGCCTTTGCTTCCGCCTCGGCTTTAGCCTTTGCTTCTGCCTCGGCTTTAGCCTCCGCCTCAGCTTTCGCTTTTGCCTCTGCTATTGCCTTTTCCCTCTCGGCGCGCTTCTTTTTCAGCTCTTCCGCGCCCTTGGAGGGTCTGATGGTGGGGATAGACGTTTTGCCGTGGATGTAGCCGTCTATATCCTTGATCTGATTCTCCTTGGTGAGAATGTCCAGGAAAAGATTGAATTCATCGGGCTCCAGGACCGTCATGGTCTTTTTGCCCGTCATACCTTCCTCTTCCAGTCTCTGAAGAAGGTCCTTCGTTTTAATGTCAAAATCTTTTGAAAGCTGATTAATACGGAACATGGGGGCTCTTTCCATATCGTCATACCTTTTCGACCCGCAGGGGTCAAAACCTTTCCTTTGAGATAGTACTACTCGTTTTCGCCGGCATATTTGAGGATCTGTGCCGTAAGCGATGCATTTGTCACCGCAACAGCCGCTACGGGGTGCTTTTTGCCCGTCCGTTCACCGATCTCGTACATATCGCACGGGACTCTGATGAGCGGTACCTTATAAAAGGTGCATTTGTCCGTGATCTGCTTTGCCGTTCTCTCCGACACGTCGGATGCGAGAACAACACAGGTCTCTTTTTTTGCCCGCCTTACCTCCGACAGCACCAACTCCGTGCCCAGAGATATTGTGCGGGATGCCGCCGCAAGTCCTATATAGGACAGAATTTTGTCAGTTTTCATCTGCCGCTTCCTTTTCAAAAAGGGCGATCTCTTCTTCAAGGGCTGTCATGATATCCTCCGGGATCTCACAATCCAGGTTGGTTTTCAATCTGCCCAGCTTCGCCGCTTTTTTCAGACAGGTCAGCTTTTTGCACAGATATGCTCCCCTGCCGTTCTGCCTGCCGGTGAAATCCAGCGCTACGTTTCCCTCGGGTGTTCTGACTACTCTTACCAGTTCTTTCTTGGGGAACGAAGCTCCGCATCCGACACAGCGGCGGGAGGGAATCTTTTTCTCTTTCATATCAATAGCCCTTGATGTCCACCTTGCATCCGGTGAGCTTTGCTGCAAGGCGGGCGTTCTGTCCTTCCTTACCGATGGCAAGGGACAGCTGATCGTTTGCAACGATGACACGGGCGCTTCTCTCGCCGTCCATCTCCACGTCCAGAACCTCTGCGGGAGAAAGGGATGCGGCAATGAACTCGGCGGTATCATCGGAATACTCGATGACGTCTATCTTCTCGCCGCGGAGTTCATCTACGATATCGGCGATTCTTCTTCCTCTTTCGCCGATGCATGCGCCTACGGGATCTACGTCCTCATCTCTGGAATAAACGGCGATCTTCGTTCTGCTGCCCGCTTCTCTTGCAACGCCGTGGATGATGACCACGCCGTCCGCGATCTCGGGGATCTCCTGCTCGAACAGTCTCTTGACCAGGCCCGGATGGGTTCTGGAAAGAGTGACCACGGGGCCGGAGGAGCTGTCACGTCTTACCTCGGTGACGAACACCTTGATCCTGTCGCCAACTACGAAGTCCTCGCCGGGGATCTGCTCGTCATAGGGGAGAACTGCCTCGCTCGTGCCGGTATCTATTACTATATCGCCGGAGTCATCAGCGGTTTTCGTTACTACTGCGGTGATGACCTCCTCGCGCTTCTTCTCGTATTCCTTTATCATGCTGGAGCGCTCCGCCTCGCGGATGCCCTGGATGATGACCTGCTTTGCGGACTGTGCGGAAAGTCTGCCGAAGCCCTTTGTTTTGACTTCTTTCTCAACGACTCCGCCAAGTGCGTATCTGCGGCTGATCTTCTTTGCCTCTTCAACGGAGATCTGGGTTTTGGGATCCTCTACCGTTTCAACGATGGCTTTCTGCTCATAGACCTTTACGTCCTTCTTTTCGGGGTCGATGAGGATGCGGACGTTTGCCGTGCCGTACTCCTTTTTGAATGCGGACACAAGCGCCGCCTCGACCTTTTCGATCATATACTCCTTCGGGATACCCTTCGTTTTCTCAAGAAGATCAAGGGCAGTGAAGAATTCTGAATTCATGACTTTTTGCCTTTCTGATTTATATATATTTTAATTCCAATCAAACACGGTCGCCGCTTTTGCGACGGCGGACTTTTCGAGGACCACTTCTTCGTCACCTACGGTGACGGTGATGCTCTTCTCATCGGCGGACGTGAGCGTTCCCACGATCTGCTTCTGTCCGTTCAGAGGTGCATAGAGCCTTACCTCCACCTTTTCACCGACGCATTTCACGAAATGCTCGGGGCGGGTCAGCGTTCTCTCCACTCCGGGGGAGGAAACCTCCATGCGGTACGAGGTCTCGATGGGGTCTGCCTCGTCGATGACGGGGTCGATCGCGCGGGACATTTTCTCGCAGTCCTCGATATCTATTCCCTCGTCTTTATCTATGGTGATGCGCAGGATCATATCCGCGCCCTCTTTTACGAATTCAACGTCCCAGATATCGTATCCCAGCTCGTCTGCTATGGGGGCGATAAGATCACGGACGGTGCCCGCTACGTTTTTCTTTTCCATGCGGTTTTCCTTTCTTCCGGTGTTTTCATAAAACAGAGAGTGGGCCAAGACCCACTCTCCATCTACTGCACTACTATTACTATTGCAAGTTTACCATATAAATTAATAAATTGCAATAGTTTTTCCGAATTTTTTCGGTTTTTTCTTCCTATTCTCCGGAAATTCTTTCCTCGATACGGCTTACGTTCTCCCTCAGCTCCTCGATGCCTCCGTAAAGCTCCTCGTGTTCCCTCTCGTTATCGCCGGCAAAGGCGTTCAGAGTATCGTTGAGATTCTCGACGGCGCAGTTTAAGCGCGTGAGCGTCTGGGACAGACCGTAGATTATCCTGCCTACGGCGATGCCCACCGTTATCACGGATATAATGGCGGTGACAGTTTCCCACGTCATCCGGGGTTCTCCTTTCCGATACGCGCGGCATTTATATTTTACCGGTCGGAAAAGCCTTTTTCTCCCCGTCTTTCCGCGGTAATAATTATTCCCGCAATATTTGAAAAAATCCACACAACCGGCAGATTTTGTGATATAATAGGCTGATTAATTATAATGAGGTAGTATTTCATGATAAAGAATGAGTTGCCGAAAACGGATCTGACGCTCCGGGATTTTCACTACGATCTGCCGGAGGAGCTTATCGCTCAGACTCCCATTGAGCCCAGGGATTCATCCCGTCTCATGGTGATCGACAGAAACCGTGACGGTGTGGAGCACCGCATTTTCCGTGACATTACCGACTATCTTCGCCCCGGTGACGTGATGGTCATAAACGACACCCGTGTCATCCCTGCCCGCATCATCGGCAGAAGAAGCATGAAAATGACCGATGATGGGCCCGTTTTGTCCGACAGCACGGCTCCCGTTGAGCTTCTGCTCCTAAAGCAGAGGGAGAACGACGTGTGGGAGGCACTGGCAGGTCCCGGCAAGCGCGCGAAGATCGGCGATGAGATAGAATTCGGCGGCGGGATGCTGAAGGCACAGGTGACGGACATCATCGACGGCGGATGCAGAGTTGTTAAATTCATACCGAGGAAAGAAGATTTCGCAACGGTTTACGAGGCGCTCCACGAGCTGGGCACCATGCCTCTTCCCCCTTACATAAAGGAAAAGCTGGCGGATCAGGAAAGATATCAGACCGTATATTCCAGAGAGGAAGGAAGCTCCGCCGCACCGACGGCAGGTCTTCACTTCACCCCGGAGCTTCTTGATAAGATCCGAGGGATGGGCGTTAAGATAGTTCCCGTGCTTCTGCACGTGGGGCTGGGCACTTTCCGTCCCGTTAAAGAAGAAAAGCTTGCCGACCACGAGATGCACTCGGAATACATCCGTGTGACGGAAGAGGCCGCAAAAAAGATTAATGAGCGGAGAGCTGCCGGCGGCAGAGTTATTGCCGTGGGCACAACCTCGTGCCGTACTCTTGAAAGCGCCGCAGACGATAACGGTATCCTGCATCCCTGCAGCACGGACACGGGCATATTCATATACCCCGGTTACAAATTCAAGATGACCGACGTGCTCATCACCAATTTCCACCTTCCGGAAAGCACGCTTCTGATGCTTGTTTCAGCATTTGAGGGCAGAGAAAAAATGCTTTCCGCATATGAGGTCGCCGTACGCGAAAAATACAGATTTTTCTCCTTCGGTGACGCCTGCCTTTTGTTATGAAGGAAGATAAGATCAGGGTCATTGCCATTGCAGGGCCTACCGCTTCGGGAAAGACCTCTCTTGCGGTGACGGCGGCAAAAGCCATCGGCGGTGAGGTGATCTCCTGCGATTCCATGCAGATATACCGTCAGATGGAGATAGGTACCGCCGCGCCCACAAAAGAGGAAACGGACGGTGTTCCCCATCACATGGTGGGGATCGTTGATCCGCTGGCTGAATTTTCCTGCGCCGATTTCGCCGCAATGGCAAAAAATAAGATAAAAGAGATCGCAGACCGCGGGGCTGTGCCCGTTTTCTGCGGGGGCACGGGTCTGTATCTGGACTCGGTCCTCAAGGTGAACGATTTTTCCGAGGGCATCAAGAACGATGAGCTGAGGAAATCTCTTGCCGAATTTGCGGAAAAGAACGGTGCCGCCGCTCTGCACGAAAGGCTGAGGCGTGCGGACCCGGCGGCGGCAGACGCCATACACATGAACAACGTACGGAGAGTTATCCGTGCAATTGAGATCTTTGAAACCACGGGTGTTACGAAAACGGAATGGGATGAGCGCTCACACTCCGCCCCCTCCCCTTACGACAGCCGCACCGTTATCCTCGATTTTCTCTCACGTGACGCTCTTTACGGACGGTGCGACAGGCGGGTGGACGCAATGATGGAGGCAGGACTTCTGAACGAAGTGAAAAACCTTTGGGAAAACGGTCTGCTCTCGCCGGAGCGTCCCGCATATCAGGCTATCGGATACAAGGAATTCATCCCTTATTTCGATGGGGAGATCACGCTTGCCGATGCCGTATCCGCCGTGAAGCTTGCCACCAGGCGCTACGCCAAGCGGCAGATCACCTGGTTCAAAAGATACAAGGATGCAATTTTCGTTCATCCCGACAGGGAGGACGGCACAATAAAATCTTCGGAAGAATTATTCCAGGAGTTTAAGGCTCTTATATGAAAAGAATCATTACCGTGCAGGACATTTCCTGCGTGGGAAGATGCTCGCTGACCGTGGCTCTTCCCGTTATTTCCTCCATGGGTGTTGAATGTGCGGTGCTGCCCACCGCAATGCTCTCCACTCACACGGCTTTCAACAGCTTCACCTGCCGTGATCTCACCGACGAGATCGCGCCTGTATGCGACGTGTGGGAAAAGGAAAGCATTACTTTTGACTGTGTTTACACCGGATATCTCGCATCGAAGCGCCAGCTTTCCCTGGTTTGCGATCTTGCGGAGAGGTTCGGCAAAAACATGCTTTTCGTGGACCCTGCAATGGGCGACTACGGCAAGCTTTATAAGGGATTTCCCGATGATTTCCCCGCAGAGATGATGAAGCTCTGCCGCATTGCGGACATCATCGTTCCCAACATCACGGAGGCATGCGCTCTTCTCTCCATTCCCTACCGTGAGGATTTCTCCGACGGCGAGATCCGTGACATTGCAAAAAGGCTCTGCGCCGAGGGCGCGAGGGCGGCGGCTATCACCGGATACTCCACCTCGGAAAACAATCTGGGCGTTCTGAAATACGACAGCGAAAAAGACACCTTTTTCACCCATCTCGGTGAAAGAGTCATTACGAAAAATCCCTACCACGGCACGGGCGATCTCTTCGCCTCCGTTTGTGTGGGCGGCATCATGTCCGGCATTTCCGCCGACGATTCTCTCGCCATGGCGGCTGATTTCACGGCGGAGTGCGTGCGCCATACGGAAAAAGCCGAGGACGGCAGATGGTACGGTGTCAATTTTGAGGACATGACCGGAAAATTACTTTCTATGATGAAGGAGCATACAGATGCTTAAAAACGTTGTTTTTGACAAAAAATCACTCTTTGCCGACGGCGTTCACACAGAGCTGAGATGCCAGAGAAACTACAAGAGGACCGTGGCTTTCCTTTCCGGAAACCTTACCGCCAACTCCAGAAGCGAGGAATCCGGTGTTTCTGCAAGAGTTTATAAGGATGGAGTTTACGGCTTCTCCTCCATGGCTGAGGTCAGCGGGGACGCCGCGGAGAGCGTACTCCGGGCGGCGACCGAAAACGCCGATTTCATGGCGAAAAACTGCGGCAAGGGCCGCGGAGAGCTGCCCGATATTTATGCCGATCCCGTGATGACGGAATATAATATCAGCGATCCGGAGCAGAAGGTTTACATTGATTTTGCAAAAGAACTGGACTCCTATATTGCCGCAAAATATCCGAACCTTTCGGGACGGGGCGTGAGAGTTTACACCGATTCCATGGAGAAATACATCGCCGTTTCCGACGGTGCGGACGGCCATTCCGTGATCCCCCGCTCATATATTTATATAAGACTTACTGCTGACGGAAAAGACGGCACTCCCATTGAGGTATTTGACGTGGTTGGCGGCTTCGGCTCTTTCGGTGATCATTTCACCACCCCCGCCGCTCTCTATGAAAAGACCGACGGCATTTACGAAAAGCTCATGAAAAAGTGCGAGGGCGTTTATCCCGAGGCAGGTCTCAAGACCTGCGTTCTGGACGGAGGACTTGCCGGTATGCTCTCCCACGAGGCTGTGGGACACACGGTGGAGGCCGATCTGGTGCTGGGCGGCAGCGTTGCCGCACACTCTCTCGGCCGTGAGGTGGCAAGTCCCCTTATCACCATGGTGGATTTTGCCCACACCTATAACGGTGAGACCGTTCCCCTTCCCGTATATATTGACGACGAGGGTGTACCCGCAGAGGATGAGATCCTCATCCGCGACGGCATCCTTACAGGCTATATGAACAGCCGTGAGACCGCACAGCGCTTCGGCATGGTGCCCCGCGGAAACGCCCGTGCTTACAGCTTTTCCGACGAGCCTCTGATAAGAATGAGAAATACTGCGATCCTCCCCGGCAAATCCTCTCTTGAAGAAATGATAGCCTCCGTTGACGACGGTTACTATTTCACCAACACCAACAACGGTCAGGCTGACACCACGGGTGAATTCATGTTCGGTATTTCCATGGGATACGAGATAAAGAACGGAAAGCTGGGACGCGCGCTTCTCGACACGACCATCTCCGGCGTTGCTTTCGAGATGCTGAAGACCGTTGACATGGTTTCCGACACGATGACGTGGGAATCAAGCGGTTTCTGCGGCAAGAAACAGCCCATGCCCGTAGGTCTCGGCGGGCCTGCGCTGAAATGCAAAGTAATGGTAGGTGGTAGATGATGAAAGATCTGAACTTGCTCACTTCCGATATTATCAGCCGTCTGAAGGCTGAGGGAGCGGAGCTGGCACACTGCAGCGCCGCCTGCGGAGAGACAAGGGAATTCAACGTTGACGGCGGCGAATTCAGCCTTTTCCGCACACTTTTCGACAATTCTCTTTCCATTACCGCCGTTATCGGCGGAAGAAAGGGCTCCGTTTCATTAAACAGCTTTGAAGACGAGGCGGTTGAGCGTGCCATTGCCGACTGTCTGGCGGCGGCGCAGTCCTCCGAGCCGGACGACGGATGGGGACTTTGCCCCGATGCCAATTGCGACACCTTTTACTGCGGCGCGGTAGAGCCTGATCTTGACGGGCTGTTCGAAAGAGTGAAGGAGCTGAAAGAAACCATAGAAAAGGACTATCCGCTGATCGTTATGGAACAGATGATAGTTTCCCACGACAACGTTCACTCCGTTTACCGCAACTCCAACGGTGCTCACTTTGTGAAGGATGCGGGCTATTACGGTTTCAGCCTCATGTTCTCCGGCCACGAGGGTGACGTTTCCTCCTCGTTCTTCGGTTCGGGTGCGGTGACGGACAATCTGGACGTTCCGTTTATTGAGCTTGCATCGGTGCGCCGCGATCTTGAAGACGTACAGAAGCAGATACACACGTCCCCCGCAGACGGAAAGTTCACCGGCACCATGGTGCTGACGCCCGGTACTTTTGCGGAATTCATCGACAGCATTGCCGATAATTTCGCATCTGACGGCACGATCCTTGACGGTACGGCTGTATGGAAAGACAAGCTTGGCGAGAAGGTCGCCGACGAGAGGCTTACCGTTTCCTTCAATCCCGGAAACGAGCAGATCGTTTGCGCTCCCTCATATTCCGGCGAGGGCTATTATATCGGTGATTTCGATTTCATCCGTGACGGCGTGCTTGAGAATTTCATTCTGAGCCTTTACGTTGCCAACAAGACCGGCAACAAGCGTTCTCCCAACGGCGGCGCGGGAATGATGATAAAACCCGGTGAGAAGCCCATAGACGAGATAATCGCGGGTATTGACCGCGGTATCATTGTGGGAAGATTCTCCGGCGGCGCTCCCGCCTCCAACGGTGATTTCTCCGGCGTTGCGAAAAACTCGTTCCTCATTGAGAACGGAAAGATCACGAAGGCTGTGGCGGAGACGATGATCTCCGGAAACCTTTGGGACATGATAAAGAATCTGCGCGACATTTCAAAGGAGACCGTTGCCGACGGTTACACCGTCATCCCGTACGGTGCGTTTGACGGCATCACGGTTTCGGGAAAATAAGAGAATCCTTTTCAAAATAAAAAAGCCCCCAAACGGAGCGCACACATAGGGATTTTTTCACCGCCGACCGGAAAGAAATATTTATAAAAAATATCAGGTGTGGTGGGGATTTCCCGAATAACTAATGAAAAAATGACCGAAACGAAAGTTTCGGTCATTTTGTTATATCTTT
>JAZUGU010000037.1:0-7569 GCA_045641325.1 Candidatus Avispirillum sp.
GGCACCTGTTGCATCAAGGTTCTCGGCTCCGGCTGCAAAAACTCCCATACGCTTTATGAGAAGGCACAGGAAGGGGTCAACCCTGCCGGCCTCAATGTTGAGGTCGAATACATCACAGACTTGCAGCAGGTCATGGAATACGGTGTAATGTCAATGCCCGTCCTTGTCGTCAATGAGCGGGTCGTTTCGATGGGTAAAGTATTGAAAGCGACGGATATTGAAAAACTAATTAAGATGCAGTGAACCACTGACATCTTTTCAGCTTTGCTGAAAGTGTCATAGTGGGTTACGCACTTGGTAAAGGTGCGGTAAAGTAAACAACGGCATAACCGCAAAGGCTATACCGTCTTAACGAAAAAATATATATTTTAGATACAAAGGCCACCTTGGGGCACCTTCCTTACGGAGGGTGCCCCAAGTGCTTTTTCTTTTTTTAGTTAATTTACGCTTTCTTCTTTCCGAGGACAGCCTTCAGAACGAAGAGGGTAGCGATCATAAGTACGAGTGCGATGGGCAGGGAAATGTACCACTCACGGACGAATCCCGCAACAATGTAGGAAACGAAGGAAACTGCCGCAACTGTAAGTGCGTAAGGAAGCTGAGTGGAAACGTGGTTGATGTGGTTGCACTGTGCGCCCGCAGATGCCATGATCGTGGTATCGGAAATGGGGGAGCAGTGGTCGCCGCATACGGCACCTGCCATGCAGGCGGAAACCGCGATGATGGTGATAGCACCGTGGCTGCCGCTCAATACGGAGAGCACGATGGGAATAAGGATTCCGAAAGTGCCCCAGGAAGTACCGGTAGCAAAGGAAAGACCAACCGCAATAAGGAAGATGATAGCGGGCAGGAAGCTCTGCAGACCTGCGGCCTGGCCCTCAATGAACTGGGAGATGCAGACCTTTGCGCCGAGGGAGTCGGTCATGGTCTTAAGAGTCCATGCACAAACAAGGATCATGATAGCGGGGACCATAGCCTTGAAGCCTTCGGGGAAAGCACCCATGAAGTCATTGAAGCTGATGACGCGGCGGCACATGAAGTAAATGAATGCGAAGATAACGGTGATGAAGGAGCCGAATACGAGACCCACGGATGCATCACTGTCGGAGAATGCTGCAACGAAGTTCAGGTAATCCTCGCTTGCGGAATCAAAGAATCCGCCGGAGTAGATCATGCCGAATACGCAGGCGATGATGAGGAACACAACGGGGATGATGAGGTCGCAGACCTTGCCCTTCGTGCCGACCTCGGCTTCCTTGGCCTCTGCAAAGTCGTTGCCGGTGGTGAAGATATCGCCGTTCTGCGCATTTTCCTCAAACTTCTTCATGGGGCCGTAATCGAAATTGGCAACGGCGATGAAGATCATCATGGCGATGGTGAGGAGAGCGTAGAAGTTATAGGGGATAGCCTGCAGGAAGAGGGACATGCCGGAATCGGAGCCCGCACCTTCGGCAAAGCCGGAAACCGCTGCCGCCCAGGAAGAAATGGGAGCTATAATGCAGACGGGAGCGGCGGTAGCGTCAATAAGGTAGGAGAGCTTCGCACGGCTGATCTTGTTTCTGTCGGTAACGGGGCGCATAACGGAGCCCACGGTCAGACAGTTGAAATAGTCGTCAACGAAGATGAGCACGCCGAGAGCGATGGTAGCGAGCTGAGCGCCCACACGAGTCTTCACGTGCTTGGAGGTCCAGCGGCCGAACGCTGCGGAGCCGCCGGTCTTGTTCATCATGGCAACGAGAGCGCCGAGAAGAACCAGGAAGATTATGATACCGATGTTGTACTCATCGGCAACGGTCCTGATGAAGCCGTCCTGGAAGACGTGCGTCATGGTGCGCTCAAGATTGAACTTGGAGTAGATGAGACCGCCTGCAAGGATACCGATAAAGAGGGAAGAGTAAACTTCCTTGGTTATCAGAGCCAGCACGATAGCGATCAGGGGAGGCAGGATCGCAAGGATGGTGGCGTATGCGGGGATGTCCTCACGGACGGTTTCGATAGCCGTGCCGATGTTCTCTTCGAAATCGGGGTCGTTGGTGAGGTTGTCGGCATAATTGTCAACGTACTCTGCAGCGGCATCGGGATCGGTGAGGTCGGGTGCGGCGATGTCTTCCGCCATAAGAAGGACGTCTTCGCCCTCCGGAGCAGCAAGACCCAGAGCACCGTCAACAGGCTCTTCACCGTCGGCGGAAACCACTACGGAGAAGACCATGGATGCGATGATCATCACAACGGCGAAGATCATCAAAAGCTTTCTTGACTTTTTCATTATGTATCCTCCATAAAAAAATAATCGTGACAGCGAAACGCCACCACGATAAAACGTACGTATGTGATAGCGCTCCACAATAAGTGACAGTCCGCCGCATATTGTGCGGCGGCCCAGCATCATGGACACGGAACTGTCCGTGATACTTCGGCAGTTTTTCCTTTCACGTGCGGAGTACCGTCCGGAAATCACGCTACTTATAAAAACTGCGCCTCTATCTTACGATGTGATTATATACTTATAAAAGGAAAAAATCAAGTGTTTTTTTCGATTTTGTAAAACTTATGTACTTTTTATGCGTCATAAGCTTTGAAAATGCAGGTTTTCTGAAAAAATATCGGTAAAAAATGAAAATTATGCTTGACTTTACCGCGTTAAAGTGGTAAAGTATCTGTAATGTTAAATCGTAATAAGAAAAAAGGTGCGAAAAAATGTCAGATTACTATAACGAATCCGCCGAAAGGCTTTTCACGGCGATCGCCGGGATAGAGACTCCCGAGGAGTGCAGGGCGTTTTTCGAGGATCTCTGTACAATAAGAGAAATACAGGATATGTCACAGCGGCTTGATACGGCGGTGCTTCTGTCCGAGGGGAACAGCTATCAGAAGATAGCGGAGAAATTCAGCATCAGCACGGCGACCATCAGCCGTGTGAACAGATGCCTCATCTACGGCAACGGCGGTTACAGATCAGTTATTGAGAAAATGGAGAAAAACGATGAACGTAAATGAAAATGTCCTGCTCCCCGGAGAGAAAACGGTATTTGCCCTGCGGGAGCTGTATCTTTCGTACGGATATAAGCCGTACAGGATGAGCAAGTTTGAGGAATACGATCTGTATGCCGACAATAAGGACTTTCTCGTTTCCGATAACGTTATCACCTTTACCGATACGGACGGAAAGCTTCTTGCGCTGAAGCCCGACGTGACCCTTTCCATAATCAAGAATACCACCGATACCCCTGACGAAAGACAGAAGGTCTTTTATAACGAAAACGTCTACCGTGTTTCAAAGGGTACGGGCACCTTCAAGGAGATAATGCAGTCCGGCGTGGAGTGCTTCGGCAGAGTGGACGAAACGGACGTCCATTCAAGCGTGGTGCTGGCGGCGGAGAGCCTCAGGCTCTTGTCCGATGATTGCGTGCTCAGCCTTTCCGACCTTGATATCATATCGGAGTTCATCGCGGATACGGGCGTTTCCTCCGAAAACAGAGGAAAGCTTTATGCGGCGGTGTCGGAAAAGAATTTTCATGAGATAGATATGATATGCTCAGAGAACGGAGAAATGCTGAAAAGACTTCTCTGTGTCCACGGCACTCTTTCGGAAACGCTCCCGGAACTGAAAAAGCTTCTTTCGGGCAAAACGAGTGCCGACGGATTTCTGTCCCTCCTCGATAAGCTTTACGGCGATGAGCTGTCCGACCTGTACAGAGTGGACTTCTCCGTGACGGACGACATCAATTACTATAACGGTATAGTGTTCAAAGGATTTATCCGTGATATCCCCACGGCGGTGCTTTCCGGCGGCAGATACGACAGACTTATGCAGAAGCTGGGAAGAAAATCCTCTGCGATAGGCTTTGCCGTTTATACGGATCTTCTTGACAGAGTGGAAGAGCAGACTCCCCAGGACGACGGATTTCTCAACATCGCGCTTCCCAAGGGAAGACTGGGCGAGAAGATATACGAGCTGTTCGCCGCGGCAGGCTTTGAGTGCCCGGCGATCCTCGAGCCCAACCGCAAACTCATTTTCGAGAACGCCGAAAAGGGCGTCCGTTATTTCTGGGTAAAGCCCTCGGACGTGGCAATATACGTTGAAAGAGGCGCCGCCGATATGGGAGTTGCCGGCAAGGATATCATTTCCGAGTACGAGCCGGACGTGTACGAGCTCCTGGATCTGAAAAAAGGAAAATGCCGCATGGCGGTCGCCGCCCCACGTGATTTTAAGGACGACATGACGAAAACTCTCCGCGTGGCAACAAAGTTTGCCAATACGGCGAAAAAGTATTACCGCACAAAGGGCAGGGATATAGATATAATCCACCTTAACGGCTCCATCGAGATCGCACCTATCCTGGGGCTTTCCGATGTTATCGTCGATATAGTTGAAACTGGAACGACTCTCCGTGAAAACGATCTCGAAGTGATAGAAACGGTAGAGCAGATCAGCGCCAGACTGATAGCGAACAAATCGGCGTACAAATTCAAAGTTAGACAAATGCAGAAAATCGTTGACGGACTGCGTGAGGGAGTGAACGAAGAATGATAAAGATAATGAAATACGGCGAGGTAAAAAACGAAGAGATATTTGCCCGCACACAGCCGGAAATCGACGTTGAGGCCATTGTTTCCGGTATAATCGAAAACGTAAAGGAAAACGGCGATAAGGCACTTTTCGAGTATTGCGAGAAATTCGATAAAGCAAAGCTCGATAGTTTGGCAGTTGCCGAAAATGAAATAGAAGAGGCTGTCGCATCGGTGGAGCCGGAGTTCCTTGAGATCCTCAGGCGCGCCGCCGCCAATATCCGTAAATTCCACGAAAAGCAGAAAAGAAACAGCTTTATCATAAACGATGAGCCCGGTATCGTCATGGGGCAGAAGATAATCCCCGTGGACCGTGCGGGCCTGTACGTTCCCGGCGGCACGGCGGCGTATCCCTCCACAGTGCTCATGGATTCCATTCCCGCAAAGATCGCAGGGGTGAAAGAAGTGATCATGGTCACCCCTCCCAATAAAGAGGGCAAGGTAAATCCCGTCATCCTTGCGGCGGCATACGTTGCGGGAGTTGATAAGATATTCAAGATAGGCGGGGCGCAGGCAATCGCCGCCCTTGCCTTCGGCACCGAGTCCGTCCCCAGGGTAGATAAGATAGTCGGCCCCGGCAACGCTTTCGTTGCCGAAGCGAAAAAGCAGGTCTTCGGTAAGGTATCCATTGATATGATAGCAGGCCCCAGCGAGATCCTTATCGTGGCGGATTCGAAAACCAATCCGAAATTTGCCGCCGCCGATCTCCTTTCCCAGGCGGAGCACGATAAAATGGCATCCGCCGTCCTTGTAACGGACAGCGAGGAGCTGGCATATGCGGTAAGAGAAGAGCTGGAACACCAGATACCTCTCCTCGAGAGAGCGGACATCGCCCGCGCCTCCATTGATAATAACGGCAAGATCATCGTAGCTGACGATCTTATGAAAGCCATAGATATCGCCAACGAGATAGCACCCGAGCACCTTGAGCTGTGCGTGGATTCACCTTTCGATTATCTGGATTCCATCCGTCACGCAGGCTCTGTGTTCATGGGCCGCAACTGCCCCGAGGCGCTGGGAGATTATTTCGCAGGTCCCAACCACACCCTGCCCACAAGCGGCACGGCGAAATTCTCAAGTCCTCTGTCCGTGGACGATTTCGTGAAAAAGACACAGTATACCTACTATACGGAAAAAGCGCTTGCAAAAGTGGCGGACGACGTGGCATACTTTGCGAAAAAAGAAGGGCTGACCGCGCACGCCAGGAGCGCCGTGGTCAGAACGGAGAAATAATTCGGCTCTTGACGGATGAGGCCGTCTATTTAAACGGACTTGTCACTCAAAAAGCATGTAAAGGAATACGATATGAGTAAGTTTTTCAGCGAAAAATATAAGGAGCTGGAGCCCTATACCCCCGGGGAACAGCCCAGAGAGCGCAAATACGTAAAGCTCAATACAAACGAATCCCCCTTTCCGCCGTCCCCTCTGGCACAGAGGCTGGCAAGGCAGGCGGCGGGAGATCTTCAGCTGTATTCCGATCCCCGGTGCCGTGATCTTCTGGCGACCGCATCGGAAAAATTCGGCGTGCCGGAGGAGTGCATCATCTTCACAAACGGCTCCGATGACGTGCTGAATTTCGCATTCATGGCATTCTGCGATGAGAAGCATCCCGCGGCTTTCCCCGATATAACCTACGGATTTTATCCCGTTTTCGCAAAGCTTAACGGAGTTCCTTACCGTGAGATACCCCTCAACGAAGACTTTACGCTGAACGCAGAGGATTACCTTTCCGGCGGCGAAACTCTTTTCATCGCAAATCCCAACGCTCCCACCGGCATCGCCCTGCCTCTGTCCGATATTGAAAAGATAGTGGCATCCGATCCCGACCGCGTGGTGGTAGTGGACGAAGCATACGTTGATTTCGGAGGAGAGTCTGCCGTTTCCCTTACGGAGAAATACGATAACCTGCTTGTCACCGGCACTTTTTCAAAATCCCGTTCTCTTGCGGGAGCAAGACTGGGCTTCGGCATAGGTGCGGCATCGCTTATCGCAGACCTGAATACCATAAGATATTCCACCAACCCCTATAACATCAACCGCATGACGGCGGCGGCGGGCATCGGCGCTCTGTGCGATGAGGAATATACGAAAAAGAACTGCCTCACCGTTATGAAAACGAGAGAAAAAACGAAGGCGGAGCTCATTTCCATGGGCTTTGAGGTCACCGATTCCAAAACCAATTTCCTGTTTGCGAAGCACGGAAAAGTCGGCGGTGCGGAGCTTTACGAAAAGCTCCGTGAGAAGGGAATCCTCGTCCGCCACTTCGATAAGGAAAGAATAAAGGACTATAACCGCATAACCGTGGGCAGCGAAGAAGAAATGGAAATTTTCCTCCGTGCCGTGCGGGAAATAACGGAGGCGGCAAAATGAGAGTATCGGAAATAAAAAGAAAACCCGCCGAGACCGATATATATATGAAGCTCTGCCTCGACGGTACGGGAAAAAGTGAGATAGACACGGGCTGCGGATTTCTCGACCATATGATGACGCTTTTCGCGTCCCACGGCAAATTCGATCTGGTGCTGAAATGTACCGGCGACACTTACGTTGATTACCACCACACCGCAGAGGATATAGGAATAGTCCTCGGCAAGTGCTTCACCGAGGCACTTGGGGATAAAAAGGGTATCGTACGTTACGGCGATACGGTGCTCCCCATGGATGAAACGCTCATCATGACGGCGGTGGACTTTTCCGGCAGATCGTTTCTCGGATACGAAATGGATATCCCCACCCAAAAGGTGGGCGATTTCGATACGGAGCTGGTGGAGGAATTTTTCACGGCATTCGTCCGTCAGGCGGAATGTGCGCTCCATATAAGACAGCTCTCGGGTAAAAATTCACATCACATAATCGAGGGCGTATATAAATCCGTGGCGAGAAGCCTTCGCACCGCGGTCACGGTAGACGAAAAATTCAAAGACGTGATACCGTCCACAAAAGGAATACTATAATGACAGTAATAATCGACTACGGCGTGGGAAATCTCTTTTCGCTCCG
>JAZUGU010000038.1:0-7452 GCA_045641325.1 Candidatus Avispirillum sp.
GGCTTTTTTGTCGGAAATTTCACGCACGGCAGAAGCGCCGGAATAGGTGGCGGCAACCTCTTTGATTGACGTAGCAAATATACTCCGTCCGTCATCCATCTTTTCAAGGTCGAACTTAGTAAATCCGAATCTGTCCGTCCCATGGAACAGGAGCGGAGAATCATACCCCGCCGCTCTCGCCGCCTCCTCAACCAGTCGTGCCGCCGTTTTCATATCCCCGGACTTAACTGCGGCGCTGTGCTCTCTGTCCCTGTCTGCCACTTTTCGGGATTTTTGCTCTTTGCCTTGACTTTTGGTATCAGTTGTGGTATCATCAACCTCAACAAGCTTAGCTTTCGTATTAAGCCCGGAACGACTGATGACGGTCCCTGGTGCGAAAGCAAGCTTGTTGTTATTTTTCAGGTATATTGTTGTATCGCTCGGAAGACTGTTCAACATTGATGTTACATCAGTTTGCAGATGAATACTGGTTCCTTTATTAACATTATCTGAATCGAATATCGTATTTTTTTGGAAAGAAACAGTAACAGGACTTACCTCATATTTTGAATTAAAAATAAAAGAAATAGAATTTCTTGAGGGGTTGTCAATAATAATAGGTGCCGTTTCAATACTTGTGTCAAGCCTAATCAGCGTTTTATCATGTATCAAATGTGAACCATCTCTGCCGTCTTGTGATTTTGTTACAACGCTTATTGGAACAGTAAACGGTAACCCGTTATCAATTTCATCAAAAATATTTATGTTGGTAAGCACTAAAGTATCACTATGATTAATAGTACTTTTGTCCCTAAGCAAAGCCGTTATCTGCTCTCTCCAACTCATTTTTGAAGTCTTCTTTATCGACCTCTGCACCTTCTCCCCACCGGGAGCTTTTTTATTTTCCGCATGATACGTCGCGCTCTGCCCGGTCTTCCGGGATTTTTGCTCTTTCCCTTGACTTTCAAGTGTAGGTGTGGTATCATTCATTGTAGAGGTTGGCTCACTCACGGATGTACCGTTTTTGGTCTCCGTCATGATGTGTGGGTCAGCCTCTATTATTGTTTCATGAAGGTCAAATTTATTGTTTAAGTGTGGTTGTGTAGGAAAAAAGCGGAAAAACCGCTTGCAAACCGTTAAAAACTGTGATATCATATGGAAACAAGCCGGCGTGATGGAATTGGCAGACGTGACGGACTCAAAATCCGTTGGGCTAATACCCCGTGCGGGTTCGACCCCCGCCGCCGGCACCAGAAAAAAGCACCCTCCGGGTGCTTTTTTCTGTATCCAAGCCGCAGGCTTGGGATATCACCCGCCGTGAGGCGGGATATCATCAAAGGCGGCAAGCCGCCTTTGCATATCATCACGCTTCAGCGTGCATTTGCTATGCCATCCGATGAAATATTCACATCTGCTTCCTTATTCTCTCCAGAGCGCCTTTTTCGAGCCGTGACACCTGTGCCTGGGAAATGCCTATCTCCGATGCTATTTCCATCTGCGTCTTCCCCTTGAAAAACCTCATACTGATTATGGAACGCTCCCTTTCCGGGAGCGTTTTCAGCGCCTCACGGAGGGCAATATCCTCAAGCCATATCTCATCATTGCTCCCCGTGTCGCTGATCTGATCCATAACGTATATGGAATCTCCTCCGTCGGAGTAGACCGGGTCGTATAACGACATCGGCTCAACGATGGCTTCAATTGCTTGGGAAACCGCTTCCTCCTTTTCTCCCAGTTCCTCAGCGATCTCCTTTACGGTGGGCTCTCTGTTGGTACGGGACTGGAGCTTTTCTCTTGCCTGCAAAGCTCTGTACGCGAGATCGCGCACGCTCCGGCTCACCCTTATCGAATTGTTGTCCCTGAGATACCGCCTCACTTCGCCGATTATCATAGGAACGGCATAAGTGGAAAACTTCACGTCAAGCTCCGTGTTGAAATTGTCGATCGCTTTTATAAGCCCGATACACCCCACCTGAAACAGATCGTCAAGATTCTCATGCCTGTTGGTGAAACGCTGTATTATGCTGAGAACGAGACGGAGATTTCCGTCTATCAGCTCCTTCCGGGCGCTGTCGTCTCCGGCCTTTGCAAGCTTTAAGAGCCGTGCCTTTTCTTCTCCTGATAAAACCCGCAGCTTCGAGGTGTTCACTCCGCATATTTCAACTTTGTTGTAGTACATCAGCAACCTCACTTATCTTTACGATAAGTATTGCCTTTGATCGGTGTACCTTATGCACGGCGAAATCTTCCAGTGTCCGGGCTATTTCAGCTCATCGGGCATGGCCTTGAGCATTTTCTCAGCTGTGATGCCGTATCCTCTGAGCGGATCGTTTATAAGAACGTGTGTCACCGCACCGATAAGCTTTCCGTCCTGCAGAACGGGACTTCCGCTCATGCCCTGAACGATGCCTCCGGTGGCACTGATAAGCTCGCCGTCCGTCACCTCTATATAGAAAGTGCCGTCCGCGGCATTTTCGTTTTCGGATATCCGTATTCCGTATTCCTTGCATCCCGCATCGCTGACAGTGCAGAGAAGAGAGGCATCGCCGGAGCGGATTTTTTCACCGACCTTTACCGTCTTTTTCTCAACTGCGTCTGTCATGACTCCGAAAACGCCGTGCGGCGTGTTTTTTATGATGCTTCCGCACTTGTCCGGGGAAAATATACCTCTCAGCTCTCCGGGGTCGCCGGATACACCCTTTGCAACGTCGGTTATTTTCACGTGGGAAACAGCACCTCTCGTAAGGGTGATAAGCTCGCCGGAAACCGTGTCGCATATGCCGTGACCCAACCCGCCGAAAGCGCCCGTTTCCGGGATGATATAGGTCACAGTCCCTATCCCCGCGGATCCGTCGCGGAGCCAGATACCTATTCTGTAATCTCCCGAGCTTTCCGATTTTTCCGGCGTGACCTTCAGATCCTCGGTTTTCCCGTTTCGCTCAACCGTAAATATCATTGTCTCGCCATTGCTGTTTTTAACGGCTTCGGTGACACCTTCCGCTTCTTTCACTTTTCTTCCGTTCACCATAACGATAACGTCGTTCTCGCATATCCCCGCAAGCTTTGAGGGGCATACGGCGCCTTTCTCTGTGTCAACGTCGCAAAAACCGCTGACGGAGAGCTTGCCGGTGTCGAAACGCACGCCGAAAGGCATGCCTCCCGGAATGACCTCTGTCACCTTTGCGGCATCGGCACGTACGGGAAAATAAACGGAAAACGTCAATATAATAACAGCGGCGAATGCCGCCAGCTTTTGTCTTTTCATTTTTTCAGTCCTTTCTTCGCACATCATTAATTTGCACAGTTTCGATGTCCGTATGAAAAGCAATTATTTAGGATAATTCAAAACTTAACCACACAAAAAATAATTTTGAAATAAACGAAGAGACGGCGAAAATACTTGAAAAAAAGGCGCTCCTGTGTTATACTGTATAATGTATAAAAATGGATTCGGGAGGTATATGATGAAATCACCGAAAACAGTTTACGTATGTACTGAGTGCGACCATCAGAGCCCGAAATGGATGGGCCAGTGTCCCGAGTGCGGAGCATGGAATTCTCTCGTTGAGGAAACATATAAACCGATAACCTCCGGCATAGCTCTCACAACCGGTAAAAAATCGGTAATCAGAGAGCACGCCGCGCGCTTCTCCGAAATGGACGAAAGCGACAGCGCCCGCATGAAAACCGGCATCGGGGAGCTTGACCGTGTACTCGGCGGCGGCCTCGTGCTCGGCTCTGCCGTGCTTCTGGCAGGTGAACCCGGAATCGGAAAATCCACGCTTCTCATGCAGCTCTGCGGAAAAGCAGACGAAAATTTCAAAATACTGTACGTGTCCGGTGAGGAATCGAAAGGACAATTAAGACTCCGCGCAAAACGACTGGGATGCGATACCTCATCTGTCCTCGTTCTCACGGAGAACGATCTTGATGCCATCCTTGAGGAATATGACGATGTGCGCCCGGACGTTATGATAGTGGATTCCATACAGACCATGGTATCCGCAAATTCCGATTCTTCCGCAGGCAGCGTCTCCCAGGTGAGAGAGTGCTCCGCACAGATCATCGCCAGAGCAAAAGCAGACGGCGCGGCGGTTATCCTTGTCGGCCACGTCAATAAAGAGGGCGGAATTGCAGGCCCGAAGGTGCTTGAGCATACGGTGGATGCCGTTCTTTCCTTTGAGGGTGACAGAAGTCAGAGCCATAGGATCGTCCGTGCCATCAAAAACCGTTACGGCTCAACCAATGAAATCGGCGTTTTTGAAATGACCGATAAAGGATTGGAAGAAGTCGAAAATCCCTCTGCCATGCTCCTTGCGGGCAGACCGAAAGGCGTTTCGGGCAGCTGCGCCGTGTGCGTAATGGAGGGAACACGTCCCATAATCGCCGAAATACAGGCGCTTGCAACACCCACGTCGTATGCCTCTCCCAGAAGAATGGCGGACGGCATCGACTATAACAGGATGTGCCTGCTCCTCGCAGTTCTCGAAAAAAGACTGGGGCTGAAATTCTCCGGATGTGACGTGTATCTCAACGTTATAGGCGGCCTGAGAATAGACGAGCCTGCGGCGGATGCGGCAATAGCTCTTGCGCTTTGCTCATCTATCAAGGATATCCCCGTTCCCGCAGATCTTATCGTTGCGGGCGAGGTGGGCCTTTCCGGTGAGGTGAGAGCAGTATCGTGCGTTGAGCAGAGAGCAAAGGAAGCGGAGCGTATCGGCTTTACGAAAATCGCTCTCCCCAAGCGCACCGTTTCCAAAAAGCCCATCACCTCCGATAATGCGGAGATCATTCCCATCTCCGGCATCTACGATCTTCTTTTGATGCTGAAATAGTCGCAAGTGCCAAGTCTCAAGTGGCAAGCAGGCGGCGAAGCCGCCACACCTGTAGGGTGTCATTGCGAACCCAGTCCGCAGACTGGGTGTGGCAATCTCTACTTATGCTTTGATGTTCTATACTGGTATGAATCAACGAAAATCGGTATCATGCTTTGCCTCCCTTGTGTAAAGGGAGTGGGGACACCGTTTCGCTTGGCGGAAGGATTGTCCATATGCACAATTTGATACAAATTTTATTTTGAGGTTCTTTTATGCAAGTTTTGTTTTTTGATGCCGGTTACACATTGATAAATGAAGATGCTGTCTGGGAAAGACGGTGCAGGGAACAGGCTGAAACGGAAGAAGCAAAAAGGCATGGGCTGACCGCAGAGGATATATATAACGAAATCTGCCTTGCCTCCATCAACAGAAGGCCTCAGTACCGTACCGTAATCAATAAATACCAATTTAATGAAATTGCACCATACAGATTTGAACTTGAATTTTTATATAAAGATGCGCCCCGTGTGCTGAAAGCACTTTCGGAAAAGTATGAGCTTGGAATAATAGCAAATCAGGCTGACGGGCTCAGGGAACGTTTGTCAGAGCTTGGGATATCGCAGTATTTTACTTATATTATTTCCTCATGGGATGTTCAGCTGATGAAACCTGACAGGAAAATATTCGAATATGCGCTGAAAACGGCAAATTGCCTGCCCGAAAATGCTTTTATGATAGGGGACAGGCTTGATAACGATATAGTTCCGGCAAAAACTGTCGGTATGAAAACCGTATGGATAAAGCAAGGATTCGGCAAATTGCAAACTCCGCTGTCGGAAGAAGACACACCGGATTATTCGGTGGACAGTTTGAGCGACCTGTTAAATCTATTTTGAAATATCAGTATGAAAAAAACACCAATGACTAAATACAATAAGTTCATAAAATTCATTTATACCGTCTGCGGGCTGTTCGGCTTTATAGCGTACTTCTCCTATTTCATAAAGCTGTTCATATGGCCCGAGGGCACTCTCCCGTGGATCGTTGCCATTCTCGGCATCATCGTTGCGGGCGTACCCGTCTTCTTTCGCAAATGGTTTGAAAAACACCTGCCGGAAAAGCTCTTTAAGTTTCTCGAAAATCTTTTCGCATACGGTATGCTTTTCTATACGGTCACTTTCATCGCTCTGGCGGTGTACATATTCAGCGCATCGTCCCTGCAGACCGACGTTGCGGACCTCCCCGAGGACACCGTTTTCGTGGTCTACGGCGCGGGCCTCCGTGAGGATAAGCCCGGTACGGTTCTGAGAAAAAGACTTGATAAAACCGTAGAGCTCATGAACGAGCTGCCCGAATCAGTCTGTATCGTCAGCGGCGGACAAGGCTCGGACGAGCCCGTCTCCGAGGCTTCTGCCATGCATGATTATCTCACGGAGCAGGGAATAGAGGACGATCGCATCATCCTAGAAGACGAAGCACATAACACGATCCAGAACATCGAAAATTCATTCGGTATAATAAGCGAAAAATATAACGACTATACTGCGGTATCGGTATCCAATTCGTTTCACATCCCGAGGATCGAGCTCATATGCTCACGCCTCGGATATGACAGTAAATTTATTCTGGCTCCCGACCCATCACCGTATTCTCTCTATACGATTTTAGTCCGCGAGTATATGTCATACGCAAAACTTTTCCTTGTGGGGACAGAGTAATGATAAAAGGCGCAATATTCGACGTGGACGGAACTCTCCTTGATTCCATGGTAATGTGGAGAACGTTCACGTCCGACATAATAAGAAAATACGGCGGCGACCCGGAGGACGGCGTGGACGAAAAGGTCAGATATTTTTCTCTCCGCCAGACCGCCGAGTACCTTGCCGAAAACTATATAGGCGTGTCTGCCGACGAGGGCGAAAGAATATGCCTTACGGAGACCATGGACTTTTACAAAAACCGGGCGCAGATGAAGCCCGGCGCGGTTGAATTTCTAACCATGCTCCACGAAAAAGGCGTGAAAATGTATATCGCCACCGCAACCTACCGTCCGCTCATACAGGCGGCATTGGAGAGGGCAGGCGTGTGGAGTTATTTCTCCGGCATGATAACCTGCTCCGAAGCGGGAGCTGGGAAGACGAAACCCGACGTTTTCTTAAAAGCACTTGAAGCACTGGGCACCGAAATCCCCGAAACATGGGTCTTCGAGGACGCATACCACGCCGTGCAGACTGCGAAGAAAATAGGCCTCAGCGTCCATTGTGTCTATGACCCCACGGAAGCCGACCACGTAAAAGAACTCACCGCCCTTGCGGATATATATTCAAAGGACTTCACTACCGCAAAATTTGAGAATTATTTATGATTGAGAACATATTATCTGTCGATAAGGAGAAATTCATGAAATACTATACGGACGAAACCCTTGTTGAAATTTACCGTCCCGACCATTCCGGGCAGAGTATAGAGAAATTTGTAAAAAGTCAGATTGATGAATATAAGAGTGAATATGACACGGCAAGAAGGCGCATTTCCCAAAGAGCCGTAAAGACTTTGGAATCCCACTTGTTTTTTCACGATTGGCTCATCGAATCGGTCACATATACGAACTCTTTCAATAAAAAGAAAGACAGAGTAACACTTACCCTTGCAGACT
>JAZUGU010000039.1:0-64240 GCA_045641325.1 Candidatus Avispirillum sp.
GAGTCCGGCATCGGCCGCGGCATGGGATTTAGAGATTCCACGCAGGACCTGCTCGGCTTCGTTCACCTTATCCCCGAAAGAGCGAGAGAGAGAATATACGATATCGCCGCCACCCAGTTTGAGGACGGAAGCGCATATCACCAGTATCAGCCCCTCACCAAAAAGGGAAATACCGACGTGGGCTCGGGCTTCAACGACGACCCCCTGTGGCTCATCTTCGGCGTTGCCGCATATATCAAGGAGACCGGCGACAAGTCCATCCTTGACGATATGGTGCCCTTTGATAACGACGAATCAAAAGCCGCACCCATGCTGGAGCACTTAAAACGCTCCTTCGATCACGTGACCAATAATTTAGGTCCTCACGGTCTGCCCCTTATCGGTCACGCAGATTGGAACGACTGCCTGAACCTTAACTGCTTCTCCGAAACACCCGGCCAGTCCTTCCAGACCGCATCCAACAGAGAGACCGGAGACGTGGCTGAATCCGTGTTCATCGCAGGTATGTTCGTTTCCGTCGCCCCCGATTATATCGCCATGTGCGAGATGAAGGGCAAATTCGACGAAGCGAAAGCGGCAAAAGCGGCGGCAGACAAAATGTACGATGCCGTCATGACCGCAGGTTGGGACGGCGAGTGGTTCGTCCGCGCATACGATGCATTCGGCAACAAGGTCGGAAGTCACGAGTGCGAAGAGGGCCAGATATTCATCGAGCCCCAGGGCTTCTGCATCATGGGCGGCATCGGCGTCAAAGAGGGATATGCCGAAAAAGCACTTGATTCCGTTATCGAGAGACTTGATACCAAATACGGCATCGTCCTCAATAATCCTCCCTATACCAGATATCACGTGGAGCTGGGCGAGATTTCCTCCTATCCTCCGGGATATAAGGAAAACGCAGGTATCTTCTGCCACAATAACCCCTGGATATCCATTGCCGAAACCGTTATCGGACGCGGTAACCGTGCGTTTGAGGTATATAGAAAGACCTGTCCCGCATACCTTGAGGACATCAGCGAGATCCACCGCACCGAGCCCTACGTATATTCGCAGATGATCGCAGGTAAAGACGCGGTCCGCCACGGCGAGGCGAAAAACTCGTGGCTCACGGGTACCGCCGCATGGACGTTCTATAATATTTCCCGCTATATTCTCGGAGTTATGCCCGAGTATGACGGACTGAGAGTCGATCCCTGCATCCCCGATACCATGAAAGGATTTACCGTCACGAGAAAATTCCGCGGCGGCGAGTTTGAGATCAAGGTCGATAATACGTCGGGTGTCTGCAAGGGCGTGAAGTCCGTGGTAATCGACGGAAAAGCGATCGACGGAAATCTTATCCCGCCCATGCAGGGTAGGCACACAGTTGAAGTAATAATGGGTTAATGATAATGAAGCGTCCGCCGCCGTGCGGACGCTTCAATTATTTTACAAAAACACTTGACATTATAAATACAAAATGGTATAATGACTCGCGAACGGGTTTTTTGCCCGTCTCTCTGCCGACGAAAAATCCACAATGTCGTCGGCCGAAAGTCCATAGGGAGGTGTAAAATATGGAGAAGCTTATGAACTCTTATGAAACCTTGTTCATCATCGACGCAACTCTGTCCGACGAGGAGATCAAGGCCCTTACGGAAAAGTTCACTGCTCTGATCGCAGAAAACGGAACCGTAGGAGAAGTCAATGAGTGGGGCAAGCGCAGACTCGCTTATCCTATCAATGACAAGAATGAGGGATACTACGTTCTCGTCAACTTCGAAGCTGACGGCGAGTTCCCCGCAGAGCTGGAGCGTATCTTCGGTATCACCGAAGGCATCATGCGTTCCATCGTGATCCGCCACGAAGACAAAAAAGCACAGGCTTGATAGACAGGTAATATTATAAGAGAGGATATAGTAATGGCTAATTTCAATTTCAATAAAGTAATCATCGGCGGCAGACTTACTGCTGACCCCGAGCTGAAGACCACTCCTTCCGGAATATCCGTAACGTCCTTCACCGTAGCCGTCAATCGCAGATTCGGCGGAAAGAGCGGAGAGGATACCCAGGCTGATTTCTTCAACGTAACTGCATGGAGAAACACGGCTGAGTTCGTAACGAGATATTTTAAAAAGGCAAGCTCTATCTGCGTTGTGGGAACTTTGCAGAACAGAAACTGGACCGATCAGAACGGCGTAAAGCATTACGTTACCGAGATCGTAGCTGATGAAGCACTTTTTGTTGACGCCAAGAGCGAGAGCCCTGCGGCAGTCAGAGAAGCGGCAAATGCGCCCTACATCCCCGAGTCTTATAATTCCCCTGCATACGCAACACCTGCTGATCAGGCTTCGGCACCGAAGTTCGAGGAGATCAGCGATGATGAAGATCTGCCCTTCTGACAGGCAGCAAAACCAATTATTTAAAATTTAACGGAGGTTTCATTAGAAACATGGATACAGATATGACTGTTTCAACAGAAGAAGTTGTCGAACAGCCCGCAGCGGAAGTAGCTGAAGCTCCCGCAGAAGAATCCGCCAGAGCGGAAAGAAGACCTAATCCCAGAATGAACAACCGCAGAAGAAAAAAGGTTTGTATTTTCTGTGAGGATAAGATCGACTATATTGACTACAAAGATACCGCAAGACTCAGAAAGTTCATTTCCGAGCGTGGTAAGATCCTGCCCCGCAGAGTAAGCGGCGCGTGCGCAAAGCACCAGAGACAGGTAACCGTGGCTGTTAAGAGAGCAAGAGTAGTTGCTCTTCTCCCCTACATCAGCGACTAATCAAATTGCATCATACAGCGCAGAGCGCTGAAAAAAGAAAACGTGTTTTCACGTTTTCTTTTTTTGCTGTCGGCGACGTAGGTGCTCGCAGTAGGAAACAACAGCTTCGCCCCTCCCTCACCGATTCTGCATCTGTATGACACAATTTTATGATATGGAAACTTGATTTCGGTTTACTTATCGTATATAATGATATAGAAAATGAGAAAAGGAGAAATCTATGGCACAGCTTTTAATGCGTTGGACAAATGACGGTACACCCGCAAAGTTTCCCGAGCTTCCGGAAATTATGACCGTTGAAAGAATAAATGAGCGTGAAAACGGCGTCGACGAATGGCTCGATATAGTGCAGTATGACCTTGCAGAGGAGCCTGCGACACACGCTTTTTATAAAAAGCTCATGACGGATTTTCCCGGTTATGAGGAAGATAAATGCTATATTTTCTGCCTTGACGGCGAACCCGTTGCCACCACCTGCGTTATTTGCAATAAGGAAACCAAAGAGGGCTATATCCATATGGTAGGTTCAAAGCCCGAGATCAGAGGACGGGGCATCGGCAGATTGATGAATGACTTTTCCATAGCCGTCATCAAAAGCGAGGGTATGGAAACTGCCCACCTGACCACGGATGACTGGCGGATACCTGCCATCAAAAGCTATCTCAGATCGGGCTTCGTTCCCGATGAATCCACGGATGATTATAAGGAACGCTGGGCGAAGATAAGAGAAATAATCGGATAAAAAGAGTCCCGTAATCACGGGGCTCTTTTGCTATTTTTCTATAAGCTCCGAAACGGTGACGAATTCATATCCCTCTGCAAGGAGTCCGGGTATCACCGCCCGCAGTGCATCCGGGGTGGGGGATTTTCCGCCCACATAATCGTGAAACAGTATGATCGAGCCGTCTTTCGTATTGGAAAGCACGTTCTTCTTTATTTCCGAAACCGGAGTGTGCGCCCAGTCACGGGTGTCCACTGACCACAGTATGATCCGGTACCCGTTCCCGGCGGCATATCCGGTCACCGCATCGTTGAAAGAGCCGCCCGGCGGGCGCAGAAGCGCGGTCTTGTACCCGAATTTTTCATTCAGTGCTTTGCCGAAATCACCGACCTCCCGCTCCATTTCCTCACGGTCGGCTTTAAGAAGTGATTTGTGGTTCAGAGTGTGGTTTCCTATCTCATGTCCTTCTGCGATCTCCCGCTCGATCAGCTCCGGGTAAAGGTCAACGTTTTCACCGATAACGAAAAACGTGGCTTTTATGCCGTAGTCTTTCAGAATGTCCAGTATCTCATCCGTGTTTTTCGGATGCGGTCCGTCGTCGAAGGTGAGAGCGATCATTTTTCTTCCGGTCGAGCATGATTTGATGATCTCACCGTTTTGAGCAGCGGATGCCTCCGCAGAAAAGAAAACAGAAAATATCACGGTGAAAACGGCACATAAACATATTGCGGATCGTTTCATCAAAGCTCATCCGGCAGGGCAAATCTGAAGCCCATGCTCCTCCATTCATCAATAAGATCGCCGAGTATCTCCGCATTGGTGGCGGACGTCGGGTGGAGAAGAATTATCTCACCGTTGTGGGTACCGGAAAGCACCTTTTCCTTTGCCGCCGCAGGGGACATCTGAGCTGTGTTATCCCAATCCGCATAGGCAAAGCTCCAGAAAAGCGTTTTGTATCCCATTTCATCAGCCCATTTCAGATTTTCCTCGGAAAAGCGTCCCTCCGGCGGACGGTAGAATTTTCTGCATTCCACACCGATTGCGGAGCAGTCATCCTCAAGCCGTTTCAGTTCAGCCTCAAAATCTTCACGGCATTCTTTTGACATATCGTGATGCTGCGCGGTGTGATTACATACAAAATGCCCCTCACGGTCCATACGTTTCACAATATCGGGGAAATCCTTCGTCATGTGCTCAAGTATAAAAAACGTGCCGCAAACGTCCTTTTCTTTCAGAACGTTCAGTATTTTTTCAACGTTTCCGTTCTCATATCCCGCATCAAATGTCAGATATATCACCTTTTCCCGGTCATTCCAGTCGGAATGAGCTTTGTCGCAGTAATACCCGCCGTGTCCTTCAATAAATGAAAACTGCGTGTCTGCTGCCGGCTGCCTGTGCTCTTTGTTGTGACAGCAGTACCAGCTGAACCCGGAAGCAGCACAGGGAACTGTCAGCAAAACCGCAATTAAAGCGGCAAATAATGTCTTTCTCATGTTTTTTACCTCCTCTTGTATTTTGAACAAAAAAGATGCCCGGACACGTTGAAAAAAATACCGAAGAAATTTTCAAAAAAATGTTGCAAAAGCAAAACTATTGTGATAGAATACTAAAGGTCGACCGGTCGAAAAGAATATAGGGGTGTAGTTCAGTTGGTAGAACGGCAGTCTCCAAAACTGCATGTCCAGAGTTCGAGTCTTTGCGCCCCTGCCAAAAAATCACTTGCTAAAGCAAGTGATTTTTTTATCCGAGCCGCAGGCTTTGTATATCACCCGCCTTATGGCGGTATAGCATAACGGCTTTAGCCGTGTACTTGGCGGAATACTCGCAAATGCTTTGTGCGTTTTCCGTAATCTTGATTTATCCCTTTATCTGTGGTATAATCGAAAATAGTCCATTTCCCGGAGAAAATGATGAAAAAACACGTTCTTTACAGCGAAGCAACATATTTCATAGGAATAATTCTCATAGTTATCAGCGTTGTGCTGACGGAAAAAGCAGATTTCGGAATGTCCATGGTCGTTGCCCCCGCATATCTTCTGTTCCGCTGGATAAATCCCATGTGGAGCGCTTTTACCTTCGGCATGGCTGAATACTGCTTTCAGGGTGCGCTACTTGTACTTATGATAATCATACTGCGGAAATTCCGCGTCAGCTATCTGTTCGCATTCGTCACGGCTGTATTTTACGGATTTGTCCTTGACGGCGGAATGCTCCTCGGCTCTTTTCTCCCCTGCGATGCTGTGTGGCAGAGGATACTGTATTTTGCCGTGGGCGTTCTCAATTGCGCCGCAGGCGTTGCCATGGTGTTCCGCACCTATTTCATGCCCGAGGTGTATGACTATTTCGTAAAAGCAGTTGCGGAAAATTTCAATTTCAGTATCAGCGTTTTCAAAACCGTGTACGATTGCATCAGCTGTATCGTCAGTATCGCCATGAGTTTTGCCGTGTTCGGTATGTGGAAATTTGTCGGCATCGGCATCGGCACGGTTGTATTTGCACTTATCAACGGATTTCTTATCGGCAGATTTTCAAAGCTTTACGATAAACTGTTTATTTTCAAGGACGCTCTGCCGTGGCGGACGTTCTTTACCGGGGAGGAAAGACTGTGACGGATTATGCGATCGAAAGAGAAAAATGTTTAGAAACCGCAAACGAAACGGTAAAGGAACTGATAGAGAGAAGATCCGTGAGAGCCTTTGAAAAAAAGGATATCCCGGAGGACGTAAAAAAAGCCATCCTGCTCGCATCAGCTGAGGCCCCCTCTGCCGGATGTCAGCAGCTTTATACGATAATCGACGTGACTGACAAAAGCCTTCGTGAAAAGCTTTCCGTCACCTGTGACAATCAGCCTTTCATTGCGGAAGCACCCATGGTGCTCATTTTCTGCGCCGATTGCAGAAAATGGTATGATGCATTCACAGAGGCGGGATGTGAACCGAGAACCCCCGGAGCGGGTGATATCCTTCTGGCTGTAACCGATGCGGCGATAGCCGCACAGAATTCCGTGTGCGCCGCATGGAGCATGGGTATCGGCTCCTGCTATATCGGCGATATATTGGAGCAGTACGAAAAGCACAGAGAAATGCTCCGTCTGCCCGATTACGTGATCCCCGCCGTTATGGTGGTGTTCGGCTATCCCACGGAACAGCAGAAAAACAGAAAGAAGCCCGAAAGGGCGGCAATGGAATATGTAGTTTCCGAAAACACATACCCGGAAAGAAGCGGAGAGGATTTCCGCAGGATGTTCGATGAGCGCAGAGGCAATCAGACCTATGACGATTGGATGAGAAAGTTCTGCGACAGAAAATTCAATTCCGATTTTTCAAAAGAAATGACACGCTCCTGCGAAGAATACCTGAAACAGTTCAATAAATGATAAAAGCCGGCAGAAATTTCTGCCGGCTTTATATTATTTTTATAAAATGTATTCAAATCCGGAAAGGATTATGGTATAATACCATTGGAATATTGTTAAAAGACAATGCTTAAGACCGGGAGGCTAATATGAATATTATTAAAAGCGGCGAAAACAATGCTCTCACGTTTGCCATCGAGGGCAGACTGGATACCAATACCGCACCTCAGCTTGAGGCGGAGCTTGCGGGCGCACTTGAGGGTGTGACAGAACTGGTATTTGATTTTGAAAAGCTGGAATACATATCTTCTGCGGGACTCCGCGTCATACTGTCCGTCCAGAAAGAGATGAAAAACAAGGGTACCTTTGTGATCAGAAACGTCTGTGACGGTATTATGGACGTATTTGAAATAACCGGATTTTCCGATATTCTGACAATAGAATAAAAAAGGCGGGAATTATGGAAAAATCATACCATATCGGCTTTGACGAGGGCCACGGCGCGCGCTATGCCATCCTTCCCGGAGATCCCGGAAGAGTGGAAGAAATAGCCGGCTATCTCGATAATCCCGGATTCCATTGCAGACAGCGTGAATATACCACATGGCTCGGAGAGCTTGAGGGCGAAAAGGTACTGGTCATGTCCACCGGTATGGGAGGTCCTTCCACGGCGATCGGCGTGGAGGAGCTTTACAGGACCGGTGTGGATACCTTTATTCGTGTGGGCACGTGCGGCGCAATGCAGAAGGAGATCGTCGGAGGCGATATAGTTATCGCAACCGGTGCCATTCGCATGGAGGGAACCACGAAAGAATACGTTCCCATAGAGTTCCCCGCAGTAGCCGATCTTGACGTGGCGAATGCTCTCGTCGGTGCGGCGAAAAAACTGGGGCATACTCATTATGCGGGTGTTGTGCAATGTAAAGATTCGTTCTACGGACAGCATGACCCGGACCGTATGCCCGCAGGCTATGAGCTCAACGAAAAGTGGAACGCATGGATCATGGCAGGATGCCTCGCATCCGAAATGGAGAGCGCCGCTCTCTATATCGTGTCATCCGTTCTTCGCGCCAGAGCCGGGGCGGTTTTCTCCGTCGTGTGGAACCAGGAAAGAGCAAAGCTCGGTCTTTCCAACCCCGAGATCCACGACAACAGCCGCTCCATTTCCACAGCTGTGGAAGCAATCAGAACACTGATACTCAAAGATAAAGCAGAATAAACGAGGTCGATCAATGAACTATACCGCAGAAAACGAAATACTGACTCTTTTCCTTTCCGGCAGGGTGGATTCTTCCAACTCCGATGCCGTATGCGCGGATGCAGAAAAAATCATCGCGGAAAATGCGCACACCGCTCTGGTGATAGATGCAGGCGAGCTTGAATATATCTCCAGCGCAGGACTCAGAGTCATTCTCAGAATAAGAAAAAGCGAGCCCACGCTCCGGATCATTAACGTTACCTCGGATATTTACGAGATATTCGAAATGACGGGATTTTCCGAAATGATCCCCATCGAAAAAGCATATAAAGAGCTTTCCGTTGACGGATGCGAGATCATAGGCGAGGGCGCAAAGGGAATAGTGTACCGTTATAACGACGATACGATCGTCAAAGTGTATAAGAATGCGGACAGCCTTCCGGACATACAGAACGAAAGAAAACTTGCAAGATGTGCATTCGTGCTCGGTATCCCCACAGCCATGTCTTACGATATCGTAAAAGTGGGCGAAAGCTACGGCTCCGTTTTCGAGCTTCTTTCCGCAAAGTCTTATTCCGAGATGCTCGTGATAGATCCCGATAACCGTGATAAATATATTTCGGATTGTGTTGAGCTTCTTAAAAAGATCCACAGCACAAAGGTGAAAGCTGACGATATGCCCGATATGAAGATATTCGTCAGAGACTGGCTGAAAACCGCATCTCCTTTCCTCGAAAAAGACGATGCCGAAAAGCTTTCACGCCTTATAGAAGAGACACCCGATACAAGCACGATGCTCCATTGCGATTTCCATACGAACAATGTCATGAACCAGAACGGGGAAACGCTTCTCATCGACATGGACACGCTCAGCCACGGACATCCTGTATTCGAGCTTGCCAATATGTACATAACGTACGTGGGCTTTGGAGAGCACGATCCGTCGATGGTCGAGAAGTTTCTGAAACTGCCCTATGATACGGCAAAGTATATCTGGGACAGATCAATTGCTCTGTATCTCGGCACGGAAGACAAGGAGAAAATCGCCGTGGTGGAGAACAAAGCCAAGCTTATCGCATACCTCAGGCTGGCCCGCCATTTTGCCCGCCGCGGAGACAGTATAAACGAAAAGGAACGTGAAACCATAAAATATGCCGCAGGGCGTATAAGAGAACTTATAGACGGTATAGATACCCTTGATTTCTGAAAGGAGAAATAACGTGAAGCTTATAACCGCAATAATCAACAAAAGAGATTCCGGAGAAGTATGCCATTCTCTTTCCGAGGCGGGATACTACTTTACGAAAATCGCCACCTCCGGAGGCTTCCTCAGTTCGGGAAACGTAACGCTTCTCATCGGTACAGAGGATGAGAAGGTGGAGGGTGCCCTCGAGATCATCAGAAAGAATTCCGCGCAGAGAGTGGAGGCAGTCCCCGATGCATCCTACGGCGAGTCCGTCTCCTTCATTTCTCCGTCCCCCGTAACGGTTCCGGTAGGCGGCGCCACGGTGTTTGTGACTGACGTGTACCATTACGAAAAAATGTAAGGTGCGATGGAACAGGAAAGAAAGTTCATCCCCAGATACAGCGGCACTCTACGAAGTCATATGCTTGACGTTCCCGCATCCATATACCAGTGCAGCGGCATCAGCATTTTCGGCAGGAGGATCAAGTCACTTGTGTTTTCCACCGATGTAGCCATAATCAAGAATATAAATACGGATGCCGTGATAGCGGTCTATCCGTTCACCCCTCAGCCCTCCATTTCGTCGGCGATAATATCTGTTGCCGATGCTCCCGTTTTTGTGGGCGTCGGCGGAGGCCTCACCTCAGGTGAAAGATCGGTGCGCCTTGCCGCGGAAGCGGAGGACAGTGGCGCTTTCGGCGTTGTGGTTAACGCCCCAATGCCCCCGGAAATCATCGAGAGGATCAAAAAGGTCGTGGATATTCCGGTGCTGGCAACGGTCGTCTCCGAAAAGCAGGATATCGATGACAGAATAAGTGCAGGTGCTGATATCCTTAACGTGTCCGCTGCTCTGAATACTCCCGCCGTTGTGGAGAGCATCAGAAAAAAGCACCCGGATATCCCTGTTATCGCCACCGGCGGCAATACTGATGAGACCATTCTCAGAACTATTGCTGCGGGGGCGAATTCCATAACTTATACCCCTCCGGCAAACGGCGAACTGTTTGCCAAAACCATGGCAGAGTACAGGAAAAGATACGATTGAAATGCAGAAAAAGAACAGGCTGAAACTGATATCAGAGCTTCTTCTGACCTTCATGAAAATCGGTGCTTTCACCTTCGGCGGCGGATATGCAATGATACCGCTGATACAGAAGGAGACCGCCGAGAAGAAAGGCTGGATCAGCGAGGAGGACATACTTGACGTCGTGGCGATAGCGGAGTCCACTCCGGGACCGCTTGCGATAAATACCGCAACCTTTGTCGGATATAAGACGTGCGGCTTTTTCGGTGCCCTCGCCGCCACCTTCGGCGTGGTCTTCCCGTCGTTCATGATAATTTTCATAATATCTTTTGTGCTCCGCCAGTTTGAAAGCCTGCAGGCTGTGAAATATGCTTTCTTCGGCATCCGTGCCGGCGTGCTGGCGCTCATATTAAAGGCACTTTGGTCAATGTATAAAAAGTGCCCGAAGGGTGCGGTATCATACGTGATCATGGCACTCAGCTTCGCGGCGGCGACGTTTCTTGATATAAACGTCCTCTGGATCATAATAGGATGTGCCCTCATCGGGCTCGTTTCCTCCGTTATCATGAGGAGGAAAAACGTATGATATATATCATCCTTTTCTGGACGTTCTTCAAGATCGGTGCTTTCACTTTCGGCGGCGGTTATGCAATGCTCCCGCTTATCCAGTCGGAGGTCGAAAGGATGGGCTGGATAGGGAATGCCGAGCTCATCAATTTCGTAGCCGTCAGCGAAAGCACACCGGGTCCGTTTGCTGTCAATATTTCCACGTACGTGGGCAGAACAGTCGGCGGATTTTTCGGGGCTGTCAGCTCAACACTCGGCGTGGTAGTGCCGTCCTTCGTCATTATCCTCATCGTCGCACGGTGCTACGAAAGATTCAAGGAAAGCAAAACGGTAAAGGGCGTTATGTCGGGCCTTAAACCCGCCGTTATCGGGCTTATCGGCTCGGCGGTAGTTTCCGTTGGCAAGACGGTGCTCTTTCCCGCAGGCGTGTCGCTTTCCGTTTTCACGTCTCCCGCATTCTATATTTCTGTCGGAATAACGGCATTGTCGGTGTTCCTGTCTTTCAAAAAGACACATCCCATACTGATAATCCTTCTTTCCGCGGCAATAGGTATCGCCGCAGGATACGGATTACAACTCCCAATATAAAACGAAAAAGCCGCCCGGCAGGGCGGCTTTAGTATTTGTTTTACAGAAGCTTGATTCCAGCTTCAGCGCATTTTTCAACGGTTTCGCTGTCCCAGATGCTTGATTGAACCTCACCGATGTGAGCACAGCCCATCATCAGCATACACAGTCTGGACTGACCGATACCTCCGCCGATAGTAAGGGGAAGTTCGTCGTTTAAAAGCATCTTGTGGAAGGGAAGAGACCTGCGGTCATTGCACCCTGCGGCAGTAAGCTGGCGGTCAAGGGATTCCGCATCTACACGGATGCCCATGGAGGATATCTCAAGCGCACGTCCCAGCGTGTCATCCCAGAAGAAAATGTCGCAGTTCAGCTCCCAGTCGTCATAGTCGGGAGCTCGGCCGTCGTGAGGCTTGCCGGAACGCAGAGTCTTTCCTATCTGCATGATGCAGGCAGTCCTGTGATCTTTAAGATATGCGCTCTCCTTTTCGGAAGACGTCATATCGGGATACATATCCTCAAGCTCCTGCGTCGTGATGAACGAAACGTCCGGGGAAAGATCGGTGGTCAGCTGAGGATAGCGTACACGAAGTCTGTCGTTGGTTCCGCATATGGCATTTACGATGGAACGGACGATGAGCTTCAGATAATCGAGATTGCGGTTCTCACGGGTGATTATCTTCTCCCAGTCCCACTGGTCAACGTATATGGAGTGGATGTTGTCCAGATCCTCATCACGCCGGATAGCATTCATGTCCGTGTAAAGACCGTTGCCAACGCTGAAATTGTAACGCTTCAGAGCGAGACGCTTCCATTTTGCGAGAGAATGTACGACCTGCGCATCGGCACCGATGGCAGGCACGTCAAAGGAAACCGGGCGCTCATAGCCGTTGAGGTTATCGTTAAGGCCGGAGGATTCCGTGACGAAAAGAGGCGCGGATACACGCTTCAGATTGAGAGCGTTCGCAAACTCGTCCTGGAAAGTATTTTTGATATATGCGATGGCACGCTGAGTGTCATATTCGTCAAGAACGGCCTTGTAGCCGTCGGGAATATATATCTTGTTCATATGAAAACCTCCGCTGCGGATAGGGGAATTATACCATACCGATACAAAATTGTCAAACAAAATTTAAAGTGTGATCCGACATGAATTGCCGTGTGTTGACAATTAACAGTAAAAAAAGGAATATAATTGCTATTTTTGTCATATAAAGTCTTGAAAATGTATTTAATATATAGTATAATAAATTATAAATTTTCTTGTGTGAGGATAAGATGAAGCTTCTTGAGGATCGTATAAAGAAAGACGGCATCGTCAGCGAGGGCGATGTGCTCAGCATCTCAAGCTTTCTCAATCATCAGATGGATATAGGTCTTCTCTGCGAGCTCGGACGTGAGTTCGAGAGGCTTTATCACGGAGAAAAGATCACCAAGATCCTTACCATAGAGGCATCCGGTATCGGCATCGCCTGTATTGCGGCACAGTATTTCGGCGTCCCGGTGCTTTTTGCAAAAAAAGGCCGCACCGATAATATCAGCACGGACGTGTATGCGACCAAGGTGTATTCGTATACCCACAAAAAAGAATACGGCGTAGTAGTATCTAAGGAATTTCTCAAAAAGGACGACAGAGTCCTCATCATCGACGACTTTCTTGCGACCGGTAACGCAGTAGTGGCACTTGCAGATCTGTGCCGCCTTGCGGGATGTGAGATCGCAGGCGTGGGTGCCGTCGTTGAAAAAAGCTACCAGAACGGCAGAGCACTGCTTGAAGAGATGGGCCTGAGAGTCGAGTCTCTCGCACGCATCAAATCCATGAGCGTGGAAAACGGCGTAGAATTCCTGTGATACTGCTTTTCATTTCCGGTTTTTATCGGGATTTTTTCCCGAAAAAATAAATTAATTTATTCGGAGGTATATCCCCATGAACAGAAGAATTCTTTCCGTTCTTCTCGCGCTGGCTATGGTATTCACCATGCTCGCATTCGCTTCCTGCGGCAATGAGGCTGCACCTGAAGACAGCGAAAAGACCACAGACACAACCGATGCAGCTCCTTTCAAGGCAGTTGAAAAGGCTGACCTCAAGATCGGTCTTATCACTCTTCACGATGACTCTTCCACCTACGACAAGAACTTCATCGACGCTATGTACGCTGCTCTCGAGGAGCTCGGCATCGATAAGTCCCAGCTCGTTCTCTACACCGGCATCGCCGAGACCGAGGACTGCTACAACAAGGCAAAAGACTGTGTAAACCAGGGCTGCCAGGTAGTATTCGCTGATTCCTTCGGTCATGAGGACTTCATGATCCAGGCTGCTATCGAGTTCCCCCAGGTTCACTTCTGCCACGCAACCGGCACGAAGGCTCACTCTGTCAACTATGACAACTTCTCCAACGCGTTTGCCGCTATCTACGAAGGCAGATACGCTGCAGGTATCGCTGCAGGTATGAAGCTGAACGAGATGATCGAGGCTGGCAAGATCACTGCAGAGCAGGCTGTTATGGGCTACGTTGGCGCATACACCTATGCAGAAGTTATGTCCGGATACACCTCCTTCTACCTTGGCGCGAAGTCCGTATGTCCTACCGTCACCATGAAGGTTAAGTTCACCGGTTCCTGGTATGACACCGATAAGGAAAAGGCAGCTGCAGAGGCTCTCATTTCCGAGGGCTGCGCACTCATTTCCCAGCACGCTGACTCCTACGGCGCTCCCGAGGCATGCGAGGCAGCAGGCGTTCCCAACGTTTCTTACAACGGCTCTACCATCACTGCGGGTCCCAACACCTACATCGTATCTTCCAAGATCAACTGGACTCCTTACTTCAAGTACATGATCGAGACCACCATGGCAGGCGGCGTTATCGATAACGATTACACCGGCACCGTTGAGAGCGGTTCCGTCGAACTTCTCGAGGTAAACGAAGCTGTTGCAGCTGAGGGCACCCAGGAAGCTATCGACGAAGCTCTTGCAGCATTCAAGGCTGGCACTCTCCATGTATTCGATACCGAGACTTTCACCGTTGCAGGTGAGAAGCTCGAGTCCTACATGGCTGACGTTGATACTGATGAAGCATTCGAGAAGGACACCGAGGTTATTGCTGACGGTTACTTCCACGAGTCCGAGTTCCGTTCTGCTCCTTACTTCGACGTTGAGATCGACGGTATCGAGCTTCTGGACCGTAACTACGGCTGATTTGCAAACAGAATTGATAGCAAAGCGGGAATTCCCGCTTTGCTATCTTGTCTTTTTTTATAAAAATCTATTCTGAGGAGTCAAGATGGAAAAAGAAATAGCTCTCGAACTCCGTAATATTACTAAAAGATTCGGAACAAAGGTTGTCGCAAATAAAAACGTCAGCCTCACAGTATATAAAAATGAGATACTGTCTCTTCTGGGTGAGAACGGCTCCGGAAAGACAACGCTTATGAATATGATCTCCGGCATCTATTTCCCCGATGAGGGCGAAATACTTGTAAACGGAGAGCCTGCCGTTATTGCCTCCCCTGCGGACGCATATAACTATAAGATCGGAATGATCCATCAGCATTTCAAACTGGTGGAAACCTTTACCGCCGCCGAGAACATCATTCTCGGAAACGGTGAAAAATATAAACTGAAGAACGTAAATGCCCGTGTTTCCGAAATTGCGGCGAAATACGGTTTTGATATAGACCCCAAAAAGAAAATACATGAAATGTCTGTTTCCGAGAAACAGACCGTTGAGATAATCAAAGCGCTGTACAGAGGTGCGGATATCCTTATTCTGGACGAGCCCACCGCAGTGCTGACACCTCAAGAGATCGAGAAGCTGTTTGATGTGCTCCGCCGTATGAGAGATGACGGAAAAGCCGTTATCATCATCACCCATAAGCTCAACGAGGTGCTTGAGATATCCGACCGTGTCACCATTCTCCGTAAAGGCGAGTACATCGGTACCGTGCAGACAGCCGAAACCGATGAAAAAGAGCTCACGGAAATGATGGTCGGCAAAAAAGTGGACCTGAAGATCGAGCGCATAGATATCGAAAAGAAAAAGCCCCTTCTCGAGATCCGTGATCTCACCGTTAAATCCGATGCCGGGAACATTGCCATCAATAACGTCAGCTTCTATATCAGAGGCGGAGAGATCCTCGGCGTTGCGGGAATTGCAGGATGCGGACAGAAAGAACTCTGCGAGGCTATTGCCGGACTGAGAACTCCCGAAAGCGGACATATAATGCATAAGGGCGAATCCATTGTAGGCCTGCCCGCAAGAGAGATCATCAAAAAGGGAATATCCATGAGCTTCATTCCCGAGGACCGTCTGGGAATGGGACTGGCTCCGTCCTTCTCCATGACGGACAACATGATGCTCAAAACGTATAACGACGGGATCACTCCTTTCGTGAACCGCAGAAGCGCACGTCAGAGAGCCCAGGCACTCATTGAAAAGCTGGGTATCGTCACTCCCTCAACGGAAACTCCCGTCCGCCGTCTATCCGGAGGTAACGTACAGAAGATCCTGGTCGGCCGTGAGATCGAATCCGGCCCCAACGTTATCGTAACAGCATACCCGGTAAGAGGTCTTGATATCAATTCCTCATATCTTATTTACGATATTCTCAATGAGCAGAAAAAGAATGACGTCGGCATTCTCTTCGTAGGCGAAGACCTTGACGTTATGCTGTCCCTCTGCGATAAGATCCTGGTCCTCTGCCACGGCGAGGTAATGGGCGTTGTCCATGCCAATAAGACCACTAAAGAGGAGCTCGGCCTTATGATGACCGGATCTCTTGACTTAAAGCAGGAAAAGGAATACGGTAAAGCAAAAGACTCCAACCTTACCGAAGAACAATGGAACGAAGCCAATGAGATCGCTGAAAAGGAGGACGAATGATGAAGACTAAACAGAAAACTCATGAGCCCCTTTTCCACGTAACGAAAAACGATGCGATGCCCGTTAGCAAGTCCCTTGCCATCCGTGCACTTGCCGTCGTTGTCGCACTCATTATCGTCGGTATCCTCAGCGTTATCCTTATAAAGGAAAATCCGCTCAACATCTATAAAGCATTGTTTACCGGTGCCTTCATCGACGTGTGGACGCTTCTCCAGAACATAGCGCTCCTGCTCATGTTCGGCCTTGCGGTCATTCCTCCCTTCAAAATGAAGTACTGGAATATGGGAGCAAACGGACAGGTACTCGTGGGATGCCTTGCAGCGATAGCATGCATGAAATTCATCCCCGCATCATTCCCCCAGCTGTCCGATACAGTGATCATTATAATCATGATAGCTGCAAGTATTCTTGCCTCGGTTATCTGGTCCATTATCCCCGCGTTCTTCAAGGCGTATTTCAACGCAAACGAAACGCTTTTCACACTGATGATGAACTACATAGCGATTGCAGTTGTCGATTGCTTCGTGTTCAACTGGGATAAGAGCGGATCGGGAAATATCGGTATCGTAAACCTTCTTACAAGAAGAGCATGGATCCCCACGGTTTATAATAACTACCTGCTTTCCGTTATAGTGGCAGTGGTGTTCACCGTGATCATGTTCATCTATATGAGATATACCAAGCACGGCTTTGAGGTCGCTCTCGTCGGTGAAAGCGTGAATACCGCAAAGTACGTCGGTATCAACGTTAAAAAGGTTATCATCAGAACACTGGTATTCAGCGGTGTTATCTGCGGTGTGCTCGGCGTGCTTTACGCAGGTGCGATATCGCATACGGTAAATACCGCGGTAGGCGGCCTCGGATTCACGGCGATCCTGGTGGCATGGCTCGCAGGATTTGATCCTCTTGCAATGCTGTTCACGGCATTCTTCGTCGTGTTCCTCAATTCCGGAGCGGAAAACGTTTCCGTCGTGTTCCAGCTCAACAGTAACGACTATGCAAACATAGTCGTGGGAATTATCTTCTTCTGCGTCATCGGATGCGAATTCTTTATCCGCTACCGTATCATGCTGAATAAGAGCGGCAACCGCAATAACTGAAAGGAGAGAGTGCGATGTTAACAACGATCATAGTAAACGCTATCCGTATGGGCACGATCTTTCTTTTCGGATGTATCGGTGAGATCCTTACGGAAAAAGCAGGTAACTTAAACCTCGGTATCCCAGGCATCATGTGTATCGGTGCAACCGGCGGCGGCCTTGCGGTGTCACTGTATGCCGGTCATACGGCAGAGCCCAATTCCGCGATCCTCGTTATCCTTTCAGTCCTGTTCACAATGGTGTTCGCAGGTCTTGCAGGCCTTCTGTATTCGTTCCTCACGGTTTCGCTCAATGCTAACCAGAACGTTACCGGCCTTACAATGACGACCTTCGGCGTAGGCTTCATGAAATTCTTTTCCAAGAGGATCTACGACCAGAAGCTGTTCGTGTCCGTAAGCTATTGCTTCAAGAATCTGCTCGGTATGGACGGTAAAAAGGATGCCTTTTCGCAGATATTCCTCAGCCACGGCGTTCTCGTGTATCTCGCCATCATCCTTGCGATCCTCGTAGCGCTGTTCCTAAATAAAACGAAATACGGTCTGTATCTCCGTGCCGTGGGCGAAAGCCCCGCAACGGCAGACGCCGACGGTATAAACGTTAAAAAGTATAAGTATGCATTCATAACTCTGGGCTCTGCCATCGCAGGTCTCGGCGGTCTGTATTATATTATGGACAGAAGCGCGGGAACACAGTTTGCGGAAGCGGCGATCGATTCCTTCGGCTGGCTGGCGGTTGCACTTGTAATTGCCTCTGTCTGGAAGCCTTTGTTCGCGATTGTAGGCTCATTCATTTTCGGCGGCCTTTCCATCATGGATGCACAGCTTACAACCCTGTCCCTGGCACAGCAGAAGCTGTTCGCAATCGTTCCGTTCCTTATCACGGTCATAGTGCTTATCGTGGTAAGTATGCTGAAGCTGAAAGACAATCAGCCTCCCGCATCTCTCGGCCTTCCTTATTTCCGAGAGGACAGATAAAAGAAAAAAATCCCCCCGACCGAGTCGGGGGGATAATTTTTTATATGGTTTCCGCAAAAGCGGCGATGCAGGAACCGAGCCTCGCATATCCGCGGTCGTTCATGTGTGCCTGATCTGCATACTGGGGATAAGGTGCTACGTATTCCTTTGAAGGATCGTAATCCGGATTGATCGCAACGGGGGAGTTTGCATATATCTTCCATGTAAACTTGCCGATGCCGCTGGTGTGCCACAGATCACAGCAGGGAAGATTGTATTCTCCCGCAATGGTCTTTATGAGGTCAGCCATGGTCTCAAGGCTGCGGCCGCTCCCCTTGGGGAAGTCCTCGTATCCGTCGGAGTCTATCCAGTCATATTTTCCGGGACAGTGAGGAGCGGCTATCATCACACGGCAGTCGAGATTATCTACCTTGTCGAGCATAGCGTACAGATGTTCGATAACGTATGCATATTTGCCTCTCAGAGTATTTTGATGGGGGAACATATCACCGCGCTCCCCATATTCCATGTGGCGCTCATTGTATGCCCCGAGGATTATGATGAGGTCAGCCCATTCGACCTCTTCATATGAAAGGGGCTTGAAGGGGCCCGTGCATCCGGTGAAAGGATCGTACTGCATATCGCCGCCGATAAGGGCATCGTATGCACCCAGTCCGTCTATCATATCAATAAGGCCGATGCCGCCGTATGCGTGTGTCTTTATGTTCGCACCGGTACGGCGTGCAAACTCTTTCTGCCAGCGGCCGTCGGAGGTGATACTGTCACCCATAACGAGAACGTTTTTATTCTGCCATTTGCTCATAATATTACCTGCCTTTCTTTACCAATATTATCACAAAGAAGCCCGCTTGTAAAGGATGATTTTCACATGAATCAAAAAGAAATCGCAATATCACTTTTTCTGTTGATTTTGAGCGAGTAAAGTAGTAAAATGTAATAAGAACACGAGGAAGGAAACTGATATGAGCGTATATATCCATCTGTTGATTCTGGCTTTGTTTCCGGTAGCTTTCTCCGTAATTTTCTATTTTCTCAAAAGGAAAACACCGTTCGGAAGGCTGCCGTACGCCGTACAGCAGATCATAATAGGAATAGTCTTCGGCGCAATAGCTGTGATCAATACCGAATTCGGAGTTGACGTGGGCGGAGCCACCGCAAACGCAAGAGATGCTGCCCCCCTCTGCGCCGGATTCATTTTCGGCGGTCCTGCCGGTATCATCGCCGGCGTTATCGGCGGTGTTGAACGCTGGTTTGCCGCATATTGGGGAGCAGGTGCCTATTCTCAGGTAGCCTGTTCTGTTTCCACGTTTCTCGCCGGTCTGTATGCCGCATTCCTCAGAAAATTCATGCTGGACAACAGGCGTCCTACGTGGGGATTCGGTGCCGCTACCGCTGTCGTTATGGAAATCATTCACATAACGGTCCTTGTGCTGACACATATTTCAGACCTGTCACGCGCATTTGACATAGTAAAGATCTGCACACTCCCCATGGTCGTGAGCAATGCGGTGGCCGTGATGCTTTCCATCGTTGCGATAACGCTTTACAGTGCAAAGGCACATAAAAGCACCATAAGATATAAAAAAATATCGCAGCAGGTGCAGGCATGGCTTCTGGTCTGCGTCGTGCTCGCTTATTTTTTGACCACTCTGTTCGTATTCAGCCTCCAGACACAGACCGCAATTTCCGACACCAAGAAAATGCTTTCGCTGAATCTTGCCGATGTCAAAGAAGACGTTATCAACACGTCCAATGAAAATCTTCTGAGAATAAGCCGTAAGATCACCGTCGAGGTCAATAATAACCCCGATGTGGATCTGGAACTTCTCTGTGATAAATATGACGTTTCCGAGATCAACATAGTCAATACTTCAAATAAGATCATAGTTTCAACCAATCCCGATTACGTGGGATTTGATATGATGTCCGGCAGTCAGTCTGCTGAATTTTCCGTGCTGAATAAAACAGAGCAGGAATGGGTGCAGAACTATTTGCCGACAACGTACGACCACAGCGTGTCCATGAAGTACGCGGGAATATCCATGGCAGGAAAGGGTTTTGTCCAGGTCGGATATAATGCGGATAAATTTCAGGACGACCTTGCGATCCAGGTAAAGGGAAAAACCAAAAACCGTCACGTCGGAAACGACGGATATATGCTTATCGCCGATGACAGCAATGTGATCGTCAGCGCACCGTCAAAGCTTCTCGGCAAAGACGTCGTGGACGTTGTTGACATCAGTGAGGAATCTTCCTCTGATCTTTTCAAGCAGACGGTCAACAGAGTAAAATCATACTGTATGTACACCAAGTCCGAAGGATTCACAATTATCGGTGTAGTCCCGGAAAGCGAGGTATTCTATACCCGTGACATAATGTCGTACATCAATTCCTTTATGGAAGTTCTCGTATTTGCCTTTCTGTTCTTCTTCGTATATATGCTGATCAAAAAGCTGGTCGTTGATAAGATACGTATCGTCAATGACAGCCTCGGAAGAATTATCGAAGGAGATATGGATGTTACCGTCAACGTCAGATCAAGTGATGAATTCTCATCTCTTTCCGATGATATAAACAGTACCGTCACAACGCTTAAGCATTATATTGACGAAGCTGCAACAAGGATTGACAAGGAGTTGGAATTTGCAAAGAACATCCAGCATTCCGCTCTGCCTTCCGTATTCCCCGCATATCCTAATATAAAAGAGTTCGATATCCATGCGGCAATGGATACCGCCAAGGAAGTCGGCGGAGATTTCTATGATTTCTATCTTCTCGGTGAAGATAAGCTGGCATTTCTTATAGCTGACGTGTCAGGCAAAGGAATACCTGCGGCCATGTTTATGATGACCGCAAAGACCATGATTAAGAATTTCGCCGAATCCGGTCTCGGAGTGGATGAGGTGTTCACCCGCGCCAATGAAAAGCTTTGCGAGGGCAACGATGCCGGTATGTTTGTTACGGCATGGATGGGCATACTGGATATAAATACGGGCCACGTGACCTTTGCAAATGCGGGACATAATCCTCCTCTCATATACAGGAAAGGCTCAGGCTACGAGTATCTGAAATCCCGTGCGGGATTTGTTCTTGCCGGAATGGACGGCGTAAAATATAAGCTTCAGGAATTTGATCTCTGTCCGGGTGACAAAATATATCTGTATACTGACGGCGTGACGGAAGCGACAGATAGTGAAAGCAAACTGTACGGCGAAGACAGACTGCAAAGGCTTCTCAATGCGAATACCGAAGACAGCCCCCAGGAATGTCTCAACAGAGTACGCCGTGATATAGATGTATTTGTGGGTGAAGCCGAACAGTTTGATGATATAACCATGCTGTCCGTAGCTTTCAACGGAACGGAAAAAGGCGGTGCTGACGATATGGAAATAGAAGAAAGAGTTTTTCCCGCAGAGGACGGCGCGCTGATGACGGCTACTTCATTTCTTGAAGAAAAGCTGGAGGAATGCGGCGCATCTATGAAGACGGTGATGCAGCTTTCCGTAGTTCTTGAGGAACTGTTCGTCAACGTGGCGCATTATGCATACCCGGATGAAAAAGGAACTCTTTCTCTCGGGCTCGGCTTTGACGTGAATACAAGGAATTTCATCATGAGATTTACCGATGAGGGAATACCGTTCGATCCATTGGCCAAGGAAGACCCGGACGTTACTCTGTCAGCCGACGAAAGAAATATAGGCGGTCTGGGGATCTTTATGGTCAAGAAGACAATGGACAGCGTAGAGTACGAGAGAACGGACGGCAAAAACGTACTCACTCTCAAAAAGACGATATGAACGCAGTAGAGGTCGCCGCGGCACTGATATGGGATAACGGCAGGTTTATGATCTGTCAGAGACCTCCGCACAAGGCAAGAGGCATGCTCTGGGAATTCGTGGGAGGAAAACTTGATCCGGGGGAAACCGGAGAGGAAGCTCTTATCCGTGAATGCATGGAAGAACTGGGCGTTACGGTATCACCCGAAAGCGTATTCTTCGACGTGATACACAAGTACCCGGATATCACGGTGCACCTTACCGTGTATAAAGCAAGCATTGCAAACGGAACACCGAGGCTTCTTGAACATAACGATATCAGATGGATCAAGCCTTCTGAAATACCGCAGTATGAGTTTTGTCCGGCGGACGTAGAAATTCTTGAAAAAATAACTGAACTGTACAGCTGATATGAAATATATTGTATGCCGCAACTATGAGTGGCTTTATCCCGATGTTACCGAATACAAAACAGCCTCCGAAAAAGCTGAATTTTCAGCCCTTTCCGGAGGATATGCCGCTTTTCAGATTTTTTTGTCGGAGGTGTCCGGCGAAAAGATCACCGTCAAATGTGACGGAGCGGAAATATATGAAGAGCTTGCGATACCGGTGGAATCAAATCCCGGCTTTGAAAAGCCTTCAGAGCACTTTCCCGAAAGGATCGCGCCGTTCTGCGTGTACGATTGCCTGAAAACATATGACGGCGCTGTAACGCCTCAGAACGGGATAGCCGCATTATATGTATCTATAAAAGTGCCGGATAATAAATCGGAAATCAACGGAAATGTTGAGATCACCGACGGAGAAGATACTGCCGTTGTCCCGTATAAGATCAGCGTTAAGGGAAAACTGCCCGAGGAAACGCTGAAGATCGTTATGGATATGGGACTGTGGAACATTTATAAGTACCACAATGTAAAGAGTCCCGAAGAATACCTTGAACTTGAAACGAAGTATCTTAAGACGTTGAGAAGACAGCACCAGAACAGGCTGTACGTCCATGCGGTCATCTCAAAACAGCGTCATGTACTGAGAAGCAAGGATTTCGAGGAATTCGACAGATACGTTGAAAAAGCCCTTTCCATGGGATTCAAGTCATTCCATCTCGGCGGCGTTGGATTCAGACGTTCATGGACGGCAGGGGACATCCTCGTCAGCGGGATGGACTCCCGAAGCGATGAGGCGAAGGAATACCTTGCGAAAATCTTAACATCCCTTCGTGAACACCTGAGGGAAAAGGGCTGGCTCTCCGGGGATATGTTCTCTGTGGGTATTGCCGATGAGCCCAACGACCTGAACGCCGAAACATATAAAGAGCTTGCGGCAACAGTACGAAGCATCATCCCCGAAATAAAATTGTATGATGCGATCTCCAATGCACCCATAGACGGTGCGCTGGACATCTGGGTACCCCGCAGCGACGAATACGAAAATAACAGAGAAGTATTCGAGAAGAGAAGGGAAAAGGGCGGAGAGATCTGGCAGTACGTCTGCCTGTACCCCAGAGAGGGCGGATACGTGAACAGATTCATGGATATTCCGCTTCTTTCCACAAGGTATATGTATTGGGGAAATTATCTTTACGATCTGAAAGGCTATCTGCATTGGACAGTCAATGATTACCAGGATAACTCCGATCCGTTCAGCGTGAGCTGTTCGGCGCACGTAAATGCCGATTCGGTCAGCATTCTGCCTCCCGGCGACGATAAGCTTATCTACCCGGGAAAAGACGGACCGTGGATGTCCGTAAGGCTTGAGAATCTGCGTGAAAGCGCCGAAGAATTCGAAATGCTGAAGATCATAGCAAGCCGCGATAAAACGGTCGCTGATGAGCTTTGCAGGCGTGGTCTCCGCCGTTTCAACGACGCGGAATACGATCCCTGCAAATTCGGACAGCTCCTTGAAGATATCTTCACCGAATATGAAAAGACCGAAGCGTAAGCTTCGGTCTTTTATCGATTTATGCTCTTTTTTTGATTATTTTCGGTGCGGCATTGTCCGTTATGCATTTCGGAGTGATATGCACTTCAGCCACGTCATCTCTTGAGGGAATGTCGTACATAATGCCGGTCATGTGCTCTTCAAGAATAGAACGCAGTCCGCGTGCACCGGTGTTGCGCTCTATTGCCTGCTTTGCGATCGCCGCGAGAGCTTTTTCTTCGAATTTGAGCTTAACGCCGTCCATCTCAAACAGCTTTTTGTATTGACGTGTGAGAGAATTGCGGGGCTCTTTCAGAATGCGTACAAGGGCGTTTTCATCAAGATTTTCAAGGCCCACAATGACCGGAAGTCTGCCGACCAACTCGGGAATAAGACCGAATTTCACAATATCGTGCGCGGTCACGTCCTTGAAAACGGAGGATGATTTCTTTTCTTCTTTGGTCTGTACTTCTCCGCCGAATCCCATTACGGAATTGCCCTTACGCTGTTCAATGATCTGATCAAGCGTGTCGAATGCGCCGCCGCAGATGAACAAGATGTTCTCGGTATTGATCTGTATGAACTCCTGATTGGGATGCTTTCTGCCGCCCTGAGGAGGAACGTTTGAAACAGTGCCCTCAAGTATCTTCAGCAGAGCCTGCTGAACGCCCTCGCCGGAAACGTCACGGGTGATGGAACGGTTTTCGCTCCTTCTGGATATCTTGTCGATCTCGTCAATATAGATGATGCCGTGCTCTGCGGCTTCCACGTCATAGTCAGCCGCCTGGATAAGACGAAGAAGAATGTTTTCAACGTCCTCGCCAACGTATCCTGCCTCCGTAAGTGTCGTTGCATCGGCAATGGCGAAGGGAACTTTCAGAGTCTTCGCCAGAGTCTGCGCGAGAAAAGTTTTTCCCACACCGGTGGGACCGATGAGAAGCACGTTGCTTTTCTGTATCTCAACATCATCGTTGTCTTCTTCTCTGGATTTCTGCTTTTTATCCTTGTAAAGAAGACGCTTGTAATGGTTGTATACGGCAACGCTGAGCGATATTTTCGCCTCATCCTGCCCGATCACGTATTCGTCAAGAGACGCTTTGATCTCAGCGGGGCGGGGAAGATTATCGGCTGAAAGCTGATAATCGCTGTCAGATACTGCCGTGCTGTCGTATATAAGCTCGTTGCAGACCTCGATACAGTTGTCGCAGATGTAAACTCCGGTAGGGGAGGGTATCAGAAACGATACCTGATTTTCGCATCTGCCGCAAAAGGCACAGCGCCTTTTGTTGTCATTCATTTCTGCCATAAAGGTTTATCTCTTTTCAATTACTTTGTCCACAAGGCCGTAGTTCATAGCCTCTTCAGCCGTGAGGAAATTGTCACGGTCGGTGTCTCTGATGATTTCATCAAGGGGACGTCCGGTATTTTTCGCAAGGATCTCATTGAGCTTTGCTTTTGTCTTTATGATGTGGTCTGCATGGATCTTTATATCGGAGGCCTGACCCTGCATACCGCCGAGAGGCTGGTGGATCATGATCTCGCTGTTGGGAAGAGCAAACCTCTTGCCCTTGGCACCGCTGGAAAGCAGGAATGCACCCATGGATGCGGCCATACCGATGCAGGTGGTGGAAACGTCACACTTGATGAAGTTCATGGTATCGTAGATAGCAAGACCTGCGGAAACGCTTCCTCCGGGGCTGTTGATGTAAAGGCAGATATCCTTGTCGGGGTCCTGTGCCTCAAGGAAGAGGAGCTGAGCTACCACGAGAGACGCGGTAACGTCATTGACCTCGTCTGCAAGAAATACTATTCTGTCGTTGAGAAGTCTCGAATAAATGTCATAGGCTCTTTCGCCTCTGCTGGTCTGTTCGATAACGGTCGGTACTAATGCCATAATAATTATATCCTTTCTGTAAGTTAAGATAAAATTACCGCCGCCGTAAGGCAGCGGTAATTCAGTTTTTTATTCAGCCTTTTCCGCTTTCTTTGCGGGAGCTTTTTTTGCTGCGGGCTTCTTTGCGGCAGGCTTCTTCTCGGCGGTTTCGCCTTCAGCCTTCTTTGCGGGAGCCTTCTTTGCAGCGGGCTTCTTCTCGGCGGTCTCGCCTTCAGCCTTCTTCGCGGGAGCCTTCTTTGCAGCAGGCTTCTTTTCCTCTGCGGGCTTCTCAGCCGCAGCCTCTGCATCGTCCTTCTTGGCTGCTGCTTTCTTTGCGGCGGGTTTCTTGATAACTGCTGCTGCCTTTACAAGATCAACTGCCTTTTTGACCTTGAGATCAGCGGCAATATCTTCGGATGCAACTGCTTCACGAACCTTATCGGCTTCCATGCCGTAAGCTTCGGCAAGACGGTTATATTCAGCATCAACGTCCTCGTCGGTGGCGGTGACGTTTTCAAGCTCTGCGATCTTCTCAAGTGCGAGGCGGGTCTTAACCTGCTTCTCAGCCTGGGGACGGAGCTGCTCACGGAGCTGATCCAGATTCATGCCGGTGTACTGGAAGTATGTCTTGAGGTCCATACCCTGCATGCGGAGTCTGGTGTCATAGTCACGTACGTAGTTCTCGGTCTCAGCCGTGAACATTGCCTCGGGAATGTCTGCGTCAAGCTTTTCGATAAGAGCTTCAATGAGCTGACCCTCAACATCGGAATCAGCGGCATCTTCTTTTCTCTTTGTGATTTTTGCCTTAACGTCTGCCTCATATTCAGCAAAGGTGTCAAAATCGGAAACGTCACGTGCAAACTCATCGTCAGCAGCGGGAAGCTCCTTGAGTTTCAGCGCGTTGAGCTTGGTCTTGAAAGTAGCTTCCTTGCCTGCCAGCTCTTCTGCGTGATATTCGGTGGGGAAGGTAACAACAACGTCGAACTCATCACCGATGTTGTGACCTACGATCTGCTCTTCAAATCCGGGGATGAACTGACCGGAACCGAGGATGAGGTCATAGCCCTCGCCCTTGCCGCCGTCAAATGCCTTGCCGTCAACAAAGCCTTCATAGTCGATGTTTGCGGTATCTGCGATCTTTGCGGCACGGTCCTCAACGTCAACCATTCTTGCGTTGCGGTCACGAACTCTGTCGATCTCAGCCTTAACTTCAGCGGCGGTGGTCTTCTCGACCTTTCTGGTAACTTCTATACCCTTGTAGCCCTCGATCTTGACTTCGGGCTTTACGTATACCTTAACAACGAGGACAACGCCGTTCTCGTCAACGGTCTCAACGTCAAACTCGGGCTGGCCGACAACTTCAAGTGCGGACTCTTTAACAGCCTCTTCGTATGCATCGGGAATAAGATCGTTGATAGCGTCTTCATAGAATACGCCCTTGCCGTACATCTTTTCGATGATGGAGCGGGGAGCCTTGCCTTTTCTGAAGCCGGGTACCGTGATATTCTTTGCCTGTCTTCTGTAAACCTTGTTTACAGCGGCACCGAATGTCTCGGCGTCAATGCCGATCTTCAGCTCGTAAAGATTTTTTTCGATAAGTTTGGATGAATTTAAGCTCATGGTTTTTGCCTTTCTCCTGTGCTTTTTACTTTATATCAAAAATTGCCTTTCAATATAATACTAAACTTTTTGTAAAATGTCAACAATTTTCGGGTAAAAACTTTGTTGTATTTAATAATCGGATGGCTTTTCGGTGAAAAAACGGATTACAGAATGTCAATAATCAAGAGGCATGGTTATCATCGGGATGAAATCAAGAAAATCAGCGGATATGAGAGTCATTGAAATTCCGTCCGTCACCGTAGTACGCGGAATGTAATAATTGCCGTGTATATGGCCGAAATAGCAGTTGGTAACGCCGTATTCTTTCATCGTTTCGATGAATTCACCGCATCTGAAATCACCGAAAACGGGAGGAAAGTGAAAATATACGAGGATCGGTTTGCCGGATACGTCCTGAAGCTTTTTCGCGTCTGAGAGGCTCAGCTTCAGCCGTCCGTTCTCTCTCGCCACGATCTTTTCGTAGTCGGCATTTTCTTTCAGCTGCATTTTTTCTTCAACGTACCAGCCTCTTGTGCCTGCAATTATGTAATCTTCCGTCTCAAAAGCATTGTTGAAGAGAAAATCTACGGTTTCAAATCCGTTTTCAGCTTTGAAAGTTTCAAGCTTTGCCTGCGTGGGCCACCAGTAATCGTGATTTCCCTTGCCGAGTATTTTTCTTCCGGGGAGGGCTTCGATGAATCTGAAATCCTCGATCGCCTCGTCAAGGTCGATCGCCCATGAAATATCTCCGGCAACGATCACCGTATCTCTGTCGGTCACAACGGCACGCCAGCGTTTGTCGATTTTTGCGGTATAATCCGTCCACCTTGCTCCGAATTTGTCCATGGGCTTTCCCGATGTCAGAGAAAGGTGAAGATCGGCTATTGAAAATAAAGACATATCAGTTTCTGAAGATAAAGTCAGCCATGGCGGCGGGCTCTATCGTATCGGAGAAGCGGATGGGAAGCGTGAGTGTCTCCGTAAGGGGACGGGGGGCTTTCGTACCGCTTATATTCTCAAGCTTTTCAAGGATCTTGCCGGGTTCTGTGCTGTCTGCGGGATCACCGAGGCTCTTGCACACGTCTGCGGCAAACTTGTAGGGGCTTGCGGTGGATGCGATAACCGTCACAGTTTCGTCCCCGGATATCTGTCTGTATTCATCAAGACATCCTATGGCAACAGAGGTGTGAGTATCGGCAAGATACTTATCACCGTCAAACGTTTTTTTGATTACCTTTGCGGTCTCCTCCTCGGGACAGCAGAATCCCGCAAATACGGAGCTGATTTTCAGAAGCACGTCGTCGGAAACGGTGTAGCATCCGTTTTCCGCAAGCTCTTTCATATAGCCTGCCGTTTTTTCCGGACCTGCGATGAGGTAAAGAAGACGTTCAAGATTCGAGGAAATCAGTATATCCATCGAGGGAGACATCGTCTTATAGAAGTCTCTGTTCCTGTCATATGTTCCGGTGCGGATGAAATCGGTAAGAACACAGTTTGCGTTGGATGCACAGATGAGACGCTTCACGGGCAGCCCCATTTCCTTTGCAATATAAGCGGCAAAGATGTTGCCGAAATTTCCCGTGGGAACACATATGTTGATCACGTCACCGTTTGAGATCTTACCCATATTGATGAGATCGCAGTACGCGGAAACGTAGTATACAATCTGAGGTGCAAGTCTGCCCCAGTTGATGGAGTTCGCGCTGGAAAAGAAGAAACCTGCGTCATCTGCTTTTTTCGCAAGATCTGCATCTGCGAAAATGGCCTTGACACCGTTCTGCGCATCATCAAAGTTGCCGAAAACTGCGGCAACGTTCACGTTTTCGCCCTTCTGTGTAGTCATCTGCATTTTCTGCATCTGGCTGACACCGTCGTTGGGAAAGAAAACAGTAATGTCAACGCCGGGAACGTCCCTGTATCCCTCAAGTGCGGCCTTTCCCGTATCTCCGGAGGTAGCCACGAGGATGTGCGCGCGCTTCTTTTCTCCGGTCATTTCAAGTGCCGAGGAAAGAAGCCGGGGCATTATCTGGAGAGCCATATCCTTGAACGCGCAGGTGGGACCGTGCCAAAGCTCGAGTGAATATTTTTCTTTGCCTATGTCGCAAAGCTGTGCGGCACCGCCGGGAAATCTTTCTTCGGAGTAGGCCTCCGTACAGTCCTTCATAAGCTTTTCCTTATCGTAATCCGTAAGGAAAAGGGAAAGGATCTCGCATGCTCTTGCCTCATAGGGAAGAGTGCGGAGCTTTTCGATATCATCGGCTGACAGCTGAGGGATGCTTTCGGGCATGTAAAGGCCCTTATCGGGCGCGAGGCCCTTTTTGATCGCTTCAGCGGAGCTGACTTTTACCGGTGCGGCGGATGTGTCTCTGGTGCTTACGTATTTCATAAATATTCCGGTGTGCCGTCATCTATGAACGGCGTTCTCCATATGTAAGATTTTAAGTACTTTGTAATCCTCGCATTGCGGGCTTATATATACCTCGACGACGTCTATTCTCGGTATAAGTCCGGAAATGCTTTCACGGTTCTTTTTAAGATATTGCTCTGCGGCGGATATCAGCTTCATCTGCTTTCGGCGGTCAACAGCGGCGGCAGGCCTGCCGAAACGGTGATATGTGCCGGGGAATTCTTTTCTTGTTTTAACCTCGACAAATACTATATTCCTGTCGTTCTTTACGATAATATCGGTTTCAAGATGACCGCAGCGAACGTTTCTGCCGATGATTTTGTAGCCTTTCCCCGCGAGAAAGGCGGCGGCGCTTGCTTCGCCTTTTCTTCCGGTTTCTTTACTGTCCATCGGAATTGCGTTTTTTCAAAGCTTCTTCAAGCTTATCACGGTCTCTCTCGAGGAAAGAAAGAAAAGATTTTCTGTGGCAGGGGCTGGGACCGAATTCGTAAACGGCCAGCTTGTGATCCTTAGTCGGATAGCCCTTGTGCTTGGAAAAACCGTATTGAGGATACAATTCGTCAAGCTCCATGCACATTCTGTCCCTGGTCACCTTTGCGAGGATCGAAGCCGCGGCGATCGACTGGGATATTGCATCGCCTCCGATAACGGCTTTGGCGGGGATCTGAAATCCACGGTCGATATTTCCGTCAACGAGGACGAAATCAGGCCTCACGGAAAGACCGTCAATAGCACGGCGCATAGCCTGCAGGGAAGCGTTGAGAATGTTTAGCTCGTCTATCTCTTCCGGGGTGGAAAGGGCAACGCTCCAGGCAATTGCTTTTTCCGTGATCTCGAAATACAGCTTTTCACGTTTTTTTTCGGTGAGCTTTTTGGAATCGTCAAGTCCTTCGATCACGATGCCCGCGGGCAGGATGCAGGCTCCGGCGACAACAGGACCGGCAAGCGGTCCGCGTCCGGCTTCATCCGTGCCGCATATGATCTTATATCCCGCACTGCGGAACTGTTCTTCAAATGAAAGATCGAGCATTTCAAGGCCTTTCCAATGTAATTCTTCCTATTTTGCAGTTTCTGAACTCTTCGAGAAGCATAAGAGCCGTTCTTTCCGTGTTTATATCTCCGCCGGAAACGAGGAATCCGCGCTTCTTGCCGACGGCGCAGAGCAGGTCGTATGCATCGAGCTCTGATACCTCGGCCTCCGCAAGCTTATAACGCTCACAGAATAACTGCGGATAAAGCTCAAGAAGTCTTTTTGCAAGTATCATACCGAGCTCTTCGGTATCGAGAATGGCGTCCTTGATGGCGCCGGTGGCGGCAAGATTTTCTCCTGTCAGCCTGTCCTCAAACTTGGGCCAGAGAACTCCTGGCATATCGAGAAGCTCAAATCCCTGGTTGGTAGTGACCCATTGCTTGTTGAGAGTCACACCCGGGCGGTTTTCAACTTTCGCTTTCTTCTGACCGGAGAGCTTGTTCACAAGAGAAGATTTTCCTACGTTGGGAATACCGACGACCATGGCGCGCAGCTTTTTTCCCGCCATGCCTTTTTCTTCAAATTTTTTGATTTTATCGTCAAGTATCTCTCTCACGGATGAGCCGATTCTGTTGAAATTCTCTCCTGTAATGCAGTCTACTGCAAGAGCACGGATATTTCTCCCTGCATAATGGGATATCCATTCCTTTGTAGCCGCAGGATCGGCAAGAGAGGCCTTGTTGAGAAGGACAAGAGAAGGCTTCTGTCCGATGAGATCGGCGATCTCCGGGTTCTTTGAGCTTTGTGGTATCCTTGCATCAAGGAGCTCAATGATTATATCTACATTTTTCAGGTTTTCTGCGATCAGCCGGCGTGTTTTCGCCATGTGACCGGGAAACCACTGTATCTGTTGTGATGGCATTTTTTATTTTCCGGTATAGGGATTCTTAAAGGCAGTGATGCTTCCTAAGGGGAGTACTCTGAAATACGCTTTTCCGAAAATACAGCGCTCATCCACAAGCCCCACACGGCTGTCTCTGCTGTCTGTGGAATTGTTTCTGTTGTCTCCCATAACAAATACGTAACCCTCGGGTACGACAACGGTCTGCTCGCCGATCCGATTTTGATAGGGCTCTTTTTTTATAAAGCTCTGGTCGAGCCGGCGCACCTCTCCGTCTGCACCGGTCACGCTTACCGTGCCGTCGATGGATATACGGATCGTTTCTCCGCCTACCGCCATGACTCTTTTTACAAGCGGATTGCGGAGCTGCTCTGTGGAGAGAGAAGTGTTTTGCAGAACAACAATATCACCGACGGCAGGCTCATAGAACAGATCGGAAACCAACAGATATTCACCGTTCTGCAATGTGTCGTTCATGGATTTGCCGTCAACTCTCGTGAGCCTTGCAACAAAAGAGAAAAACACGATTATGCATGCCATGCAAATAGTGAAGACCTCGAGAAAATCGAAGAACCAGTCGACCACCTTCCGTGCTTTCACATCTCCGGTGAGCTTATCCGTGTCAATAGCTTCTGCTTCCTCGGATTCGGGTTTTTCTGCCTCCAGCTCCTCGAAAAGGCTGTCGAGAGAGTCATATCCCTCAAGCAGATCGTTGTTCCGGTCGGCGATCTGAACGTCCGGTATCTGCTCGAAAACTTCTTCCTCGGGGGAGAAAACTTCGGGCATGATATCCTCGGGCTCCTCTATGGGAGCTTCCTCCGCGGTTGCGGTTTCCTCCGGATTTTCCGCAGCTGCTTTTGGAACCGGAACCGAACTGCGATGCGGATCAGTCATACCGAGAGCAATATTGCGTTCTTTGTTTTCTGTCTCGATCGTTTTTTCAAGCTCTTCCGGCGACATATCGTATTCATCCGGAAAATATCCTTTCAGCGAGGAATATATGTCTTCGTTTTTGTTATTCTTGTTGTCCATACTGTGCCTTTCTTTGCCAATTTAAGGTCATCGCATTACACATTAATTCAATATATTCTAACATAACGGCAAGCGATTTACAACCTTTTTACTATATGTTTTTCAATAATCAAAGGGAAAATATAAGTGAAATCCCGATATTTTCAAAAAATCTCGAAAAAAATGAAAAAAACACTTGCAAAACCGAAATGAATGTGGTATTATACCCGATGTATGAGATTGTTCGCTGAGGCACCCTCTCAGGCTGATGCGACGCTTTTATTTTAATCAGGAGGATGAAAATGCCTAACATTAAAAGTGCAAAAAAGCGCGTAAAAGTTACTGCAGTTAAGACTCTTCGCAACAAGATGTTCAAGAGCCAGATGAAGACTACTATCAAGAAGTTCTATGCAGCAGTAGAAAGCGGCGACAAGGCAGCAGCTGCAGAAGCTTATAAGGCAGCAGTTGTTATTATCGACAAGGCAGCAGCTCGCAACGTTATCCATAAGAACGCTGCAGCTCACAAGAAGAGTCAGTTCACTCTGGCACTTAACAAGCTTGCTTGACAAACTAACGAATAAAAAGCACCGATGCCATGCTCCGGCGATCGGTGCTTTTTATTAATTAAAAAATGTGAAATCGTACTTGACAAAGCAAAAATGATAGGGTATAATGTAAAAGCTTTGAGGGTGTAGCTCAGCTGGTTAGAGTGTCTGCTTGACATGCAGAAGGTCGGTGGTTCGAGTCCACTCATCCTCACCAAAATCCGTCCTTTCGGGCGGATTTTTTATTATATCCAAAAGGTTATTGTAAAATTCTGACGAAAGTGATATAATTATAGGTGAAGTTTGCCGCCGAGGAACAGAATTCCCGCATAAGCAGCGCAGAAAACGGCAATTTCCGCCGGAGTTCCGCCGATATATATCCTGCTTGTGACCGTCTTAAGAATAATACACAGCAGTGATGCCGTGACTGCCGGACGGACAAACCATGAAATGCCGAATTTCAGCCCGGTCACGGAGACCGTTTTGCCGATACTGAGAGCGGCGTTGATACATTCTGATGAATATATACATACAATATAACCGATAACACCCATTCTCGGCACGAGAAGAGTAACGATTATAAGGCTGAGAGTGGCATCGAGAATATTCACCTTCATGCAGTATAACTGTTCTCCCATTCCCTTGAGGATGGAGTCCACGGTAGTATCAAGATACATGATCGGAACGAGAGATGCAAGTATCACGATGTACTTTCCCGCATCCGCATTTCCGTACACGGAAATGCCCAGCCCGCTGCCGAATGTGAGAAATACTGCCGCGGCACCGATTGAAAATGCAAGACAGAATCTGACCGCGCGTTCTGCGGTATCCGCTATTTTATTCTTGTAGCCGAGTACGGAAAGCTCCGACAATTCGGGTATCAGCAGAGAAGAAAATGCACTTGTCACGGAGGACGGGAAGAGTATCAGAGGTAATGCCATTCCCTGAAGGATGCCGTATGCTGAAAGCGCCGATGCCGGATCCGCTCCGAATTTTCTGAGACCTTTCGGTATGGCAATGTGCTCGGCACAGGTCAGTCCCTGCCGTACGTATGATCCGAATGCCACGGGCAGAGCGATCCCGCTGACACTTTTTATGCTTTCGCTCACGGTTTTCGTCTTTTCGTCGGATATCTTTCCGTCTGTTTTTATACGGTCTGTAATATACAGTACGAATGACGTTATCATTGATAATGCTTCCGCCGCGGCAGATCCGCCGACCACGGAAAGACATGCGTATTCAACTCCGTTCGGAGCGATGATGACAAGTGCCGCAGAGGTCAGCGTGATTTTGATGAATTGCTCTGTGATGGAGACTGCCGCATTTTTGTATATTTTCCGCAGTCCCGTGAAGTAACCGGCGAGCGCAGATGACACCGCGATCGGTATCAATGCAACGGAAAGAACTCTCAACGAGGAAACGGTCCTTATGTCGCACAGCACGTTTCGTCCGATCACGCCGGACAGAGAATAGAGCAGAGTCCCCGAAACACCGCCGAAAAACAGAGAATAGATACAGCATCCCGCCATGTCGCGCCGAAGTACGCTTCGTGTTTTGCGGGCGCTGTACTGTTTTGCTTCGCATAAAGCGAGGCTTTCGGATGTTATGCGGACTGCCGCCAGATTCACCCCGGAAACGGCAAGCGTTACGGCAAAAGTATATACGCTCATAACGAGCGTGAAAAGGCCGACAGCCTCTGTCCCGATCTTTCTGGTGACGTATGCATTGAAGCTTACGGTCACCGCCCTTATCACAACAGATACAACCGATAGTAACACTGCGTTCAGAATATATTTTTTTTGCCTGTCCATATGATTCCCCCGAAGAATATTCGGTAAATCATATGCATGTTTCTCGCATTTCTGAACAGGAAAGGAGGCAGCATGAAGAACGTATTAAAAACTGTTACCGTCATTCTCATGGCGGTTTTGCTGGCGTTCAGCTCAGTGCTGCTCGTTTTCTCGCAGACGGTGTACGGCAGGAAAGCTCCCGAAATAACTGTTGAAACCACTTCTGATACAACAGATGAGATCACAACTGAGATCACGACAGAACCGATCCTGGAAGAGCCGGTGTGCCCACCGTTTGAAATAGTAGATATCAGGGGCGGAGATCCCCTGTGCGATCATACGTGGCCAAGCTGGATAGATATGGTGCCGCCGTCTGTCGGAAAAGTCGGTACGGGCATCAGCTACTGCCCGCTGTGCGGCGCGGTACAGAAAAAAGTGCTTGAAGCGCTTCCCGACCCGGATGAACGGTTTGTGATCGACGGTGTGGAAAACATCCTCCAGAATCCCGACCTTCCCAATGGATGTGAGATCGTTTCACTTTCGATCGTACTGAATTATATGGGCGTGGAAACAGACCCGGTGAAGCTTTCAGATGAATATCTGCCGAAGGGATTATTCTGGTACGATTCCCCTTACGAGAAATATATCGGCGATCCCAAGGGGAACGGTACCGGCTGTTATGCGAAGTGCATCGCGGATACTGCTAACAGATATCTGAAAGACAAAGGCTCCGATCTTGTGTGCTACAACATCAGCGGAAAAAGCTTTGACGAACTGGAAGAGTACGTTGATGATGGCGTGCCCGTCATTGTATGGGGAACTGTGTTTATGGACTGTGATCCCACGGTGTGCTACTCATACTGGTACGGGGATGACGTGGTCACCTGGTATTCCCATTCGCATTGCCTTGTGATGATCGGCCATTCAGCGTATACATACGTGTTTGCAGACCCGCTATGCGGCATAACCAATTACTCCAGAGAAGACGTTGAAAAAAGCTACGAGCAGGAATTCATGCAGGCTTGCATAATAATTGATCCGGAAACGAAGAATTAAGATAAAAACAAAAGAAAGGCGCTCCGTCAGGAGCGCGTCTTTTATTGCTTTAATTAGTCAGCGAGGTTAGCGAGATCAAGCTCTGCGAAGTACTTGATTGTACGAACCATCTGGCTGGTGTAGGAGTTCTCGTTGTCGTACCAGGAAACTACCTGAACCTGGAAGAGATCGTCACCGATCTTGGAAACCATGGTCTGAGTAGCATCGAACAGGGAACCGTATCTCATACCGATAACGTCGGAAGAAACGATGGGCTCTTCATTGTAACCGAAGGACTCGGAAGAAGCAGCCTTCATAGCGGCGTTGATACCGTCAACGGTAACGTCAGCACCCTTAACAACAGCGGTGAGGATGGTGGTGGAACCGGTGGGAACGGGAACTCTCTGAGCGGAACCGATCAGCTTGCCGTTCAGCTCGGGGATTACGAGACCGATAGCCTTTGCAGCACCGGTGGAGTTGGGAACGATGTTTGCAGCACCTGCACGTGCACGGCGGAGGTCACCCTTTCTGTGGGGGCCGTCCAGGATCATCTGGTCGCCGGTGTAAGCGTGGATGGTGGACATGATACCGCTCTGGATGGGAGCGTAGTCGTTAAGAGCCTTAGCCATGGGAGCGAGGCAGTTGGTGGTGCAGGATGCAGCGGAAATGATCTGATCCTCTGCGGTAAGAGTCTCGTTGTTTACGTTGTAAACGATGGTCTTAAGATCATTGCCTGCGGGAGCGGAAATAACAACCTTCTTCGCACCTGCGTTGATGTGTGCCATGGACTTCTCCTTAGAGCAGTAGAAGCCGGTGCACTCGAGAACAACGTCAACACCGATCTGTCCCCAGGGGAGATCTGCAGCGTTCTTCTCGCTGTAAATGGTGATCTTCTTGCCGTCAACTACGATGTAGTTCTCGCCTGCCTCAACAGTGTGAGCGCCTTCACCGATCTTGCCGCAGTAACCGCCCTGAGCGGTATCGTACTTGAGAAGGTGAGCGAGCATCTTGGGATCGGTAAGGTCGTTGATTGCAACAACTTCATAACCCTCTGCGCCGAACATCTGGCGGAATGCGAGACGGCCGATACGACCGAAACCGTTAATAGCAACTTTTACTGACATTTTGATTTCCTCCGAAATTTATATAATTTATTTTTGGAACGAAATTAAGGGAAGCTTTCACTTCCATACCACACTATATTGTAAACCAAATCTGAATAACTTACAAGCGGAAAATTCAAATTAATTCAAAATTTCCCATTTTTACAAAATAGTGATGTTTTCAATAAAACTATATGTGCAAACTGACTCTTATCCGGTCGGTCGATTCATCTCAAGTGAATAACTCCCGCTTTGAGATACCGTGTCAGTTTTTGAGCGCCTGAAGGGGGGCGGGGATCCTGCCGCCGCGGGATATGAACTTCGAGGGAGACTTTGCACGGTTGATATCCATGACCGGGCCGCTTCCCAGAAGTCCGCCGAATTCAAGCTCATCTCCGACGTTCTTGCCTATCGCGGGGATGATACGGACTGCGGTCGTCTTGGAGTTCACCATACCGATGGCAGCCTCATCCGCAATCACTGCAGATATCACATCTGCGGGTGTGTCGCCGGGAATAACTATCATATCGAGACCGACGGAGCATACGGAGGTCATTGCCTCAAGCTTCTGGATAGAGAGATCGCCGTTTCTTGCCGCATCTATCATACCGGCATCCTCTGATACGGGTATGAATGCGCCGGAAAGACCGCCTACGTTGGAGGAAGCCATCACGCCGCCCTTTTTGACGGCATCGTTGAGAAGCGCAAGCGCGGCGGTAGTGCCGTGGATACCGCACACCTCGAGACCCATTTCCTCAAGGATGTGGGCAACGGAGTCACCTACGGCGGGAGTGGGTGCAAGAGAAAGGTCAACGATACCGAAAGGAACGCCGAGCTTTTCGGATGCAACGGTGCCCACCAGCTGGCCCATACGTGTTATTTTGAAAGCAGTCTTTTTAATTACGTCCGCTATCTGGTTCAGATCTGCATCCGGACACTTTGTGAGTGCCGCACGGACAACACCGGGGCCTGATACTCCGACGTTTATGACGCAGTCCGGCTCACCGACACCGTGGAACGCTCCCGCCATGAAAGGATTGTCCTCCGGAGCGTTGCAGAATACTACCAGCTTTGCGGGACCGATACAGTTCCGGTCTGCCGTCAGTTTTGCCGATTCCACAACGATCTTTCCCATCATGGCAACGGCATCCATGTTTATACCGGCTTTGGTCGTGCCCACGTTAACGGAAGAGCAGACGAGCTCGGTTTCCGCGAGTGCTTCGGGAATTGAAAGGATCAGTTCACGGTCGCCGTGAGAAAAGCCCTTATGAACGAGAGCGGAGTATCCGCCTATGAAATTGACGCCTATCTCATGCGCCGCACGGTCAAGCACTTTTGCGTACTTTACCGGGTCTCCGCCGGATGATGCCACGAGCATGGATATGGGAGTGACAGATACACGCTTGTTGATTATCGGTATGCCGTACAGCCTTGATATGTCCTCTCCGGTCTTCACCAGATCACCTGCCAGACGGCAGATCTTTTCATACACCTTTCCGCATGATCTGTCTATGTCTGTGTCACAGCAGTCAAGCAGGGAAATACCCATTGTTATGGTCCTGATGTCCAGATTATCATCCTGGATCATGTGGACCGTTTCCATTATGTCTTTGATATTAAGCATTATTTCAGATCCTGTGCATAGAGTTGAAAATGTCTTCGTGCATAAGGTTGATCTGCATATTGATCTCTTTTGCAAGACGGTCAAGATCGCCCTTGAGGCTCATGAAATCACATTTTTCGTGTGAAATATCAACCAGCATTACCATAACGAACATGTCCTGAAGAACGGACTGGGTAACGTCAAGGATATTTGCATAATTCTCACTGCATTTGGTGCTGACTTTCGCAAGGATACCGAAGTTGTCCTTGCCGATAACAGATACTATCGCTCTCATTATGTACCTCAGATATTGATGATTTTTTCGCCGTCAAAGAGAAGAAGGCCGAGACCGCATCCGGCGCTGTTTCCGGCTTTAAGCCAGTCGGCAAAACGCCTCTGCATATCTGTATCGCGGGGGAGGGCATCGGCATTACCGTCCCAATCCTTATTGTACAGTCTCCAGCAATCGTGGAAGCCGGCGTCGCCCCAGCTTGCCGTGATTTCAAAGCAACGCTGGAACTTCATGACGTTGGAATCGGGAGCGAGGAACTTTTCCATATCGCGGAAGAGAAGCCAGGAGGAACACTCCGTAACGAGAATGCCGTTCTGCATATACTCGGTTCCCTTGAAGAATTCGTATGCTTTTTTCAGCGATTCGGCCACGGATTCCCCGGTCAGTCTGCCGGAAGAAGGAATGTGGAGCTGAAGCGCTCTGCTCTTGTCACGGATGAGCTCAAGTCCGAATTTCGTGTAGGGCTCATTGGTGGCAAAGTATGCGGAATGCTCATACTGAAGCCTGCCCAGAGCAAATCTGTCGAGGCAGAAGAACAGGTCAAACCAAAATGCAACGAATGAACCCCAGATACCGTGCATTTTGTAGCACTCCATCAGCTTGTAACGAAGATCGAGCATGCTTTCACGCCATACGCCGTCGTCAATCCCGTTCTCACGGTACAGTTCTCTCAGGTGCTTTGAAAGACAGCAGTATATAAGTAGCTCTGCCGCATATGTATGAACTCCTGCATCGGCAGTAACTGAACGTACTGCGCCGAGCATTTCGTCAAAGTTTATTCTTCCTCGCTCGGCCGCCTCGTATGCCGTGATGTACTTTTCAAATACTCGGCGTGTGCTTTCGCACGCCATAAGTCTGTCGTAATCGGCAAGAAGCGATAAGGAAGCCTCTGCGGGGTATTCACAAAGCTCAAAAAAGTGTTCAAGATAATCTCTCATGGCACACCTGTCCTTTTATCGTAACGATTACATTTATTATAAAACACGTGCCGGAAAAAATCAATAGGCGAGAAAATAAAAGAAAAATAAAAAAACCTATTGACATTCCCCGAGAGGGGTGATATAATAGCGGAGCAAAAAGAAGAAGAACGTACTCCGTTCTCACCGTGCCGCAAGGGCGAGCATCGGTTCAATAAAGCTGTTCACCCATAGGGTGTAGTTTTGTGCGGAGTATGCTCCGCACTTTTTATTTATTAACGGAGGTGCACAACTATCAGCACTAAAGAACTTCTTATCAATGATGATATCCGTGCAAAGGAAGTCCGCCTTCTCAATGAAGACGGCGACCAGATGGGTATCATGAGCCTCAGCGAAGCAAAAAGCTATGCCGAGGACAAGGGGGTAGATCTCGTATGCATCGCTCCTCAGGCCACTCCTCCCGTATGCCGTGCCATGGATTACGGTAAGTACCGCTATGAGCAGGACAAACGTGAAAAGGAACAGAAGAAAAAGCAGCAGGTCGTTGAAGTCAAAGAGGTACAGCTTTCATGCCGTATCGATAAGCACGATTTCGACACAAAAGCCGCACGTGCCATCAAGTTTCTTAAAGAGGGCAACAAGGTCAGAGTATGTCTGCGCTTCAAGGGCAGAGAAATGGCTCACCAGGATCTGGGCCGTGAGGTCATCGCAAAGTTCAAAGAGGCATGCGAAGAATTTTCCACTATGGATAAGAAGCCCACTCTCGAGGGCCGTCAGATGACGATGTTTCTTGTGCCGATAAAAGCATCCGCCAAAAAGCAGGAGAAGGCAGAAAAGCCTGCGGCTGAAGAAACAGCTCCCGCAGCAGAGCCCGTATCCGAAGAATAAGCTTACTTTTTGCGGAGAGATCCGCTAATACACAATACCGAAAGGAATTATAACAATGGCAAAGATCAAGATCAAATCTCACAGAGCATCTTGCAAGCGCTTCAGCGTAACCGGTACCGGCAAGGTTAAGATGCATCATTCTTCCCACCGTCACAACCTGAGCACAAATAAAACTCAGAAGCAGAAGAGACGTCTCCGTGGCGCTGATATGCTCAGCCCTGCAATGGAAGCAAACGTCAAGAGACTTATTTTGAAATAATCTCCATCGGAGAATTCTTAGGATTGAGAAAGGAATAGAGAAATGGCAAGAGTAAAAGGCGCTATGATGACGCGCAAGAGAAGAAATAGAGTTCTTAAAGCAGCGAAAGGTTACTGGGGTTCCAAATCCAAGCACTTCAAGATGGCTAAACAGGCCGTAATGAAGAGCGGTAACTATGCATACATCGGCAGAAAACAGAAGAAGAGAGATTTCAGACAGCTGTGGATCGCACGTATCTCTGCACAGGCAAAGGTATGCGGCATCAATTATTCTCAGCTTATGCACGGCCTCAAGAAGGCAGGCATCGATCTGAACAGAAAGATGCTCTCTGAGATCGCAATATCCGATAAGGAAGCTTTTGCAGCTCTCGTAGAGAAGGCAAAGGCAGCGCTTTAATCAAGATAATGAAGAACCCCACGTGCACGCACGTGTGGGTTCTTTTACGTGCAAACGAATTGAGGGTATTATGGGAGAAACATACATTTCATCACGGACTAATCCTACCGTTGTAATGCTTGCTTCGCTTCAGTCCAAAAAGGGCAGATGTGCGAACGGACTGTATCTGTGCGAGGGCAGAAAGCTCTGCGCGGAGGCGGCAGGACGGTGCACAGTCCGCTATACGGCTGTGAAAGAAAGCTGTGATACGGAAGACCTGCGTGCCATCGCATCAAAGGCAGGCGGGGAACTGATCGTGCTGTCTGACGGGGCTTTTGACAAGATTTCCTCCGATACGTCGCCCGACGGCCTTATATTTGCGGTCGAGATGCTCGAAAACAATGGCTTTGCCGAAAACGGCGAAACGGTGTTTGCTCTTGAATGTGTAAGAGACCCCGGCAACGTGGGTACGGTCATCAGAACTGCGGCGGCGTTCGGTATAGACAGACTTATCCTTGCCGATTGTGCCGATATATACAATCCCAAAACCGTGCGTGCTTCCATGGGCGCTCTTTTCAAAATGAAGTTCACCGTCTGCGGTGAACTGGACGAAATAATTCCGATGCTGAAAAAACAGGGCAGACGTGTTATTTCTACTGCGCTTGCAGGCGATTCAATGTCACTTTCGAAAACAGTCCTTCATCCCTCCGACTGTATTATTGTGGGAAATGAAGGCCACGGAATAAAAGAAGAAACCGTTCGGATTTCGGACGGAACGATGATAATACCGATGACGGATAAAACCGAAAGCCTCAATGCGGCAACTGCCTCTGCAGTGCTTCTCTGGGAAATGGGAAAAGTCATCGGAAAACTGTAAGGACAGCTTATGACCGATAATCGTAAATACTGGTTGTGGATGTCACATTCATGCGGGCAGGGAAGCCGGTCTGCCGTGGATATTTTAAGATTCTACGGTTTTCCCGAGCATGTGTACGAATCCACTCCCGATACAATCAGAAAAGACGTAAAAGGTATAGACAACAAGGTGCTTGCCCGCCTTGGCAGAAAATCGCTTCTCGAAGAAGAGGACATAATAAGATGGTGCGATAATAACGGCGTCACTATCCTTACTCCGGACAGGGAAGAATATCCCAAAAGCCTTCTGAATCTTAAGGATGCACCGTTGGTGCTGTACGTTCTCGGAGAAATCCCCGACTTTGATAATTATATGTCGTGTGCTGTCGTAGGTACAAGGACCATGTCCGATTACGGCAAGAAAATGGCATATAAGATCGGCGCGGGACTTGCTGACGGCGGATCAGTTATCATAAGCGGTCTTGCCCTCGGAGTTGACGGAATGGCGATGGCTGGTGCCATAGAAGCCGGAGGAAAATGTGTCGCCGTCCTCGGATGCGGTATTGACGTGGTATATCCGAGAGAGCATGAAGCACTCCTCAGGAAAGTGCTTGACAGCGGCGCGGTGATAACGGAGTACGCTCCGGGCGTTTCGCCGCTCGGACAGCATTTCCCGGTAAGAAACAGGATAATCAGCGGACTCAGCCGTGCGGTATGCGTCGTCGAAGGCAATATGTCCAGCGGATCGCTTATTACGGCACGCCATGCATTGTATCAGGGAAGAAGCGTTTACGCAGTCCCCGGCGCTGTGGGTGAGCCCGGATCCGAAGCTCCGAATTTCCTCTTGAAGCAGGGCGCACAGATTGTTACTAAAGCTGACGATATCCTTGAAAATTATGAATTCATATACCCGCATACACTGAGACTTGATTCATCCGTGCCCCATATATCCCCCGATGAGGCTGCAGCAGATTACAGAGTTGCGGCACGTGGCGGAAAAAAGAGAACAGCGGAGAAAAAACATCCGGAAAAGAAAGAAGCACCTGCCGAAAAGCCCTTTCCGGAGCTTGAGGAAAACAAAAAAGTCAAGCACATTGATATCGGTTCTCTCGGCCCGGACGAACGTAAAGTATTTGATTTCATGAAAGACGACGTGCCGATGGTCACGGAGGAGATCGCAAAATGCGGGCTTTCCATGTCGCAGATAATGGTCTCTTTGACTATGCTTGAAATCGCCGGCGCAGTCGAAGCCGGAGCCGGAGGATACTATCTTAAAAGAGCTGCCGATTACGGCGGCGATCCGGAATATATAACCGAAGATGACGACGGCTTATAAAATTTTCAATTTATTATTGAATTCGTAAACGATTGTGTATATAATATTGAAATGAAAAATCAGAGGAGGACAGAATAATATGTCAAATCTTGTAATAGTGGAGTCTCCTGCAAAAGCGAATACGATCAAAGGCTATCTCGGTCACAATTATAAAGTGGTCGCTTCGAAGGGCCACGTAAGAGACCTGCCTAAATCTACAATAGGAATAGATATCGATAACGATTTCGAGCCTCACTATATAAATATCAGAGGCAAGGGAGATCTTATCAAAGAACTGAAAAAAGAAGCATCCAAGGCTGACAAAGTCTTTCTCGCAACGGACCCTGACCGCGAGGGCGAAGCTATTTCATGGCACCTTGCGGGAACTCTGGGTATCCCGCTTGAAAAGGCAAAAAGGATCACCTTTAACGAAATAACCAAAACAGCGATCAAGGAAGCGATAAAAGCTCCCCGCTCCATAGATATGGATCTGGTCAATTCACAGCAGACCAGAAGAATACTGGACCGTATCGTTGGCTATAAGCTTTCTCCTTTCCTTTGGAAAAAAGTAAGAAGCGGCCTTTCCGCCGGACGTGTTCAGTCTGCTGCAACGAAAATCATCGTTGAAAGAGAAAACGAGATCAGAGCATTTGTCCCCGTTGAATACTGGACTGTTGACGCAGTTCTCGAAACTGCAAAGGGTAAGGAGCTTACCGCCCGTTTCTACGGAAAAACCGCAGAAAAAACAAAAATGGAAGTTTCAGACGGCAAGACTGCCGAGACTATATGCTCAAGTGTCCGCGGCAAGGATTTCAAGGCTGTCGAAGTGAAAAAGGGAACGAAGGTAAAATCCCCCGCACCGCCCTTTATCACGTCTACTCTCCTGCAGGAAGCATCCAGAAAACTCAATTTCCAGTCTCAGCGCACCATGCGTGTTGCGCAGGAGCTATATGAGGGTATCAACCTCGGTTCAGACGGCGGAGTACAGGGTCTTATCACTTACATGAGAACCGACTCTCTGAGAATCGCCGTAGAGGCGCAGTCTGCCGCAAAGGATTATATTCTTGAAAAATTCGGCGATAAGTTCTATCCCGCGTCCACCAGAGTGTATAAGTCCGAAGCAAACGCTCAGGACGCTCACGAAGCTATCCGTCCTTCTTCCATGAAGCTGGAGCCTGCAAAGGTAAGACGTCACCTGACGCCCGACCAGTACAAGCTTTATAAGCTCATCTGGGACAGATTCGTGGCAAGCCAGATGGCAAATGCGGAGCTTGATACCGTATCTGCCGATTTCGATTGTGCCGGATATCTGTTCCGTGCAAGCGGCTATTCCGTAAAATTCAACGGATATATGGCAGTTTATGAGGAATCTACCGATGAGAAAAACGAGGAGGGCGCAAAAAAGCTTCCTGCCATCACAGAAGGCGAAATGCTGAACGGTAAGAATGTGGAAGCAGCACAGCACTTCACTGAGCCTCCGGCAAGATATACCGAAGCTACTCTCATCAAATTCCTCAAGGAAAAGGGAATAGGCAGACCCTCCACTTATACGCCTATCATTACGATCATCATATCGAGAGGATACGTTGCCCGTGACGGCAAATCTCTCTATCCCACGCCTCTCGGAGAAGTGACCACCAAGCTTATGGCAGAGCATTTCCCCGACATCGTTGACTATAAGTTTACCGCAGATATGGAAGACAGACTCGACCATATCGAAAAAGGCGGCGAGGAAATGATCAGCGTGCTCAGCGGCTTCTATAACGGCTTCAGCAAGGAGCTTGATGCAGCAATGGAATCTGTTTCCAAAGATGATATCGAGGTGCCCGTTGAGGAAACCGACATTATCTGCGATAAGTGCGGAAGCAAAATGATCGTAAAGAACGGCCGCTTCGGCAAATTTGCGGCTTGCCCCAACTATCCTACCTGTAAGAATACCAAGCCTCTCGTCAAAAAAGATACTGAAGCGGCGCAGAAAAAACTTGAGGTCGCTCCTACAAAGTGTGAGCTTTGCGGCTCCGATATGGTTCTCCGTACCGGCAGATACGGCTCATTCTATGCCTGCGTAAAATATCCCCAGTGTAAATTCACCAAGCAGAAGGTCAAGGAACTTGGCGTTAAGTGCCCCGATTGCGGCTCCGAGATCGTTACCAAGTACGGCAGAAACAAGACCGTGTTCTACAGCTGCTCCAAGTATCCCGAATGTCAGTTCTCCTCATGGGATCTTCCCACCAACGAGAAATGCCCCGACTGCGGAAAAATGCTTTTCAGAAAGAAAGGCAAAGACCAGCTCGTATGCAAGACCGAGGGATGCGGATATAAGCGTGACGACGTACCTGCAAACGAAGAATAATGGATATAAGAATCATCGGAGCAGGGCTTGCCGGCTGTGAAGCGGCATGGCAGGCGGCAAACAGAGGCTGCAGGGTGATCCTTTATGAAATGAAGCCGGAGAAAAAAACACCGGCTCATTCATATAACGGCTTTGCGGAACTCGTATGCTCCAACTCTCTCAGATCGAACGACGTGACCAGCGGAGTAGGCCTCCTTAAAGAAGAGCTTCGCAGAATGGGCTCGCTCATTATGGAAGCGGCGGAACAGACCAAAGTTTCAGCCGGAGGCGCACTTGCCGTTGACAGAGTTGCGTTTTCCGACTATATCACGGAGAAGATCAAAAATCATCCCAATATAGAAGTGGTTTACGGAGAGATCACCGAAATACCCGATGACGGTATCACGGTGATCGCTACCGGGCCTCTCACATCCGACTCGCTTGCCGGAAAGATCGCAGAGCTTGTTGGCGGCAGAAAGCTGTCTTTCTTCGATGCGGCGGCTCCTATTGTGGATTTTTCGTCTGTTGACATGACGAAGGCTTTTTTCGCGTCAAGATATGACAAAGGAACTCCGGATTATATCAACTGTCCTATGAACGCCGAGGAGTATAAGGCGTTCTATGAGGCCTTGTATAATGCGGAGACCGCACAGCTCCACGACTTTGAAAAAGGCGAAAAGCTTAAGGTCTTTGAGGGGTGTATGCCCGTTGAGGTCATGGCGAAAAGAGGCGAGGAAACCCTCCGCTTCGGCCCTATGAAGCCGGTCGGAATACATCATCCCGAAACAGGGGAATCTTACTATGCGGTAGTACAGCTTAGGCGTGAAAACGAGGAAGGCACCATGTTCAACCTGGTTGGCTTCCAGACTCATCTCACATTTCCCGAGCAGAGAAGAGTATTCCGCATGATACCGGGTCTTGAGAATGCCGAATTTTTGAGATACGGCGTTATGCACAGAAATACTTTTCTGAATTCTCCCGGTATGCTTTGCCCGGACTACTCCATGAAAGATAACCGGGATCTGTTCTTTGCAGGTCAGATGACCGGTGTCGAAGGATATATCGAATCGGCGGCCTCGGGCTTTGTTGCCGGTCTTTCCGCATCGGCAAGAGCCATGGGAAAAGAGCCGTTCATATTCCCCGATACCACAATGATCGGTGCAATGGCACATTACGTCAGCGAAGGCGGAGAAAACGATTTTCAGCCTATGAATGCCAATTTCGGTATCATAGCACATACGGAAGAAAAGATCAAAGGCGGCAAGAAGATAAGATATCAGTTCTACGCCGATCGTGCTCTTAAAGAAATTGACGGTATAGTATCCGAAAAAGGTTTGTTATGAAGATAATCATTGATGCTATGGGCGGCGATAACGCACCCGATGCAATAGTAAAAGGAACAGTCGATGCGGCTGAAAAATATCCGGACATTTTGATGGTCCTCGTGGGCAGGGAAGCCGAGATCAGAGCTTCTGCGGAAAAGCAGGGAATCTCTCTCAGTTCTGTCAGAATAGTGAACGCAGAGGAAGTCATAACAATGGAGGATAATCCTGCAGAGGCGTTCAGAAATAAAAAGGACTCATCCATGTGTGCGGGTCTCAGAATGCTGAAAGAGAATGACGGTGACGTGTTCATTTCCGCGGGAAGTACCGGTGCTCTCATTTTCTGCGCTACAATGACGGTGAGACGCCTTCCCGGCGTTGACAGGCCCTGCCTCGCGGCGGTACTGCCTTTTGAGAATCCTACGATGATACTCGATTCCGGCGCAAATATCGAGGTGAAGCCCGAATATATGGCGCAGTGGGCTTTGCTCGGAAGCATTTATTATAAAAAACTGTTCGGCAAAGAGTATCCCGCGGTGGGCCTTCTCAACAACGGCGCCGAGGAAACAAAAGGAACTCACCTTCAAACCGAAACCTACGAGATCCTGAAGGAAATGAAAAATATCAATTTTGCCGGAAATATCGAGGGCAGATATGTTCCTTACGGCAGATGCGACGTCCTGCTGTGCGACGGCTTTACAGGAAATATTCTCCTGAAATATACGGAGGGTATTGCCAAAATGTTTATGGGATGCCTGAAGGATACTCTGTATAAGAGCCCGGTCAATAAATTTGCCGGACTTATGATACAGAAGGATCTGAACGGTATAAAGGAAAAGTTCAATTATAAGAACTACGGCGGAGCTCCCGTCATAGGCCTTTCAAAGCCGGTATTCAAGGCACACGGCAATTCCGATGCCAATTCTTTTGCAAATGCATTAGGGCAGGCTGTCAGCTTCATCAGAGGCGGTGCAGGAGCAGAGATACAGGGCGCTTCCGAATATCTCAAGAAAATGAAAGAAGAAAGGAAAGCGGAAAATGTCTGAAACAGTTCTTCCTCTTGACCGATCCGACCTTGAAAAGAAAATCGGATATTCTTTCAAAGATAAATCACTGATCGATGAAGCGCTGACTCACTCTTCATACGTCAACGAGCACAGAAATACAAATGAAGAATGTAACGAAAGACTTGAGTTTTTCGGTGATTCCGTCCTTTCTGTGATAGTATCAAAATATCTGTTTTCAAAATACACCTCAAGACAGGAGGGCGATCTGACCAAAATCCGTGCAGCTGTCGTTTGCGAAAAAGCACTTGCGAAGTACGCAAAGGAAATTGATCTCGGAGATTATCTCAGAATGGGTAACGGCGAGGAGAAAAACAACGGCCGTCACCGTGCATCAATAACGTCCGATGCTTTTGAAGCAGTTCTTGCGGCAATGTATATAGACACGGGATACGACGCCCGTCGGGTGGGAGAATTTCTTATGCCGTTCGTGCTGAACGAAATAGACGATCTCAAAACCGGCGAGTCTTTTGTCGATTATAAAACTGCACTTCAGCAGATAATACAGCAGGCTGACGGCGAGAAACTGCAGTATGACGTAATAGGTGAAGAAGGCCCCGATCATGAAAAAATATTCACAGTTGAGGCAAAGCTCAATTCAAATGTGATAGGTGTGGGAAAAGGACCTTCCAAAAGAGCGGCGGAGCAGAATGCCGCAAAAGAAGCACTGAGCCTTTTCGGCTCTGACGGTAAAACCGAATGAAAGAAAAAAAGCATATCAATATACCGATATTCGTTCAACATATGGGCTGCCCGAATCAATGCGTGTTCTGTGATCAGCACGCAATTTCGGGCGCCCATTCTTTTGATTTGTCGAAAGTGCGCAGCGATATCGAAACCGTTTTATCAACGGCGGGAGACCGCGTATGCGAAATAGCGTTCTTCGGCGGCTCGTTTACCGGCATAGACAGAAAACTGATGATAAGCCTTCTGGACATAGCTCAGGAATACGTTGATGACGGCCGTGTGACCGGTATCCGGATGTCCACGAGGCCTGATTATATATCGCAAGAAATCACGGAAATACTGCATAAATATACAGTATCGCAAGTTGAACTCGGCATACAGAGCTTTTCCGATAAGGTGCTTGAAATGAGTCGGAGAGGACATAATTCCGAAGCAAGCTATAAAGCCTGCAGGCTTCTGAAAAGTGAGGGCTTTTCGTTTGTGGGACAGATGATGACGGGCCTTCCCGGAGCAGATGCCGCATCCGAAACCGAAACTGCACAGATCATATGCAGCGAAGGTGCGGACGGCTCGAGAATCTATCCTTGCATTGTATTCCGCAATACCCCTCTTGCAAAAATGACGGAATCCGGGGAGTATGTGCCGATGACTGTCGATGAAGCTATTGAGCGCAGCGCGCGTGTTCTGCGCGTCTTTATTGATAACGGAGTACCGTGCCTTAAAATAGGCCTTCACGAATCCGAAAATCTCCATTCGGAAAGCACATATTTTGCAGGCCCCAACCACCCGGCACTCGGCGAAATGATACGGGGAAAAGTATATCTCGACATGATACTGGATGAACTGGGCCGCATGGATGCAAGAGGCAAAACTCTTGAAATAAATGTACCCTCCGGAGCGGTTTCGTCGGTAATAGGTCAGCATAAAGTAAATAAAACGTTAATTCTGGAAAAATCAGCGGCAAAATACGTGAAAATCCTTGAAAAAAATGACTTAAAGGAATATAATATATCTATTAGGATTAATTAAAAATAGGAAAGGGAGGACTACCGTGTATTTAAAAGCACTGGAACTTCATGGATTCAAATCCTTCCCGGATAAAACAGTATTGCATTTTAATCCCGGCTCAACTGTCATCGTCGGACCCAATGGCAGCGGCAAATCAAATATAACCGATGCAATGAGATGGGTGCTGGGTGAAATATCTACGAAGAACATCCGCGGATCAAAAATGGAAGACGTCATATTCGTCGGAGCAGACGGTCACAGACCCATGAGCTTCGCCGAGGTCTCCATCACCTTTGACGATTCCGAGCTTCCGAGAAAGCTCAACTGTCCTTATGAAGAGGTCACTGTAACAAGACGTTATTACAGAGCAGGCGAAAGTGAGTACTTTATAAACCGTAAGCCCTGCCGTCTTAAAGATATCCATGAGCTGTTCATGAATACCGGCATCGGCCGTGAGGGATATTCCATCGTCGGGCAGGGAAAGATCGCGGAGATCATCTCAAAAAAGAGCGAAGACAGAAGAGGTATATTCGAAGAAACAGCCGGAATTTCAAAGTACAGATATCAGAAAAACGAGTCTGAAAAGAAGCTTCGTGAGACAGAAGACAATATGACCCGTGTTCTTGATATTTTCAGCGAGATCGAGTCGCGCGTCGGGCCTCTCGAAAGAGAAGCGCAGAAGGCGAGAAAGTACCTCGACCTTTATGAAGAAAAGAAAAAATATGAGATTTCCGTATGGTTGTTTGACATTGATAAGCTGAGAGTCGATGTTGATAAATTCTCCACAGAGGTGAGAAGAACAGCCAACGAACTCGAAATGGTCGAAGATGACGAGAGAAGTCTTGAAGGTCAGTATGAGAGACTTTTTGAGGCATCCCAGGAAAACAGACAGGCTGCGAGCGTCCTTTACGACAGAATAAAGGATATCAATACGAGAATAAGAGAAGCGGAGACCGAGGCGGCGAATCTTGAAAAGGATATTGCCCATGCCAAGGCTCTTGCCGAGGCTGCCGATACTGCGGCTGAAAAAAGCCTTGAGGATGAGAAAAGCGAGGCGGAGGTATCTGCTTCATTCAAGAGCAAGGTCGATTCCATCGGAGCAAAGATCGACGAAACCGACAAAAAACTCTGTGAACTTGAAGAAGTTAAGAAAAAAGCAACAGAGGAAAAGGATCTGCTCGATAAAAAGCTCGCTGATGATTTCGAAAGAATAAGAGAAAAAGAAGCTGAACGAGATGAACTGAGAGTCAGACTTGACGTGCTCAGAAACAGCATCAGCGAAAGAAGCGATAAAGAGAGCTCGGTCATTTCCGATGTGGAAAAGTACGAGGAGAAGCTGGCATCGGTCATTCGTGACATAGAGGACAGCAGAAGCGCTGTCGAGTCATACGAGGCGGCTCTTAAAAAGTCCGATGAAGAAATCGAAAAATGCGACAGACAGTATCTCTCTCTTTCCGATAAGGCGGCAGGCGTTGAAAGAGAACTCAGTTCTTTCAGAGCGTCCTCCGAAGCACTTCACAGCAGGATCGCCGCACTTCTGAGAATGCAGGAGCATTTCGACGGATATAATAACAGCGTTAAATTTGTCATGCAGTCTGCATCCGAAGGAAAACTTAAGGGCGTTCACGGACCTGTCTCCACGCTTGTGAAGGTCAGCGATAAATACACCGTTGCCCTCGAAACCGCATTCGGGTCTAATCTGCAGAATATTGTCGTTGACGATGAAAAGGCTGCAAAGAATGCCATTTATGCGCTTAAGGAAGCAGGTGCCGGACGTGCAACGTTCTATCCCCTTTCATCCGTAAAGGGACAGTCACGCACGGCGGAGCTTGAAACTGCCGCAAAGCATCACGGATTCATCGGATATGCGGACGAGCTTCTGGACTGCGATGACAAGTACAGAGAAGTGATTTCCAGTATCATCGGAAGAATTGCCGTGTTTGACAACATAGATAACGCGTCTGATGTTGCAAGGAAAAGCGGATGGAAGCTGAGGATCGTCACTCTTGACGGTCAGCAGATCAATATGGGCGGCTCTTTTACCGGCGGCTCCGTAAGAAGAGATTCCGGCATGCTGTCCCGCAATGCACATATCGACAAGCTGAAAGATGAAAAAGCTGACGTCGATGAAAAGGCTGAAAAGACCGAAAAGGAACTGAATGAGCTCCGCGGTAAAATGACGGAGATCACCGGCTTCAGACGCGCAGAGGAAGAAAAGGCGAAAATATCCGAAACTCTCCTGCGTACCGAGCGAGCTCAGCTCGATGAATACGAAGCGACAAAGAGCGTTACTGAAAGCCTTATAGAAGGTCTCCGCGCAGACATGGACAATCTCCGCGAAATGGGAGAAAAGGGCGGAAAGGATGCTGAAGCCCTCGAAAAAGAGATCGCGGAAAAACAGTCTGAGATCGATGAGATCGCGGAAATTCGCCGTGAGACCTATATCACCCGCAACGATGCCGAAGACAAAGCGGCAGAGGCTGACGAAACCGTCGTTTCTCTGAGGCTTGATCTGGCAGGACTTATGAAGGATGCGGAAAGCGCCGCAAATTCAGCTATTGAGTCCAGAGAACGTGCCGCTAAATTCAGAGAGGAATCCGAGGCGCACAGAACCGAAGCGGAAAATCTGAGATCCGGAGCACGTGATGCCGATACAAAGATCGGTGAGCTCAGAGCTGAATCCGATTCTCTGAGAAAAGAACTTACCGATATCGAAGAACAGAGGTCTTCTCTTGAAGAGAATAACGTCGAATATGACAGAAAACTCAACGAGAACAGAATAAAGACCAAAGAGATAACCGATAAGAAAGAGCTCGTTCTCCGTGCACATACGGCAAACGAATCAAAGCTTGAAAGGCTCAATTCCGAAGTCGATAAGATGACCTCGAAGCTCTGGGATGAATACGAGCTTACGTTTACCGCGGCGGCCGGTATCGGATATCCTCAGCTTTCCGCCGAGGAAAGACCTGCGGCGGCAAAGAGAATGAACGAGCTGAAAAATACCGTCAAAGCCCTCGGAAATGTCAACGTCGGTGCTATCGACGAGTATAAGGAGCTCAAGGAAAGATACGATTATCTGAAAAATCAGATCGATGATCTTACCAAATCCAAAACAGAACTTGAAGGTATCATAGGATCCATAGACGAAGAAATGAAAAAGATGTTCGTCGATGCCTTTGAGAAAATCAATACGTATTTCGGAGAGGTGTTCAGAGAACTGTTCGGCGGCGGCTCCGCCCATCTTGAGCTTACCGATCCCGAAAACGTGCTTTCCAGCGGCGTTGATATAAAAGTGGCGCCTCCCGGAAAGATGATCAAGAACTTAAGTCTCCTTTCCGGAGGAGAGCAGGCATTCGTGGCTATTGCTCTGATCTTCGCACTTATCCGTGTGAATCCGTCTCCTTTCTGCATATTCGACGAGATAGAGGCGGCGTTGGACGAAGTCAACGTGACCAGAGTTGCCAACTACATAAAGCGCTTCTCCAAGGAAATGCAGATAATCATGATCACGCACAGACGCGGAATGATGGAAACTGCAAATACCCTGTACGGTGTTACCATGCCGCGGCACGGTATATCCAAGGTGTTTACGCTTGATGTAAACGCAGTAGCCGAAGACAACGCAATAGCCAAGGAGTTTGTGGAATAATGGGATTCTTCGATAAACTGAAATCCGGACTTTCCAAGACAAAGGAAGCGGTGTTTTCACAGGTAGACAACGTGGTGAAAAGCTTTGTCCGGGTAGATGAGGATATGCTCGAAGAGCTTGAGGAGATACTCATCTGCTCCGACATGGGTTTTGAAACTGCGGAGGAGATAATAGACGAGCTTCGTGAACAGATCAAAGACGACAGGCTGAAAGAGCCTGAGGACGTAAAGGATGCACTTAAAACGATCCTCCGCGGAAAGGTCGGGGACGGCGAGCCGCTGAAGCTCGATACCGTACCGTCGGTCATTCTCGTTATCGGCGTCAACGGTGTGGGTAAAACCACTTCCATCGGAAAAATCGCCGCAAATCTCAAAGCAGAAGGCAAAAAGGTCATCGTCGCAGCTGCAGATACGTTCAGAGCGGCGGCAATAGATCAGCTTGAGGTCTGGTGCGAGAGAGCAGACGTGGAACTGATCCGTCAGAACGAGGGCAGCGATCCTGCCGCAGTTGTATTCGATGCGGCAGCAGCGGCGAAAAAAAGAGGCGCCGACGTGCTTATCGTAGATACGGCAGGCAGACTGCATAATAAGAAGAACCTTATGATGGAGCTTGCGAAGATCGACAGAGTTCTTTCCCGTGAGATGCCCGGTTCATCAAGAGAGACGCTTCTTGTCCTCGATTCAACGACAGGACAGAATGCTGTTATCCAGGCAAAGGAATTCAAGGAGAGTGCCGATATCACAGGCCTTATCCTCACAAAACTGGACGGTACCGCAAAGGGCGGTGCCGTGTTCAGCATTAAGAATATGCTTGACATTCCCGTAAAGTTTATAGGAGTCGGAGAAGGCATCGGCGATATGCAGCCTTTTGATGCTGATATGTTCGTCAATGCGCTTTTTGAGTAAGAAATGGAAATAGTACTTGCATCAAGAAACAAGAATAAGATCAGAGAACTTCAGACTATGCTGTCCCAGTACTGCGGAGACCGTATCAAGGTGCTTTCCCTTGACGATATCGGATATGCGGGAGATATAGAAGAAGACGGCGAAAGCTATGCGGAGAATGCGATAATAAAAGCATCCGTTCCGGCTTCCATGGGATACATCGGCGTGGCTGACGATTCCGGTCTGTCCGTCGACTGCCTTGACGGCGGCCCCGGCATCTATTCCGCAAGATATGCCGGAGAGCACGTAACATATGAGGACAATAACGCTTTGCTTCTTAAAACCATGGAAAACGTTCCGGACGGGAAAAGAGGCGCGGCGTTTGTTTCAACGATCGCATTGGTCGCCCCCAAGGGCGCGCTCAAGGTCCCCGAAGAGCTGACCGATGAATACCTGACAGAATTTGCAGATAAGAGAAGCGGGAGAAAAACAGACGTGTTCACCGTAAGAGGCGAGTGCAGAGGAATGATCCTCCGTGAGCTGCGCGGTGAGGGCGGATTCGGTTACGATCCCCTGTTCTATATTCCCGAAAAGGGACTTACGTTTGCAGAGCTTTCAGCTGATGAAAAGAATGCAATAAGCCACAGAGGCAAGGCTATGAACGCCTTTGCCGAAGAAATCAATAAACTGGCGGAGTAATATGCTTACAAGTAAACAGAGAGCATACCTCAGAAAGCTTGCCAATCCCCTGGATACCATATTCCAGATAGGGAAGAGCGGTATCTCCGGGGATATGCTGAAAGGAATATCAGATGCGCTCGAGGCAAGGGAACTTATCAAACTGAGGGTGCTTGAAAACAGCGACTATTCGCCCAAAGAAGCGGCGAACGAGATCGCAGAGAGCCTTAAGTGTGATGTGGTTTCCGTTGTCGGATCACGTTTCGTACTTTACCGTGAAAGTGAGAAAAACAAAAAAATAGAGCTGTAATGGAAAAGAAAATCATCACAGATACTATGGTGGATGAGCTCCGCCTTGCGGTGAAGCCCTATATGAAAGAAAAAAGGTATTCCCACACGCTGGCGGTCGAAAAAGAGGCGGCTTTTCTCGGACGGATTTTTCTTCCCGAAAAGCTTAATGCTCTGCGGTGCTCGGCACTTCTGCATGATATAACAAAAAAGTTGGATACAGATGAGCAGGAATCCGTGTGCAGGGAGCTTTCCGTTCCGGCGGATGATGAGCTTCGTTCATCCCCGTCCCTCTATCATGCGATAACGGGTGCGGCTCTTGCAAAAAGAGATTTCCCGGAATATGCCGACGACGAGATCATTTCCGGTATCCGCTGGCATACGACCGGACGTGCCGGAATGACCATGTTTGAATCCATCATATATCTGGCAGACTATATAGAAGAAACACGTACGTTCGAAACCTGCGTTGAGCTGAGAAAGTTTTTTTACGAAAGCATCGCACAGGCAAAAAACGACAAAGAAAAATATACGGCTTTTCTTAAAACAATGGTCATGTCGTTTGATATGACTGTCAAAGGTCTTCTTGAAGAAGGGAGACCGGTTGACAGAAATACCGTAGAAGCGAGGGAATGCTTTGCGGCGGCCCTCGGGGAATGGAGCAGAAAAAATGAACCAATCCGATAAATTCATCAAAAAAACAGTACCGAGACTGGTGGCGGCACTTGTCGCTGTCGTAATGGGACTGGCGCTGTTCGTGTTCAACAGATACGTTATCTATAAACCGGACTCGAAGAAGAACAACGATATCAATTTTGTGGTAGATACTACCGCAGGTGAGGGAGGAGATATCGGTGACATCACGTTCTCCGATACCAGTTTCAATTTCCTTGTCATGGGACACGACAGAATAGCGAGCCTGACTGACGTTATTCTCATCATCAACTATGATACTGAGAAACAGCAGGTCACCATGATGCAGTTTCCCCGTGATACTTATTTCAGAATAGACGATTACTACTACCACAAAATAAACGGCCTGTACAATTACTGCATTTCCGCAGCGGAAGCAGAAGGCGCAAAGGACCCGGAACATGAGGGCCTTCTGAAGACAGCAGAGTATTTTGAAAAGAATCTTGCCATAAAGATCCATTACTCCGCGGTAATGGACCTGGACGGATTTGAGGGCATAGTAGAAGCTATCGGCGGCGTTGATATGTACGTTCCCATGAGAATGTATTACACGGATCCCGGCCAGGTACCTCCGCTGTACATTGACCTGCAGGAGGGCTGGCAGCATCTGGACGGAAATACGGCAGAGCAATTCGTCAGATACCGTTACGGCTACGTGACCGGTGACTACGGACGTCAGGATGCACAGAAGCTGTTTATCTCGGCGTTTATTGATAAACTGAAATCAAGCATAACCGATGCATCAACGGTTACGTCTCTCGCAAAGAACGTCGTCACGTATGTTGATACGGATATAACCGACGCTGATATCGTGTATTTCGGTAAATGCTTCCTCGGTATCGGCAAGAGCGATTCGGTGGATATGAAAAACATCAAGATGTTCACCATGCCCGGCAGTGATGCCATGTGGGAAGGCGCTTCAATGTACTGCATGAACAAAGAGTACACGGCTGAGATCATGAACGAATATTTCAATATATACGACTTTGATATCACCGGCTCCTTTGACCGTGACGGTGTGTTCGTAACTCCTTACGAAACGGTGCTTACTCCTATATATTATTCCGATAAGGAATACGCATATTTCAGCGAATATGATGCAAATACCCTCAGAGAGGATGGCTTAAACTAATGAAAATCAAGAAGATCACAGCACTTGTTCTTTGCTTTATGATGCTGCTGTCTCTCTTCTCATGTTCGAGAAAATCCGATATAGGCAATACCCCGGATAACAGAACGGACAAAGAGGAAAAGCAGGAGAGCGAAAATAAATATAACATCCTTGTCCTCGGTCACGACAGAGCCGCGAATCTCACGGACGTGATGATGATAGTCAGCTTTGACGTGAAAGAGGGCACCATGGCGATAGTTCAGCTTCCCCGTGATACCTATTTCGAGGCAGACGATTACTATTATCATAAAATCAATGGTCTTTATAATTACTTTATCAGCGAATCAAAGGAAGATGACAGCGACGATCCCGAGCTTGAGGGCTGTATCAGAACTGCCAAGTATCTCTCCGATAACCTCGATATAAAGATCCATTATTCCGCAGTCATGGATCTCGACGGCTTCGGCGATATAGTCGATGCTATCGGCGGAGTTTATATGTATCTGCCTTATTCCATGTATTATCCCGATCCCGCACAGAATCTTCTGATCGACCTGCAGAAGGGCTTCCAGACTCTTGACGGTGATGCGGCAGAACAGTTCGTCAGATTCCGTTACGGCTATATCACCGGCGACGACGGACGGCAGGATGCGCAGAAAATGTTTATGACCGCGTTCATCGAGAACGCCAAGAATAATATTAACCTTTCCAATGTTGACGACGTCGCAAGTGCGATTTTCAACAGTGTCAAGACCGATATGAAGCTCACGGATATCGCCAAATTCGGAAAAGCGATGCTGTCCATGGAGCTTTCAAACATCACGATGATGTCGTTCCCCGGAGAGTCCACTCTGTGCAACGGTGCTTGGTACTTCGTGATGAACAGAGCTTCTGCGATAGAACTCATGCAGAAGTATTACAACGTTTATGAAGACCCGGTAACGGAGGAAACCTTTGATAAGGACAGAGTGTTCTGCAACGAAGATGACCCCGATATGTACGAAACTTATGTAAAACCCGCTGACGAATGCGAAACCGTGGAGCACAACGCACAGGACGTGTCCAACGATGATATCGCAATTCCGATGTATTGATAAAGGAGATAAAATGGACAATATCATTACCACATCCGATGTGAAGCTCAAAGAAAATCCCACTCCCCTTGATATCGCGGAATTCATGGTAAAGATCCTTGATATCAAAAAAGCAAAGGATATCAAGCTTATCCACGTTGAGGAGAGAACGATAATCGCAGATTATTATGTTATCTGCACCGGTAATTCTAAAACACAGATATCCTCTCTGGCAGAGGAAGTCGAGTTCCGTCTTTCCGAGCAGGGAGTTAAAGTCATCCATAACGAGGGCGGCCGCGGAGATACGTGGATCCTTTCCGATTACGGCGCTGTGATCCTGAACGTGTTCAGCGCTGATACAAGAGATTATTATAAGCTTGAAAAGCTTTTCAGCGATGAAAACATTGTTGATATTTCCGGAATCCTTACTGAAGAATAAGAGGAAGCACATATGAGATACGATTTTAAAAACATAGAGCCGAAATGGCAGAAAAAATGGGAAGACGAAGGCGCTTTTAAGGCACACGATAACAGCGACAAGCCCAAGTTTTTCGGACTTGTCGAGTTCCCTTATCCCAGCGGAGCAGGTATGCACGTAGGCCATATCAAGGCTTATTCCGGCCTTGAGGTCATTTCCCGCAAAAGAAGGATGGAGGGGTATAATGTCCTTTTTCCCATCGGATTTGACGCTTTCGGCCTGCCTACCGAGAACTACGCAATAAAAACCAATACACATCCGAGAATAGTGACCGATAATAATATCGCAAAATTCTCAAGCCAGCTCAAAAGAGTAGGTTTTTCCTTTGACTGGGACAGAGTTGTCGATACCACCGAGGAAGGGTATTATAAATGGACTCAGTGGATATTCAGAAAAATGTTCGATAAAGGGCTCGTATTCAGAGATAAAGCTCTTGTCAACTATTGCCCCAGCTGTAAGGTCGTCCTTTCCAACGAGGATTCCCAGGGCGGTAAATGCGATATCTGTCACAGCGACGTTATCCAGAAGTCAAAGGACGTATGGTATCTGAGGATCACCCAGTACGCCGATAAGCTCCTTGAAGGTCTGGAAGAGGTCGATTACCTGCCCAACGTAAAAATGCAGCAGGTCAACTGGATCGGTAAATCCACCGGTGCTTTCGTTAATTTCCCGGTAGTCGGTACCGATGAAAAGCTCACTGTATATACCACCCGTCCCGACACTCTGTTCGGAGTTACTTTCATGGTAATGGCTCCCGAGCATCCCATGCTTGATAAATACGCAGACAAGATCAGAAACTTTGAGGATGTCAAGGCATACAGAGCGGAATGCGCCAAGAAAACCGAGTTTGAGAGAACACAGCTCGTCAAGGATAAGACCGGCGTGAAGCTCGACGGTTTCTCCGCGATCGATCCCGTAAACGGTAAAGAGATCCCCGTGTTTATTTCCGACTACGTAATGATGGGATACGGTACCGGCGCTATCATGGCAGTTCCCGCACACGACCAGAGAGACTACGAGTTCGCAAAGAAATTCGGTGTTGATATCATTCAGGTCATCAAGGGCGGTGACATCAGCGTCGAAGCGTATGCGGGTGACGGTGAGATGATCAATTCCGATTTCCTCAACGGATATACCAATAAAAAGGACTCTATCGAAAAGATGGTATCCGTTCTTGAAGAAAAAGGCATCGGAAAGGGCGGCGTCCAGTACAAGATGAAGGACTGGGCATTCAACCGTCAGCGTTACTGGGGCGAGCCTATCCCGATAGTTCATTGTGATATGTGCGGCATGGTGGGCGTTCCTTATGAAGAGCTCCCGCTCCGCCTCCCCGATATGGAGAATTTCGAGCCCGGTCAGGGCGGTGAAAGCCCGCTGGCAAAGCTTGAGAACTTCGTTAAGTGCAAGTGCCCCAAATGCGGTGCCGATGCACGCCGTGAAACTGATACCATGCCTCAGTGGGCAGGCTCTTCATGGTATTACATGAGGTATATCGACCCTCATAACGACGAGGCTTTTGCAGATTATGACAAACTGAAATACTGGCTGCCCGTTGACTGGTATAACGGCGGTATGGAGCACGTGACACGTCATATGATCTATTCCCGTTTCTGGCATCATTTCCTTTACGATCTGGGTGTAGTGCCCACCGCAGAGCCTTATGCAAAGAGAACTGCACAGGGACTTATCCTCGGCCCCGACGGCGAGAAGATGTCCAAGTCCAAGGGCAACGTAGTTGACCCCAACGACGTTGTTGATGAATTCGGCGCAGATGTTCTCCGCGTTTACGTTCTGTTCATGGGAGATTATGAAAAGGCGGCTCCCTGGTCCGAGGCGAGTGTCAGAGGCTGTAAGAGATTCCTTGACAGAGTTGCGGGAATGACCGAGATCGCAAACGGACACGGTGTTACCCCCGAGCTGGAAAGCCTGTTCCACAAGACGATCAAAAAGGTTTCCTCCGATATTGAAAGCATGAAGTTCAATACCGGTATTGCCGCTCTCATGACACTTATCAACGAGATATATAACGTCGGTCATCTTACAGTCGATGAGCTGCAGACGTTTGTATCCCTGCTTTGCCCCTATGCTCCTCATATATCCGAGGAAATCTGGGAAATGACGGGCGGAAAGGGACTGCTTTCTCTCGGAAAGTGGCCCGAGTACGATGAGGCGAAGACTGTTGACGATACCATCGAGATCGCAGTACAGATCTGCGGCAAGGTGCGTTCCACCATCACCGTTTCCAAAGACATCGGAAAAGATGATGCGATCGCCACGGCAAAAGCAGATGAGAAGATCGCCGCTATGCTCGAGGGCAAGACCATTATCAAGGAAATTTACGTTCCCGGAAAGATAGTGAACATAGTTGCCAAGTAATTTAGAAAAAATAAAAATAATGCTTGACAATTAAGAAAATGTTGGATATAATAATACGGAAGTGCAATAGGGCACTTCGTTACGCGAAAAGCGAAGGGAGGGAAACAGAATAATGGCAGAGATCAGAGTAAAAGAGAACGAGTCTCTTGACAGCGCGCTTCGTCGTTTCAAGCGTCAGTGCCAGAGATCCGGTATCCAGGCCGAGCTTCGCAAAAGAGAATGCTATGAAAAGCCCAGCGTAAAGAAAAAGAAGAAGTCTGAGGCAGCAAGAAAGCGTAAGTTCAAATAATCAAAAAGGGCTGACCGAGGTCAGCCCTTGATTTTTAGGTGGTACTATGAAAGTAACATTGCTTGATGCCGCAACACTCGGGGACGATCTCGATCTTTCTCCCCTTGACCGTTTCGGTGAGGTCATAACTTATCCCACGTCCGCGCCGGATGAGATCGCAGAAAGAATAGGCGATTCGGATTTTGTTATCATCAATAAAACAAAGCTTAATGAAAAAACACTCGGAGCTGCACCGAATCTGAAGCTTATATGTATCGCCGCTACCGGATACGATAACGTGGATACGGAATATATGAGATCCCGTGGGATCGGTGTCTGCAACGTGGTAGGGTATTCTACCGACAGCGTGGCACAGCTTACCCTGTCAATGGCGCTGTCCCTTGCCACTCATCTCCCCGAATATAACGGCTTCGTGGAAAGCGGTGATTATACCGCAAGCGGCAACGCCAACCGCCTCACACCCGTGTTCCATGAGCTTGCCGGGAAAACGTGGGGAATTGTCGGCCTCGGCAATATAGGCAAAAAAGTCGCCGTAACCGCAAAAGCTATGGGCTGCCGCGTTATTGCCAATAAGAGGACTCCCGATCCCGATTGGGAATGTGTTGACCTTGACACTCTCTGCAGAACGGCCGACGTTATATCCATCCATACACCGCTTAACGATTCAACCAGAGGCCTTGTGTCGGCAGAGAAGATAGCATTGATGAAAAAGGATGCATTGGTCATCAACGTGGCGAGAGGTGCCGTGTGTGACGAAACGGTTCTGTGCGATGCGGTCCGTGAGGGAAGACTGGGAGGAATAGGCGTTGACGTGTATTCGAAAGAGCCTTTTGATGCAGACAGTCCCTATTATTCCGTCAAGGAAATGCCCAACGTGTGCCTGACTCCTCATATGGCATGGGGCTCGTACGAGGCAAGAGTGAGATGCCTTGAGGATATGATGAAGAGCATTGATTCATATCTTGCCGGAGAAAGATACTCAAGACTTGTATAAAACCGTGCTTATCGGGAAATAATACCGTACCAAATGAAAGGTACGGTATTTTTTATGAAAGTAAAAATCATTCTTGCTCTCTGTCTGTCATTTCTTATTGCATATTTAACTGTTTCTGTCGCACCGGTGAACGGTGAAGAAAAAGTGTATTCCGATATGATAAGACTGCACGTTATAGCAAATTCGGATAGCGATGAGGATCAGAATTTGAAATTGCGCGTTCGTGACAGGATACTTGATGAGATCGAAAAAATCAATGTCAGCGGCAGTAAAGAAGATGCGGAAAATAAACTGAAAGATAGTATTGAAAAAATCGAATCTGCGGCACAGGAAGCAGTATATGAAAACGGATATGATTACAGCGTTTCGGCGGAATTGGGATATGAAACGTACCCGGAAAGGGAATATGACGGTTTTGTTTTGCCCGCAGGGAAGTATACGTCCATGAGAGTGATCATAGGCGAGGGAAACGGACATAACTGGTGGTGCGTATTGTATCCGCCGCTGTGCAGAACTGCGGCTGAAAAAAGAGAGGACGTATTTGTTGCGGCAGGATTTACGGAGGAGCAGTACAGGATAATAACGGAAACCGGTAAGACGAAATATAAGATCAAATTCAAAATTCTTGAGCTGTTCGAGGAACTTTTCGAAAGCAAATAATTAGAAGAAAAAATTGACAAAATAACGAAAAATCTTTAAAATAGTTATTGACAAAGCGGGCTTGCCATGCTATAATGGTCAAGCGCGTGGCGGAATAGCTCAGCTGGCTAGAGCAATCGGTTCATACCCGATAGGTCGTGGGTTCAAGTCCAACTTCCGCTACCAAAGGCCCGTTGGTCAAGAGGTTAAGACACCGCCCTTTCACGGCAGTAACGGGGGTTCGATTCCCCCACGGGTCACCAACAAAAAAGACACCGAGAGGTGTCTTTTTTGTTGCCGTGGGGGAATCGAAAGGGCGCCCGCATCGCGTAGCGGCGGCAAACACGCTCCGGTGGAGCGTTTTTAGCCCGTTGGGGCTGCACTGCACGCAGATCAGCACTATGGAAACGCCCGGGAAGAGCCGGGATAAATCCCGGCGTTAACGGTAATAAACGCCGTGCCCCCACGGGTCACCAACAAAAAAGACACCGACAGGTGTCTTTTTTGTTGCCGTGGGGGAATCGAAAGGGCGTTCAATTCACTACCGCACCCCTTCAAGTCCTCACATATTCTCAAAATCAAAACGAGACAGGCAAAAGCCTGTCTCGTTTTGATGGTGCGGGTAAGAGGACTTGAACCTCCACCGAGTTGCCCCGACTAGAACCTGAATCTAGCGCGTCTGCCAATTCCGCCATACCCGCATATCTTAGCGACGAGTGATATTATATCCTGTTGCGGAATGGTTGTCAACAAGAATTTTTGACTCCGCCGGCCGTGACCGGACGGAAAAACGCCCTTCATCCGCCCAAGAAAGGGAACCGCCTCCTCCCGGAGGAGGAAGCGGCGTTTTTTGTCTATTGGCGCTGCAGATGCTGGCGGATGCGGTCAAAGATCATGTCCAG
>JAZUGU010000040.1:0-17764 GCA_045641325.1 Candidatus Avispirillum sp.
CAGACGGATGATTTATATAAACGGAACGAAACGGGAGCGGGGAAGCCCCCGCGGGCGAAAGACGCTTCGCTGTTATGGCGTTTTTGCGCTGACAGACGGATGATTTATATAAACGGAACGAAACGGGAGCGGGGAAGCCCCCGCGGGCGAAAGACGCTTCGCTGCTGGATCGTTTCATCGCTGACAGACGGATATTTCTTGCAAACGGAACGAAACGGGAGCGTGAAACGCCCCGTTTCTGTATGCAGATAAACGCTCTTCGCCGATTCTTAAAACTTAACTCTTAAAACTCCACACTTCCCGTTAAACACTAACTTAAAGAATCCCGCCGAAAGGCGGGATCCTTTTATCTTTTTTCAAAGCGGTTATGAAGTGCTCCGATGAGGAGGGCGAGGAGGTACGTGACCGCGGGCATAAGGGCATAGCTTACGTACCAGTATCCTCCTATGTTGAAGCCGTAAAAGTCAGCCCATTCACCGAGAAAAATGACGCATACAAGATACACCGTTCCGTAGACCACCGTGGGAACAACTGCCCACAGAAGCCTTTTCTTTGTGAAGATGCGGTCTCTTTCAAGAAAGCAGAACGTGACGATGGAAATGAGCGGGCACAGAAGATGAAGCGGCAGGCACACGCCGGAAAACATTTTCACATATCCCTGCGTGGGTCCCAGGAAAAAGATGACCACCGTCATGGTGAGCGTGACCGCCGCGGTGCCCGTCATTTTAAGTGTGAGAAGCCAACCGGGGATCTCATCCTTTCCGCTCCTTGCGCTTTTTATATTGAACGGCACGGTGACGAGGGATATGAGAGCCGCCAGAATATTTGAATCGTTTGTGAAAAAGCGGAAGCATCCCGTGCCCCGGGTGCTCATATTACCGAGCCCCGCATCGCTTTCCGCAGGTGCGAAAAACCAGAGCACAGAGGCCGTTACCATGAGGAACATGAGAATATTCAGAGCCGCCGCCCACATATTTCTTCTTTTTGCGTTTTTCATATGAGTCACCATTATATTCCCGCCACTCCGATCATTTCAAGGATCACACGGATAAACAGAAGAGACAGCACCGTGAGGATGACCGGGGTCACTATTTTCGAGCCGTTTTTGATCATCATTCCCGCACCGATATACTGTCCGAGGAAAGCGAAAACGGCGGATATCAGTCCTATTGCGAATATGACCTTTCCCGCCATGATGGAGGTGACTACCGCACCGATATTGGAGGAAAGATTCACTATCTTCACGTTGCCGGAGGCACTTCGAAGATCCATTTTACCGAGACGGCAGAACACAAGGAGCAGAAACGTTCCCGCTCCGGGGCCGTAAAAGCCGTCGTATGCACCGATAACGAGCGATGCCGCAAGGACTATTGCTGCCTGCTTTTTCGGGTCTATCTCCCCGGGCTCTTCCGGGAAGCTTTTCTTTTTTATCATTACTGCGGCGGCGACAACGAGCACCGGCAGAAGGATATAGCGGAGATATTTCTCATCTGCCGCAAGCTGAAGCGACGTGCCGATATGCGAGCCCGCCACGGCAAGGATCGCAGACGGTATGCCGAGGCGCCAGTTGACGTAGCCTTTTTTTATGTATCTGAAGGTGGATGCGGTAGTGCCAAGGCACGAGGAAAGCTTATTTGTGCCGAGGGCATAATGGGTGGGCAGACCTGCCAGAAGATAGGTGGGCAGAGATATGAGCCCGCCGCCGCCTCCGATGGCATCAATAAACGATGCGAGAAAAACGCCGGCGCAGATGAACGCCACTTTCCATATGGAATATCCCGCTATCACGGTATCACTTCCCCAAATCAGTTTTCTCTTTTATTCTCTTCCGTTTCCGGTACTGCGGAAAAGGTGAGAGTTCCGTCCGGGAGCTGTTTTGCTTCCGTAAACGTGAGCGTTCCCGCATAGCCGCCGATGGCGGAAAAGCCCGTGAAAATTATTCTGTTCTGCCAGACGGCGCATTTGGGAACGCTGCGGCAGGGGATGATATTGTCATGGGGCTTCGTCCAATCAGAAAACGGCTTATCGGAAACGAGATAAGAGCCCTTTCCGTGATGGCTGAAAATGAGATAATATTTCCCGCCCAGCGTGAAATAATCGGGACATTCCGGCTCGTTTTCGTCCGGCCCCTCATAGATATTTCCTATTTCCTCGAAATGTACGGAATCACCGGACACGAGATGGGCAAGACAGCCTTTTCCTTTTTCCATATCGGTGGTGGTGACGAAAAGATGGAGAAGTCCGTCTTCTCCCCGCACCGCTTTGGGGTCTCTCGCTCTGGCACCGCAGTATTTTTCGCTCAGGGTGAAGCTGAAATCCGGATCTTTTCTGAAATGATATCCGTCCTCTGACACGGAACGGCGTATGGGTGCGGGAGAGCCGTCCACCGTGCGGACGCTGTAATACAGATAATATTTCCCGTTATCGGATATCCACGAGCCCGTGCAGATGGATGCCTCAAGCGGGTGATCTATGGGTACTGCCATGGGATGGATATCCCAATGTACGAGGTCTTTTGTGGATATATGCTCCCATTGGTGTGCCCCGAGGCCCCATTTACTGCCGTGGTGATGTCTGTCTTTCAGATACAGGACGTGATAGAGTTTTCCGTCCGAATACGGCATACAGTCCCCCGTGAAAACTCCGTTTCCCGGTCTCCAGCCCTCGGCGCCCGTAAATGTGCCGCATACTGCCGGCTGTTCGGGGATATGGGGAGCATCCTCCTCCGTCACCTCCGTGTTTGAAACGGACAGCTCCGCGTTATGGAACAGCGGCTCGCCGAAAGGCCACTCCTCGTCCAAAAGCACTCCGTTCACGAAAAGCTCCGTTCTGAACGGGCGGTATACCACCGAGACCTCGTCTCCTATTTTCGCCTGCGCTTTCATTGAGAGAGGCTTTTCTTTGACGGAAAACATGAATGCGGCAAGGACGTTTTCTCCGTCGAAAGTGATACCGAGAACTGTATTTCCGCCGGAGGTATAGGAAAGCTGTGTTTCATTATCCGTGACGGTAAATGTACGTTTCCACGATTTTCTCATAGCGTGCTCCTTATATGGTTTTTGATGCGAAAAGTGCGGCACCGCAGGCGGCTTCCTCTTCGTTTTCCGAAAGAGAGACTTTCAGGGAAAACGTTTTTTCCAGCGCCGAAAGCATATATTTATTCTTTCTCACGGCATTTCCCGATGCCGCAAGGCGTACTGCTTTTCCGTTATTTATGCGGAGGAACATTCTGTAAAGCTCGTCCGCGATCCCGAGAAGGACTCCTGCCGTGAGCGCCTCCGGGGTGAAATTATCTTCTCCGATATTCAGTATGCTTCCCCGCTTTCCGGGATCGGTGCGATTTCCGCAGAACAGGGTGCTGACCGAAAGTACACGCTCCGGGCATCTTTCCGCCTGCTCCATGCCGCGGGCGGCAAGTTTTTCCATGATCTCGTACTGTTTTTCATCGCCGTATCCGGCAGACACCGCATAAGAACGGAAGAATTTTTCAAGGTCGGCATATGCCCTGCCTCCGCAGAGTGAGGCGCCTCCCGCAAGGAATTTCCCGCCCACATAAGGTCTTATTTCTATATCGGGATCGGTGGGGATCTTTTTCGCTTCCTCCCTTTCCACGACAAGGGATATCTGTGCGCCCGTGCCCACGTTTGCCACGGCGGTATCACATCTTTCACCGACGGTGCCGTATACTGCCGCCTGATTATCGCCTATCGACACGGCGACCGGGATGCCCCGGTACTCCCCCGCAACGCGGTAATCCGTCACGGCTTCGGGTAGGATTTCAGCATCAATGCCCGCCGCCTCAAGTGCTTTTTTATCAAAGCAGCCGTCATATATATCGAAAAAGCCCAGCGATGCGGCGTTCGACGCATGGCACAAGGGAGCGCTCCCGCAAAGGCGGGAAACCACGTAATCCGCCGCGGTACATATTTTATATGAGCCGTCAGGCACCTCTCCCACGCGGAGAAGATGGGCGTGGGTGGCAAGGCCGTAACCTGCGGGGACGTTGTATCCCGTTTTTTCAAGGAGGATACGGCAGGTGCTCTTTTCACCGTCCGGCGAAAGACTTGCCCGTCCGTCCTGCCAGGTATAGAGCGGTGAGAGCGCCTCCCCGCTTTTGTCTGTATACACGATACCGTGCATCTGCCCGGTGAAGCCTATGGCGCAGGCGGAGGGATACGAAATGAGGAGTGAATCCAGAAGCTCTTTTGCGCGGAGAAATATCACGTCTGCGTCCTGCCGTCTGTCCCACTCATACGGGGATGACAGGTCCGCGCCGCTTTGAACGGTCATTTTCTCAAGGCATTTTCCGCTCCTTATATCGACCGCGGCGGCTGACACCGTGGTGGTGCCCACGTCGATGCCGACAGCGATTTTTTCGCTCATTTTTTCACTTCCTCTCTTTGCTGTAATTATACATCATTTTTCCGCGTGAGGCAATATTACCGCAAATATTTCAGATATCTCTTGAATAGTTTTTGTGCAGATGATAAAATAAAGAAAACATTTCCTTTTTCAAAAGGAGCGCATTATGAAATTCTTTCAGAAATGGTCGGCAAAGGTCTGTGACGAGACCGGGAAAGAGCACGTTTTCAGGGCATCTGTTCCCGGCAACGTACAGCGTGACTTTTCAGAATACTCGGGAACGTCCGAAAGCCTCATGGAAAAGAACAACGCTGCCGTTCTTGAAAAGACCGAGGGTTACACATGGACGTACTTTACGAATCTTTCATTCACCCGTGAGGGCGACGAGAGAGTGTTTTTCGTTTCCGAAGGAATAGATTATATTTTCGACGTGGAGCTGGACGGAAAGAACATCTTTTCCGGCGAGGGGATGTACACGCCCCTGCGGCTCGATATAACCGATAATGTAAAAGAGGGCTCTCTTCTTTCGGTGGTGATCCATCCCCACCCGAAAAACGGAGATATCGTCCGTGACCGTGCCGAGGCGGCAGACACCTGCAAGCCTCCGTTCTGCTACGGATGGGACTGGAATCCGAGGCTTCTCGTTTCCGGCATGTGGATGCCCGCATATGCAGAGACCGTAAAAAAGACCGACATCACCTCCTGCGAGCTTTTCTACGATCTCGATCTCAATGAAAGAAAAGCCGCCGTCCGTTTTGAAACGGAAAGCGGAGAAAAGCCCGTATACACTGTTTTCGATGCCGACGGCAATGAAGTTTACAAAGGAAAAGGCAGCTCTTTCGAGCTTGACCGGGTAAATCTCTGGTGGTGCTCGGGGCTGGGTGAGCCTTATCTCTACCGCTGGACGGCGGCCACCTCCACCGATGAAAGATCGGGATACGTGGGATTCCGCACGGCAAGGCTCGTGCAGAGCCCGGAAACCGTACACGGGCCCGAGGGAGGATTCCCGAAGGGTCAGTATCCTGCTCCCATCACCGTTGAGCTGAACGGGATCAAGGTTTTCGCAAAGGGCTCAAATCTCGTGAACCTCGGGCTCTTCCCCGGTGCCGTCACGGAGAAGGACTGCGAATATATCGTTTCCTCTCTGAGGGATGCCAACATGAACATCGCCCGTGTATGGGGCGGCAGCGGCATCATGAAAAAAGAGTTCTACGATCTGTGCGACAGATACGGCATCATGGTATGGCAGGAATTCATGCTCGCCTGCAATCTTTATTCCGACGACAGGCATTATCTGGACGTTCTTGAAAAGGAAGCGACGTCAATAGTTAAGGCCCTGCGCTCCCACCCCTCTCTCGTTCTGTGGTGCGGCGGCAACGAGCTTTTCAACGACTGGTCCGGCATGACGGAGCAGTCCCATGCAATAAGGCTTCTCAACGCCGTTTGCTACAAGGAGGACAGGGGCCGTCCGTTCCTCTGCACGTCTCCCGTTTCCGGCATGGCGCACGGAGGATACGTTTTCCGTGACGATGAGGGGCATGAAATATTCAACCTGTTCCAGAACAGCAGAAAGACGGCGTACACCGAGTTCGGCTGTCCCTCTTTTGCGCCCGTTGAATCTCTGAAAAAGATAATTCCCGAAAACGAGCTTTTCCCCGTGGAGGACACGGAGAACTGGAGAGTGCACCACGCTTTCGGCTCGTGGGGAGAAAAGCGGTGGGCATGTCCCGACGTTATAGAGCACTATTTCGGAAAGCAGGAAAGCCTTGAAGAGACCGTGGAATTCTCCCAGAGACTCCAGAGCTTTGGCTGCAAGGCATGCTTCGAGGAAGCACGGCGCCAGTGGGGATACTGCTCCATGGCGATAAACTGGTGCTTCAACGAGCCGTGGATCACGGCGGCGAACAACTCGCTGATAACTTATCCCGACAAAAGAAAACCCGCATACTACGCGGTGAAGGATGCGCTCCGTCCCGTTATGGCAAGCGCGCGTATCCCCCGTTATTCCTACACGGCGGGAGACAAGCTTGAATTCGAGGTCTGGTATCACAACGAAACGCTCAATGAAACAGAAGACCGGGTAACGCTGAAAATAATCCTCGGCGATGAAGTCCTTTATTCTTCAAAATGGGAAACGGGAGTGCTTCCCAAAATGAGCTGCCGGAAAGGACTTGCGGTATCGTTCACCCTGCCCGACCACGAAAAGAAAGAATTTCTGAAGATCGTTCTGGAAACGGACAACGAAAACTGCAAAAACGAATACGAGCTGCTCTTTGAGACCTACACCTCCCACGGCAGAATGATGAACACCTGACAAAAACTGCGAGATCACATATGGCAAACAAGAACTACAAGAAAACCTTAAGAGCAGGATATCTGGGATTTATAACCCAGGCCATATCCGCAAACTTTCTCCCTCTGCTTTACATTACGTTCCGGAGCACCTACAAGCTCTCGCTGACGCAGATCGCGGCATTTTCCGCCACGTTCTTCTTCACTCAGCTGATAGTTGATTTTCTGTGTGTAAAGGTAGTTGATAAAATCGGCTACCGCCCCTGCATTCTTGCGGCACAGATCACGTCCGCCGCAGGCATCGCCGGGCTGACCTTTCTTCCGGATATCATGCCCTCCGCATATGCCGGGATACTTATCTGCGTTATCATCTATGCTGTCGGAAGCGGACTTATCGAGGTTCTGTGCAGCCCCATAATCGAGGCTTGCCCCTTTGAAAACAAGGAAGGCACCATGAGCCTTCTGCACTCCTTCTACTGCTGGGGATTTGCGGGAGTTGTCCTTCTTTCAACTCTGTTCTTCTCGGTTTTCGGCATCGAAAACTGGAAAATACTTGCCCTCCTCTGGTCGCTGGTCCCCCTTTACAACGTTTACAATTTTGCCGTCTGCCCCATTGAAAAGCTTGTCGACGACGGCGAGGGCATGACCATGAAAGAGTTATTTAAGACGAAGGTCTTCTGGCTGTTCATACTGCTTATGATCGGTGCGGGTGCCTCCGAAATATCAATGGCACAGTGGGCATCGGCGTTTGCGGAATCGGCTCTCCACGTTTCGAAATCCATGGGCGACCTGATAGGTCCCTGCGGTTTCGCCGTCTGTATGGGCATCAGCCGTGCGCTGTTCGGCAAGTTCAGCGAAAAGTTGAATCTTCCCGTATTCATGACGGCATCGGGAATACTGTGCTTTGGCTGTTACCTCCTTGCGGGGCTCGCCGGGATCCCTCTGCTCGGTCTTGTAGGATGTACTCTCTGCGGCTTCTCCGTGGGGATCATGTGGCCGGGATCTATCAGCATTTCATCGTCCATACTTCCCCGCGGCGGCACCGCGCTGTTTGCCTTTCTCGCTCTTGCCGGAGACCTGGGCGGCTCCCTCGGCCCGACTGTTGTGGGAGCTGTCTCTCAGAGCTCGGGCAATGACCTGCAGGCAGGCGTCATTGCGGGCATCGTTTTCCCAGTCATACTGGTGATAAGCGTTCTTTTGCTGAAAAAGGATTACCGCTCGAACAAGAGCTGAAAATAAAAAAGGCCCGGGAAAATTCCCGGGTCTCATTTTTTTCTTATTACTCTTTTACGAATTCAGCTTCGGGTGCGTTCTTCTTAACGCTCTCGATACCGTTGAGGCATCCTGCCTTTGCCTTGTAGCCCTCGGAGGTTGCGATGATCTCGCCGTTTCTTGCTTTCAGACGGAATCTGAACTCGCCTGCCTTGTCGGTGTAAAGCTCGAACTTGGGATGCTTTACCTCAGCGTATCCTTCTACGGTCTGGTCCTCGATCTCACCAACACAGGAATTGCGAACGCTCTCGATGCCGTTCTTGCAAGCTGCCTCGGTGGTGTAGATCTGAGAAGTAGCGATGATTTCGCCGTTGCCTGCCTTAAGATCGAATTTGAAGCCGTTCTTCGCTTCTTTCATTACGAATTTGCCCATTGTAATCTCCTCTTTCATATGTATTGAGCCCGCCGGGCTCTTTGGTTTATCCCATTATACCACATATTTCGCGATTTGTAAACCGTATTTTTTCGGTGTCACGGAAATCGTTACTGCCCGAGAAGATAATGCAGCATTCTGTCCGGATCCCTCATGAAATCCGCGGTGACGCGGAAATGCTCCGTGTCACGGTAATCCACCTTGTTTATCCCATCGTCCGACAGTTCGAACACGTCCGCATCCGGAAACGCCATAAGGATCGGAGAGTGCGTCGCTATGATGAACTGCGATCCGTCCCTGACAAGGCGGTCGATCTCCGTCATCAGCGTGAGTATCCTCATGGGAGAAAGCGCCGCCTCCGGCTCATCGAGGATATATATCCCGCTGCCGCCGAAACGGTTCTGCACTATGGACAAAAAGCTTTCACCGTGGGACTGCTCGTGGAGCGACACGCCTCCGTAGGAGTTTATCACGGGCGGTGAAAACGACGGCTCCGAATCCATCCTGTCAATGTCCGTTGCCATGTTGTATATGCTTTCCGCGCGGAGAAAGAAACCGTTTTTCTCATAGCCCCGTTTTGACAGCCGCAGATGACGGTACAGCTCCGAGTGGGTCTCGTTGGTGGAAAAGCGGAAATTTTTCGTGCCGCCCTCGGCATTGAAGCCGAACGCTACCGCTATCGCCTCAAGCAAAGTTGACTTGCCCGAGCCGTTTTCACCCACAAATACGGAAACCGGCTTTTCGAATTCAATATCGTTTTCCTCAAGACATCTGACAACGGGAAGACCGAGAAGATACGAATCCCCCGGGAGTCCCCCGTCGTATGATACTCTGCATATGTACTGTGCTTTCATATCGTTTCCTTTTTTATATCAGCATCGTGTAACTGATTTGATTATATCATATATTTGCCGTTTGTAAACAGTCAGCCGTCATTTGAAAAGGATTGCATTTTACGTCCTTTTGATGTATAATCGTTACAGCTTGTAATTTTCATCGGGAGGCACTATGCTCAAAACGATCAGAAAGAAAATCATTGCGACGGAGCTTGATGAAAAACAGTTTCTTCTGCGGATGGATAAATTTTGCGCGCCGTACAGAACGACCGTAAGAGGCTATGAGCTTTCCGGCATGTTTGCGGCAAAAGTCCGGAAAAACAGATTTTGGTTCGCACGGCGTTCTTTTGCGGTGCTTAACAAAGACCTTCTTGAAAATGAATTTCTCTTCGGAAAATACTCCGTCGGGAATGACGGAAAGGTGACGGTAGCTTACCGTATAGGTCACCGGCCCATGTTTTTGATACCCATGTGCCTGATGTGCCTTGCCGGTGTTACCCTGCTCTTCTCGGGAGTGTGCGATACAGTGCTTCTCCATGCGTTCCAAACAGAAAAAATACTGATCTCGGTTTCCCTTACCGCGGTCTCTCTTTTTGAATTGCTGTATTATCCGAAAAGCCAGACGGAAGCATTGGAAAATCATCTGGAAAAGATATGCAGGTCTGAGGAATGACGTACCGGAAATCGGACAGCGCAAAATGTGTCGAAAAGATTTTTCGGGAAAAGGGTTGACATAGCGGAAGAATGATGATATAATACATAAGCCTTAAGGAAAGGTGCATCGGGCAGATGCGTAGCCAATGTGCCGGAGTGGCGGAATTGGCAGACGCCTTGGACTTAAAATCCAATGGGTAGAAATACCCGTACCGGTTCAAGCCCGGTCTCCGGCACCATTAAGGAAATTTCATATCGCGGGGTAGAGCAGTCTGGTAGGTCGTCGGGCTCATAACCCGGGGGCCGTGTGGTTCAAATCCCGCCCCCGCAACCATAATAAAAGGCACATTTGTGTACCATGGAAATGTGCGTTTTTTCACGCATTTTGGGCGTTTTTCGGGCAAAATCAGGCAAAATAAGCACTTCCGAGCTCTTCGATAGTCTACCAGACTGCCGCAGAGCTCTTTTTTTATCGAAAAAAGGCGAAAAAACGCCCCGTACTTTATGGCGTGTTTTGCGCCGCAAAACACTACAAAAAGATACGAGTAGTGGGGCTCGAACCTCAAAAAGCCCGTCAAATCAAGGAAAATGAAAAAGTGTACTTTATGAAGTGTTTTTCGCTAAAAACCTTTTATACTGGTGGGGCTCGAACCTTGAAAATGCATCAATGGGCACAGGAAGTCACGGAAAAGTGCAAAGTGAATTATTTTTTAGTTAACTCTTTTAATTCGACAAGTAATGTGATATACTATTTAATGAAATATTATATTATTTTGTAGGATTGAGGTGAGATCGTGGCACTGATTAAATGTCCGGAATGTGGTAAGGAAATATCCGAAAAAGCCGATTCATGTCCTAATTGCGGTCTCCCCCATGCATATTTTATTCCTGCAACTGAAAAGAAAGAGAAAGCAGAAATCGATTACAAAAATCTCGGAAATATATTGATTTCGTTCGACCAGGATTACTGTGAACAGTTCAGTTCTTGCCATTACATCTCCCACAGAGATGCCGATCAATTGCATAATACATACGGAATATATTATAAAACACTGAAAAACAAAATGATTTTTCAGTATGTATGCAACAATGCTTCCTCTTTTCACGTTGATATAGAAGCACTGCAATCCTTTTTGCGCAAAATGCACACTTTGAACGATGACATTACGGTACACAATACTAACTATGTGGAAAGAACGTTAGAGCGAGAAAAAGACTATTTTGATAATATTCTTAAAGATATTGATCCTGGCATAAAACTGGATGATGAGCAGCGCCGTGCAGTCATAACAGACGACGATTATTGCCTGCTTGTTGCCGGTGCCGGAGCAGGAAAAACAACCACGATGGCCGCGAAGGTAAAATACCTCGTAGAGAAGAAGGGTGTTCAACCGGAAGAAATCATCGTTATTTCTTATACAAATAAAGCTATCGGAGAGCTCCGTGAACGAATCAATAAAGGGCTGAAAATTCCCGCTAAGATCTGCACCTTTCATGCTTTCGCGTTTGAAATCGTAAAACGCTTTTCCGTAGACCCGCCGGAAATTAATTTCTCGTCATATCAGATTATTTTTGATATGCTTGAAAAGGCAATTTTCAATAACAAACCGTTGATGCGTAATCTGGTCTTGTTCCTCGGATATTATTTTGACTTGTCCGAGGACGTGTTTAAGTTCGATAACCTGAATCAATATCATCTGTATAAAGCGGCACAGGACTATGAAACACTGAAAAGCGGGCTCGGTGAATATGTCCGTAAAGTTGAGCAACAGCGTACCAAACGTGTAAAAACCATTACCGGTGAATATCTTCGTTCGGTGCAAGAAGTACAGGTCGCAAATTTCCTGTATCTCAACGGACTCGATTATGAATACGAAAAGGTGTATCCGTATGAATCACCGTCCAAAAACAAAAAATATACTCCTGATTTTTGCATAACACAAGGAGAACACACTGCTTGGCTTGAGCATTATGCTCTGACAGAAAGCGGATACAGCAACGTCTTCACTCCGCAGCAGATCGCAAAGTATAAAAAGGCTATTTCCGACAAACGCGCGCTTCATTCCGCGCATAAAACGACACTAATTGAAACATGGTCTCTTTACAGCGATCGTCGCCCACTGATGGAGCACTTGTATGAAGCGCTCGAAAAAGAGGGCTTTGTAATGAAGCCCCGCGATTTGACCGAAGTATACAAGAAAATCACCGAGACCGGAAAAGACAAGTATATCTATAGACTCATCTATTTCATGATGAACTTTATCGAGCAATATAAAACATCCGGATACGACGAAGGTGGGTTCGAAATTCTGCGGAAAAAGACAGATAATCCGCGCACACTTTTGTTTCTCGACATAGCGGAGCAGGTTTATCATCACTATCAGGAAACGTTGAAGCAGAACAATCAGATCGACTTTGCCGATATGATTAATGACGCACATTTCTATCTGCAGGAAATTGAGCGTCAACACATCGAACTCCCGTATAAATATGTAATCATTGATGAGTTTCAGGATATCGCCCGTCAGAGATTCAATTTGACTAAGCGCCTTTCAGAAATCACAAAAGCAAAGGTTGTAGCAGTCGGCGACGACTGGCAGTCAATCTATGCATTTTCCGGATCGGATATATCCTTGTTCACCCGATTCCTTGAATTGATGGGTGCCGGGACTGAGCTGAAAATCACGCACACATACCGCAATTCACAGGAGCTAATAGACATAGCCGGCGGATTTGTTCAGAAGAACTCCTCGCAGATTCGCAAACAATTAATATCGCCAAAGCACCTCGAAAATCCCATCGTGATCGAACCGTTTGATGATAGCGTTAAACCGATGAAAGCACTTGCAGATTTGCTCGAGAACATTATCGGAAAGATAATTGAAGAATTCGGCGAGAAATCCTCTATTCTTCTGATCGGCCGGTACAATTATGACATGTACAAGCTTTACAATACCGGTGAATTCAGTGAGATGCCAAATAACAAAGTGTCATGTAAAAAGTATCCGAATGCTAACATAACATTCATGACTGCCCACAGCTCCAAAGGACTCGGATATGATAATGTGATTCTTATTAATATGTTCGAAGGAAAATTCGGTTTTCCGTGTCAAATAGAGGATGACCCAATTATCAAGCTGGTAACGTTTGAAGATAAGAGCATGCCATTCGCCGAAGAACGGCGTTTGTTCTATGTTGCCATGACTCGAACAAAAAATCGAGTATACATAGCAACACCCAAGAACAGACCATCACGTTTTCTCGTGGAGCTGATCAAAGATTATCATCTGCCACATGATGAAAACATTAACATGGAGGTCGTTGATCTTTTCAACCTTCGGTGTCCAGTTTGCGGTTTTCCGTTGAAATATGAATTTAATAAAAATTATGGACTCAGTCTTTGGATTTGTACTAATGACGTTGAAGTGTGTGACTTTATGACCAATGACAAAGTGCATAAACATGATATTTTCAAATGTCCGAAATGCAAAGACGGATATATGATTGTAAAAATGAACCCGAAAAACGGGAATGTTTTTTATGGCTGTACCAATTACTTCAACGATGATCAAAAGTGCAATAATATGATATCATTGAGCAAAGACCCAGTGTAAAAAATTTATTTACTAAAACAATAGTCCAACATATGTCTATTAGATTAACCGAGGAAGTATTATGAATATTCTTATTATCACATCATGTACCGGTGAAAAACTCTATTCGCCTGAAAATCAACTGATCCAAGCTGATTTTGAAAACGCTGAGACACTTTCCCTGCGTGAAGCGGAACTTGCTGCGTACAAAACCACTGCAGGAAAGATCTACACCGGCATGCAGCATCAGCGCTTAATGGAAGGTATTGAAATCCTTCGTGAGAAATTCGGTCATGATGTTGTTGATCTATATATCGTTTCTGCCGGGTACGGACTGATCAGCGAGAATAAAGAAGTTGTTCCTTATGAGGTGACCTTCAATACGATGAACAGACGTGAGATAACAGAGTGGAGTCATAAACTCGGTATCCACAAAGCTCTCGACGCGCTTGTCCAGAAATATGATCTTGTACTGTTCTTGCTCGGTGATAAATATCTGAAGGCCGTCGAATTGCCTTTTGAGAATGCGAAATCAGACCAGAAACTCGTTTTCTTTGCCAGTGGAACGAGCAGAAAGATGATACCTGATAGCAAACCGTATTACTTCGTGGAGGTTGGGCAGGAAGATGCAAAATCGTTTAGTTACGGTCTTGTCGGACTGAAAGGATATCTGTTCAAACTTTTAGCGCAGGATGCAGTGCAAGAAGACGCGACACTTTTCGAGAAGATATATACGAATCCCGATTGCACACGTGATTTGCTTGCAAAGCACCGCAGGATAAGTGTTCCCGAAACTCAAGAACATCAACTCTCGCTTTTCCCCGAAGAAGAGTATCCGAAAGAAAAGGTTAAGAAAAAAACATCAAAGAAGAAAATAGATTTCTATCTGCCTCGTGACGAATATGCCAAAAACTATACTCCTCATATGAAATACTTCATTCCAGAATGGGATGATCGTGTGGACCCGGACTATAATTTTATAACTGATCAAACTGCTGAAGGTAGAGATCCCTATTCTCATGATGTTTATGCTCATGAGATTTATGATACTCCGAACTATGATGGCGTTTTGATTTCAAAAGTAATAATTGAGCAAAACAAAACGAAGAAGACACGCATAGAAGAAATGGGGGTACATAAATTCATTCGTTTTGACAACGGACGTCCCATCATGGGAGATTGCGGCGCCTTTGGATATGTTGATAAAGAAGTACCGCCATTTGAAACGAAAGAAATACTTGATTATTACCAGAAGTTAGGGTTTGATATCGGCGTTTCAATAGATCACCTCATTGTAGGTAAATATGCTACTGACCTTACCGAAAGAGAGAGACGGTACAAATTAACCCGCAAGAACGCTGAAGACTTCATTCGTGAGTACAAAACCGGTAATTACTCCTTTCTTCCGTCAGGGGTAGCACAGGGATGGGATCCTGCTTCATACAGAGATTCTGTTGCTGCCTTGATAGAAATGGGATATCAGCATATATGCCTTGGCGGACTGGTAAGAACCAATACAAAAGACATTATTGAGATACTAAAAGCATGCAAGACTTTGATTCCCGATTATTTACAACTGCATTTGTTTGGCATTGCTAGGCCTGATGCTCTTCAGGCATTTAGGCAGTTGGGAGTGTCGGCGATGGACTCCGCCAGTCATTTGAGACGAGCTTGGTTAGGTTCTGATAGTAATTTCTTTATGCCTGACGGAAGCAAATACGCAGCAATTCGTGTTCCTCCTGCGACTGATCACGGAAAAAGAGTAAAAACGATGATTTCAGAGGGACGCGGTACCCTTGAGCAGATTCAGAAACTTGAAAAATCCGCCATGAGAGCATTAAGAGACTTCGACGCAGGTATGCTTTCTGTTGAGGATACCTTGAAACCTGTGTTAGAATATGATGCGCTCATTGGCGATGATAGAGAAAAGCATGCGCAACTATATCGCAGAGTACTTGAAGATAAACCATGGAAGAAATGCGGATGCGATATTTGTAGAAATGTTGGAATCGACGTAATAATATTCCGTGGAAACAACAGAAACCGCAGGCGCGGATTTCACAACACATACGTATTTTACAAGATGCTTAAGGAATTATACCCCGACGATTGAGAGGTGAGAATATATGCATTTTGATATTCATTTTCGTCCCGACGTCATTGATAAAATTAAATACGTCGTCGACGACATCCACACATGGAATCTGAATGATACCACAGCAGAAGATGAGATCTCAGAGTTGACAAAGCATGTAGTCGCGTTTGACCACTGTGTACGACCGGATCATGAATATCTTATTGCCGGTGCGGATGGTTCCGGAGATTTCCCTTGCGTGGCATATGGAGACTCCGTAGTGTATTTAGTAACAGCAATGTCGAGACTGTATGAGGCATCTGAAGGCCCCCTGACAGAAATTCCGGTATCTGCAGACGATGTGGTAGATTTTCTATGGTTACCGGAAGATAAGGCAAAAGCACGTTCACAATTCTTAAATGCTTTCGCAAATCTCGTTGACGATACACTTGAGAACATCTGTCAAAAATCGGATTATTTTGAACTTGCAAAAAAACGTGGGAAAAGCGTATCGTCACCGGAAGACCTGATAGATACGCTGATCTTGCCGGAATCTCATGATGCCAACAACATTTCTATTCAGATGTACACAACTGCAGAGGTTGGAGCACTCGTGAGATTAATGAAAAGTATCAAAAAAAGCGGCAAACCTGATAAACCGATTTATATCCTTGAAGATACAACACTTGCTCTTCCGATGGTGACTGCGAAACGCACACTGTTTTTTGAGATTGCAAAGAGGTACGCCTGCGAGTATGCAAGAGAAAACGGCTTTACTTATCTTGCATTATCCAAGTCGCATAATATGCCCCATATGGATCTAATCGAAGACGAGATTGCAAAAACAGTACCGAGCCGAGAACATTGGTTTGTACGAATCCCTTCTAAAGCAACCGGAGACAATAAACCTTCGTTCTTGGGATCGAGAACCATTCCCCCGGTTGGCGCAGTCAGCTATATCTTTAAGCTTCACAACACAACATTGCCAATGCGGCTTGATATGAGTCTGAAATACTGGCAGCAGAATATTTTCTCTGAAGATAAGGATGAACAGCAGCGTCGGGAAATTCAACTGTTCCGTGATCTGGACTTTGCATCTCACGATCAGAGATGTTACGGCTATCCTTACCCCATCAAGGCATGTCATGATATGGCAAGTATGACATGCGATGAACGTATTGCCATGAGAAATCAGATTATAGACGAAGCAGTAAAAGCAGGTCTTAAACGAAAGAACTTCACAGATCCCAGTATATTGACTGGGCATAAATAAGGAGGAACTATCATGCAGGATATTATTAGTATGCTCGGTGAGAAGTTTGGTGTTCTCGCACAAAGTGATACAAATCAGCTCACAGTAATTGCTAAAAACAAGGACGTTGCAGTTGGCGACCTCTTTGTTATGCCCTCGGAACGCGGACATAAACGTTTCTATATTTTCCGTGTTTCCGACTATGCTAACGTTATGAACCGCACCATCAACCTTGGTGACGTAGCAAGAAACAAACTTACCATGCCCGATTCGTATATGTCCAACGACCTGAATGACGAAAAACTGATAGAGCTTCACGGCTCTATGCTCGGTTATGCAGAGGAGGAAGATGATAAGTGGCAGTTTTATCGTCCGCGCAGACTGCCGGATCATCTGTCGGATGTGTATCTGATCAACGAAAGCAACAGCGGAGCAATTAAGATTCTGCTGGAATCCCAGCTTGGCAGCGAAGGAATCTGCATCGGCAACCTGCTTGCCGGTGAGCATCCGCTTTTGGGCGTACCGGTTTATATTCCACCGTTTGCGATTTCTCACCATATTGCTATTTTCGGACGAACCGGATGCGGTAAGAGCAACACGATGATGGTGCTAATTGATTCCATGTTCAAGCACAACAAAAAAGTGCATGATACAGGTAAAGGTCAGAAAGTAAGTATGTTTGCTGTTGACCCTCACGATGAATTTCTCGACTGGCACAAGAAGTCCGGCGGCCGCGGCGGAATACGTGAGATTGCAGAATCCTATTCACCCGCAGAGGCAAAAGAGCTTGTCGAACCGTATTTTTACCTCACGCCAAAGCAGATTGAAGACGGAAACGGCATTGCCCGTGTTCGCATATCCCGTGCGGATATCATTCCCGAGGACCTTATCAGTATTACGGAATTTACCGAGCAACAAAGTCAGTTTGCCCATCTTGTATATTCCAAGAAGGGTGAGGAATGGATTGGTAAGCTTCTTTCGGGTGATCTTGGAGAAGATCCGGAGTTCAGTCAGTATCTTGACTCTACCAAAGGCGCAGTTGAAAGACGTGTCAGC
>JAZUGU010000041.1:0-10436 GCA_045641325.1 Candidatus Avispirillum sp.
CTTGTAGAAGAATGAACCAACGATAAGGAATACAGCGAAGATTATCAGATAGAAGAGAACGGGGCAGGAGAAAGTGCCGTTTGCCTTGGAGGTGAGGTAAGGAGTGATGCCGTGTGAATAAAGTGCGGCAAATACCATAAACGCGGAAGCGATGATGGCGAATACGGGCATCACGATGTGCTTGAAGATATGCCTCTTGCCGTTCTCGTCAAGGGAGTTGCGCTTCTTCTTTATGAACATGATGAAGATCGGAATGTAGAATGCATAAATGGTGATGATGGGAAGCTCGGAGGAGTCAAAGCCGAACACACCGAAGATATTCGTGGTGTGCAGGTTTGAACCGAAGAAGAAGAACAGCCATGCTGCGGTGATCACGAGACCGATAACAGCCGCGTTGCCGGGCATATTGGTCTTGGGGTCGACCTGTGCGAAGGTCTCGGGCTCGGGACCCTGGTTACGTACTGCGATGGAGTACATGCCGCGGGTGGAAGCTACCATAAGACCGTTCAGAGTGCCGAGGCAGGAAATGACGATCAGCGCGCTGATGATCTTGCCGCCGACAGCACCGAACATGTTCTCAAACGCTGCATTCGCGCCCTCAGCCTGAAGGGTGGGGATGTCAACGGCGCCTGCGATGCCGATGTAGTAGATAACGTAGATCAGGATGATTACCACACCGCCCACGGAAAGAGCGATGGGAAGATTTTTCTTGGAGTTCTTGATCTCGGAGTTGATGGAGGTCGCAATGATCCAGCCTTCATATGCGAAGGAGGTAGCAACGACGGATGCGAACAGAGCGTTCATAGAGCCGCCCTCGGTGGAAGCCGCAGCGCCGAATGTCTGGAATGCCGCCTGAGTATTGCCATTTGCAAGACCGAAGATGATGCCGCCGATAGCCATTACCAGCAGGGGAATGAACTTGATGACGGTGGTGCTTACCTGGAATTTGCCCGCAAGCTTGGGAGAAAGTGCGTTGACAGCGTAGGATGCGCACAGATAGAAGCATCCGAGCGTCATGCAGAGGCCGCCGGTGATGTCGCCGCCGAAAAGAACGACGGTGTAGCGGGCGGATACCCATGCGAGAGCGGAGGTCATGCCGGGATAATAAATAAATGTAGAGAACCACGCTACGAAATAGGCATATTTCTTGCCCACGGTCTCCTCGGCGTAGTCAACGAGGCCGTTACACTTCTCAAAGTGACCGGAAAGTGTTGCAAAGTTCAGAATGCAGATGAGCATTGCGATACCGCCCAGTATCCATGCCATGATACCGAGAGGCATGTCGCCGTTTGTGGTATTGAGCACGTTCTGCGCCTTGAAGAAGACACCGGAACCTACAACGATTCCGACTACCATGCAGATAGCGGTAAACAGACCGTACTTTTTGGTAAGTTTGTTTTCCATAATTTCTCCTTATATTTTAGGATAATAAAGATAATATCACAAGAAAACCTGTTTGTAAAGATTTTTTTACAAAATTATTGCAAATATATGCACAAATTACTTATGTTTAACTGTTTTTCCGTCGGAAACGAGGATAACCGTTCCCTCTTTGTCGGTGCGGTAATATTCCACCCCGTATTTTTTCAGAAGCTCCAGAGTCTCGCGGTGCGGATGACCGTAAGAGTTGTCCTTCCCGCAGGAGATGACGGCGAACTCGGGAGATACCGTGCGGAAAAATTCCTCTCCGGTGGAGGTGGACGAGCCGTGGTGAGCCAGCTTCAGCACGTCGGAGCAAAGGGTTGAGCCGTACTTTTTCATCATTGCGGTCTCACATTCCGTTTCCGCGTCTCCCGTGACGATGACGGAGCTTTCGCCGTATTCCACCTTTGTGACGATGCTGTAATTGTTGTAGTCGCTGAACTCGCCGATGGGGGCGAGAACGGTGAAGCCGATGTCACCGACATCGAACTTTGCGCCGGGCTCCGCTTTTATGAGGTTCACGGTCCTTTTCTCAAGCGCGTCGAGAAGAGTGTCGAAAACGTAGGTATCCTTCACGGCATCAGTCATTATCACGTTTTTGACACGGATACCGTTTATAAGGCAGGCGGCGCCGCCTATGTGATCCTCATCCGGGTGGGTGAGGATGAGATAGTCGATATTGTCGGTATATGCATGAATATACCCGAGAGTGGTTTTTTCGCAGGCGCGGGGGCCGGCATCTATGACCACGCAGTCGTTCTCCGAAATGAACATGGTGCAGTCGCCCTGTCCCACGTCGATGAAATGGAATTCGCAGGTGCCGTTTTCCACCTTCGGGCGGAGCGCCTCGAATACGAAGAAATAAAGGCACAGAAAAAGAAGTGCCGCAAGGACCACCGTGAGAGTGATCTTCAGCTTGCCGCGCCGTTTTCCGAAAGAGCCGTATTTCTTCTTCTTGCCCATAATGATCCTTTCGTGAGACCGTATATGGAAATTATACCATAAGAGCGCTGCCGTTTCAACACAGATTATCCGCTTTTTTTCGAAAATTGTAGACACGGGATATTCTTTGTGTTAAAATACTTGTATTAGTATTATGGGAGATATGGCTATGTACAGAATAGTAAACAAAAAAGAACTGAATCCCACGGTCACGCTGATGGACGTGGAAGCACCTCTGGTGGCAAAAAAAGCGCTTGCCGGACAGTTTATCATCCTGCGTGTGGACGAAGATGGCGAAAGGATCCCGCTGACCATCGCAGGCTACGACAGAGAGGCCGGATGGGTGCGCATCATTTTCCAGGTAGTGGGTGCCACCACCATAAAGCTGAACGGGAAGAACGAGGGCGATTATATCGAGGATTTCGTAGGCCCTCTGGGCAAGCCCACGGAGCTTGAAGGACTTCGCAAGGTGCTGGTCATCGGCGGCGGCGTCGGCTGTGCCATAGCACTTCCCATAGCCGAGGCTCTCCACGAGGCGGGTGCCGAGGTACATACCATTGTCGGTTTCAGAAACCGTGATCTTCTCATTCTTGAGGACGAATTCAGAAAAGTGTCCGACAGATATACCATAATGACCGATGACGGCTCTGCGGGACGGCAGGGCGTGGTCACACTTCCCGAAAAGGAAGCGCTTGAGGCAGGGGAGAATTACGATGAGATAATCACCATCGGCCCCCTCATGATGATGAAATTCGTTGTGGAAACGGCGCGTCCCTATGGCACGAAAGTCACCGTATCCATGAACCCCATAATGATAGACGGTACGGGAATGTGCGGCGGATGCCGCCTGACTGTCGGCGGCGTGACCAGGTTCGCCTGTGTGGACGGCCCCGATTTTGACGGATATCTGGTAGATTTCGACGAGGCGGCACAGAGAGGCACCATGTACCGTGATTTCGAAGCCCATGCCAGAGACGAAGCGTGCAATCTCTTCAAAAAGGAGGCAAACTGAAATGGCAAACATGAATCCCAAAAAGAATCCCATGCCCTCCCAGGAGCCCCTGGTCCGTGCCCGCAACTTCCGTGAAGTGGCGCTCGGTTATTCGGAGGAGACCGCCCTTGACGAGGCGGCAAGATGCCTTAACTGCAAGAATATGCCCTGCGTTTCGGGATGCCCCGTGAACATACATATCCCCGCTTTCATCGAAAAGGTCCGTGAGGGCGATTTTGAGGGAGCTTACGAGATAATCACAAAGGCGTCAAGCCTTCCCGCGGTATGCGGAAGAGTGTGCCCCCAGGAAAGTCAGTGCGAGGCAAAGTGCGTCAGAGGCATCAAGGGCGAGCCCGTAGGCATCGGCAGACTTGAAAGATTCGTTGCCGACTGGCATAACGACCACAGCGACGGCAGCGTGAAAAAGCCCGCGTCCAACGGCCACAGGGCGGCGGTAGTCGGCTCCGGCCCCTCCGGCCTTACCTGCGCCGGCTCTCTTGCCAAAAGAGGATACGACGTCACCGTGTTCGAGGCTCTCCATACGGCGGGCGGCGTTCTCGTGTACGGTATCCCCGAATTCCGTCTTCCCAAGGCGATAGTGAAAAAAGAGGTCGATACCCTGAAAGCTCTGGGAGTGAAGATCGAAACCAACGTGGTCATCGGTAAGACCGTCACCGTGGACGAGCTTTTCGATATGGGCTTCGAGGCCGTGTTTATCGGCAGCGGCGCAGGCCTCCCCATGTTCATGAATATTCCCGGCGAGAGCCTTAAGGGAGTATATTCCGCAAATGAGTTTTTGACCAGAAATAACCTGATGAAGGCATACCGCGAGGGCTCGGATACCCCCGTTATGCATGCAAAGAGAGTGGCAGTCGTCGGCGGCGGAAACGTTGCCATGGACGCCGCGAGAACGGCACTCCGCCTGGGCGCCGAAAAGGTTTATATCGTATACCGCCGTTCCATGGCGGAGCTCCCCGCAAGACGTGAAGAGGTTGAGCACGCAATGGAGGAGGGGATCCAGTTCGATCTTCTCACCAATCCCGTGGAGATCCTCGGATATAATAATCCCGATGACAGACGTGATCCGAAAAACGGATGCGTTACGGGAATAAAGTGCATAAAAATGGAGCTTGGCGAGCCCGATGAGAGAGGCAGACGCCGCCCCGTCCCGATTCCCGGAAGCGAATTCGAAATGGACGTGGACTGCGTTATCATGGCGCTGGGCACGTCGCCCAACCCCCTTATCAAGTCCACCACCGAGGGTCTTGAGGTCAACCGCAGAGGCGGTATCGTGGTAAACGAAGAGACCGGAGCTACCTCCAGAGAGGGCGTTTTCGCCGGAGGCGATGCCGTTACCGGCGCCGCGACCGTGATCCTCGCCATGGGCGCCGGAAAAACCGCCGCCGCCGCTATCGACGATTATCTGAACGGAAACAAATAATATGAAAAACAACGGAAGAAACACCAAGGCGAAGATAGTATCCGCGGCATGGAAGCTCTTTTACGAGCAGGGCTATGAGGATACCACCGTCGAGGAGATCATAGACGAATCCGGGACCTCGAAGGGATCTTTCTACCATTATTTCGAGGGCAAGGATGCGCTTCTCGGCTCTCTTGCCGACCTCTTTGACGAAAAATATCTGGAGCTGACCGAAAGGGAAGAGATGTCCGGGGACAGCTTTTCCGTGCTGCTGTTTCTGAACCGTGAACTTTTCTCCATGATAGAGAACTCCATCGACCCCGACCTTCTCACCAGGCTCTATTCCACACAGCTGGTGACCAAAGGGCCAAAACAGCTCCTTGATCATAACAGAGTGTACTATAAGCTCCTGCGCCGTATCATCTCGGAAGGACAGAAAAAAGGCGAGATATCGGACAAGATGACCGCAGGCGATATCGTCAGATATTACGCCATGTGCGAGCGCGGACTCATCTACGACTGGTGCCTTTCCGGGGAAAATTATTCCCTCCGTGACTACGGAAGTGAGGTCATGCCCATGTTTCTTTCCGGATTTTTCAAAAAGTCTTAAAAAAGTATTTATATCGTTCTTGTATGGATTCTGCCCGATTATTCCTTTGAAATCAAGGGATGCGGGCAGAATTTTATTTTTTCGTACAGACTGCGTTCTGTATTGCATTCTGTTTTTTATTATGGTATAATCTCCGCATCTTTAATAAAAAGGAGAAAAAAATGAATATACAGGAAACCGTAGTATTCGTAATATATCTCTTGTTCATGCTGGGAATCGGCGTGTATTTCTTCTTCCGCGATAAGAACGGCGGAGAAAAAACGTACTTCCTGGGCGACAGAAAAATGGGCGCGTGGGTAACGGCGCTGTCAGCCGGAGCCTCCGATATGAGCGCATGGGTGCTCATGGGCCTTCCCACCTCCATATATGCTCTGGGCCTCGGTCAGGTGTGGGTATCCGCAGGTCTTGCCATCGGATACACCCTCAGCTGGATCTTCCTCGCACCCAGACTGCGTCGCTTCTCCATCGTGGCGGATGACTCCATCACCATCCCCCAGTACCTCACCAACAGATTCCGTTCCGCATCCCCCGCTCTGCGGGTGATATGCGCCGTTGTATTCCTTGTGGCGTATACGGTTTATGCCGCATCCAGCATCAAGGCGTGCGGAAACCTTTTCAATACCGTGTTCGGTATTACGTCCGGCACCACCGCGGCGATAATCGTTATGTGTGTAGCTGCGGCTATTATCATAGGATATACCTTTCTCGGCGGTTATTCCGCGGTGTGCTGGACAGACTTTTTCCAGGGTCTGATAATCCTGGGAGCTATGCTTCTCGCCCCCATATTCGCATACTTCATTCTTGATCCCGCATCCTTCGTATCCGTAAAGCAGATAGGCGAGGAGACTACCGGCTTCTGGAACGCTTTCGGAAGCTGGAAGGATATCGTATCCGGCATGGGCTGGGGCCTGGGCTACTTCGGCATGCCCCACATCATCATCCGCTTCATGTCGCTGAAATCCCAGAAGGAGCTGAAAAAATCCGCTAAGATCGGTATCAGCTGGACGGTCATCATCGTTCTGTTCGCGGCTGTTATAGGCATCGTCGGCAGAATGACCATGGGATATTCCGAGGATATCGTGGGCGGCGAGCTCGTGTTCATCACCATGGTGAGAAAGATATTCAACGGACCCGTGCTCAGCATCGTATCCGGTATCCTTCTCTCCGCAGTCCTTGCGGCATCCATGAGCACGGCGGACAGCCAGCTTCTCGCCGCATCCTCCGCCTTTGCGAGTGACGTGTATAAGCCCATCATCCGTAAGAACAACGCCACCGACAAGCAGATGCTGTGGGCGGGCAGGATCGTGGTCCTCATAATTTCCGTATTTGCGGTGCTCATCGCCGCTCTCCCCGGCACGGGCACGATAATGAGCCTCGTTTCCAACGCATGGGGGCTGTTCGGCGCGGCATTCGGCCCCGTCATCCTCCTCTCCCTGTTCTGGAAACGCTTTAACTTCGGCGGCGCCGTTGCGGGTATCCTTGTCGGCGCGGCAGTTGATATCCTGTGGCTCGTGTTCCTTTCCGGCACGGGCATCTACGAGATCATCCCCGGATTTATCGCAGGTCTTCTCGCATCTGTTATCGTATCTCTTGTCACCAAGGCACCCGGCGAAGACGTGGAAAAGCTCTTCGACGACGCCGTGGCATACGAGGACTGACGGCAGACAATAAAAAGCACCTCCCTGCGGGGAGGTGCTTTTTAGCGGTTGACGGCTCTGCCGCCTCTTAAACTTTAAAACTCAAATAAACCAGCACAGGGAGAAGAACACTATCACCGGGATGCAGGCGCCGATAATAAACTGGGATGCGGTGTGGCGGCGGATCTTCAGACTGCCCCACATGGTGAGCGCAAACAGAAGCACGCCGATGACAAGAGGAAGCCAGCCCATAAAGTAGGCGAGTACCGCCACCGGGCCCATAAGTCCGCAGGCGTGGCCGCTGGCACGGAGACCCGCCGCTTTGTTGAGGATAAGGATGACCACTCCCGATATAAGATAGGTGAGAAACAGTATCATAAGATTTTTGCCCACGCTGAATGCCACCGCATAAAGGATGCTGAGAACGTACCCGATGCAGGACATTATCATCGCCAGAGTACGCCCGCCGTTCCTGCCCTTCGAGCGGAAGGAGGGGAGAAGCTTCTGCAGGGGATATGCGCAGAGCGGCAGTACCGTCAGAAACAAAAGAGACATTATATACTGCCACGGGCTTCCGAAAACGCCTCCTCTTATATACAGCACCGTAAACAGGATGAGAGACATGAGAGGCGGCACCGTAAGTATGCGGATCCCTCTTGCGATCCATCTTTTCAATGTTTTTCTGTTCATTTCAAAAACCTCGCTTTCTTTTTCTGAAACCAATGTAACACATCCCGTATCTATTGTCACCCTACTTCGCCGTTTTCAATCTCTATGATGAAAAATCGCCCGGTAGAGTTTTGAAAATGCCTCTCTACTCACAGTAGAGTCCTTGTGGCAGTAGGGCTTTGAGGCACAATCTTGACAAATGCGCCGCGCGGTGGTACAATATATAAAAAAGAAAAGGGAGGGCTTTTCCGTGGAAGATCTGAGAAGGATAATAGGCAAAAACATGACGGAGCTGCGCCGCAGCGCGGGATACACACAGCTTGAACTTGCGGAAAAGCTCAATTATTCCGACAAAGCGGTTTCCAAGTGGGAATCGGGCGCATCCGTGCCGGATATCGCCGTGCTATACGATATAGCGAAGCTGTACGGTGTCACGGTGGATTATCTGCTTTCCGAGGAGCATAAGATCCCGGTGAAGGAGATGGTGAGGGGCACGGTGCTGGGGAGAAAGCATCTCCTCATCACGCTCATATCGGTGGTGCTGGTGTGGCTTTGCGCAACGGCGACGTTCGTTCTGATGTCGATCCTCGGCGTTTCCGGCGATCTGTGGCTTTCGTTCGTATGGGCGGCCCCGGTCAGCTGTGCGGTGGCGCTGGTGCTGAACTGCATATGGGGAAAGAAAAAATACACCTTCGTTTTCGTATCCGTCCTTTTGTGGACGCTGATCGCGGCGGTATATCTCACGTTCCTGCATCTCAACTTGTGGCTGATATTTCTTATCGGCGTGCCCGTGCAGGTGATAATCTGCCTCTGGGCGGGAATGATGAAGAAAGCATGAAAAGCACCGTAAGGTGCTTTTTCATTTTGCAAATTAATGTTTGTCGTGCTGTTCGCCAATGGTGTAGTTGGCGGCGAAGCCGCCATCCACCGAGGGGCGAAGCCCCTACGGTCTCATTGCGAGGAAGGGCATCGCCCGACCGTGGCAATCTCTACAAACGGTTTAGTCCATCTAATAGAGGTGCCATCAGAGCATTAGCAGAGATTGCCACGCCAGTGTGCGCACTGGCTCGCAATGACACGCCCGGTGGGCGTGTGTGTGGAGCGTTTGTATGCTTACAGAAACGGGGCGTTTCACGCTCCCGTTTCGTTCCGTTTGCAAGAAACATCCGTCTGTCAGCGATGAAACGATTTAGCAGCGAAGCGTCTCTCGCCCGCGGGGGCTTCCCCGCAAACACTGATTTACCAAAAGAAAAATCCCCGCGTCAGCGGGGATTTTTCTTTATATTTCTTTCACGATCTTTATCAGTTCGTCCTTCTTGGCATACATGTCCTGCGCCAGCTTCAGCTGACAGCGGGTGCGTACCAGATTGTGTCCCTCATATCTGGTGTTGAAATACCGGTCTCCCGTGAGATAGTCGTCCAAAAATCTCGCCGCAAGCTCAATGGTGACGCTGAAAGCTCCCAGCGCCATGTTGTCGGTCTCAAGGGGCGTCAGCGATTCCTTCACGTAAGGGATGAAGCCCTCCGCAAACGCGCGGAATTTGTCAACGTCCACGGAAACGCTGTCAAGGTCCGGCTCATCCTCCACGGAGGTGGACGCGATGAATCTCACGCCGTCACCGAAATCGTACATCGCCATGCCGGGCATAACGGTGTCAAGGTCGATGACGAGCAGAGCGTCCTTCGTCTTCTTGTGGAAGAGCACGTTGTTGGACTTGGTATCGTTGTGGGTAACTCTCTTCGGGAAAGCACCGTTTTCGTACATGACGGAGAGCATGGACGCTTCCTCTGCCACGGAGCGGATGTAGTCCAGCTCCTCTTTCACCTCTTCGGCTCTGCCGCAGGGGTCAGCCTCCGCATCGGCGAAGAGCTGTTCAAGACGCTTTTTCGTGTTGTGGAAATCGGGGATGGTCTCGTGGAGCGTGGAGGCATCGAAATCCGCCAGCTGATGCTGGAATTTGCCGAAAGCCTTGCCGGTGTTGCGGACTATTTTCAGATCCTCCGCCGTGTTGTAGGTGACGGAATCCACGAAGTTCATGATCCTCCAGAATTCCTTATCCGAATTCATGATGTAGTTCTCGCCCGATTCCGTGTGGTGGAAATGGAGAGAGATGCCGTCCGGATTTTTCTCACGGATGTGGCCGGTGACACGGTCTATATTTTCCATTATATCGGCAGGGGACTTGAAAACGAAAGTGTTTATCCTCTGGAACATGTAGGATTTAACGCTCTTTCCCTGCTTGTATGTGACTTTGAACGTAGCGTTGATATTGCCGTTGGCGATGAGATTGAATGAATAGATCTTACCGGGAAGACGGAAAGCATCTCCCACTTGTTTAAGTGTCTTTATATCCATAATTATCTCCGGTTTTCGTGATAGGTATGTTGTGTCATACGGTACTATTATACACAAGGTGTTGCGTTTTGTCAATATGTGAGCGGAGAGAGGTAAATTAGTGTTTGCGGGGAAGCCCCCGCGGGCGGGAGACGCTTCGCTGTTAAACCGTTTTTGCGCTGACAGACGGATGTTTTATACAAACGGAACGAAACGGGAGCGTGAAACGCCCCGTTTCTGTATGCAGACGAACGCTCTTTGCCCACACGCCCACCGGGCGGATCATTGGGAGCCAGTGCGCACACTGGCGTGGCAATCTCTGCTAATGCTCTGATGGCACCTCTATTAGATGGACTAAACCGTTTGTAGAGATTGCCACGGTCGGGCGATGCCCTCCCTCGCAATGACAC
>JAZUGU010000042.1:0-33075 GCA_045641325.1 Candidatus Avispirillum sp.
CACAATGCTCTCTTCTATGGTCAGTGCTTTGACCGGGACACCCGTGCGCCACGATACAGCCATGACCGGCGAGCTCACTCTTACCGGAAGAGTTCTTCCCATCGGCGGTCTTCGTGAAAAAACGACAGCAGCATGGAACGCCGGTATCAAGCGTGTCATCATTCCCGCAGATAACGTAACGGATCTTGAAGAAATAGATCCCATCGTGCGTCAAAGCCTGCTGTTCATACCCTGCAGACGAGCATCGGAAGTGCTTGATGAAATACTCGTCAAGGACAAAAAGTCAACCACGGTGTACGATAACTGCGAAAAGACGGCAGAAAAAATGATCCCGCACGAAAACATCATACATAATTCCGCCTCTCTCTGAGACGAAAGGACAAGAATTTGAAGCTGAATCTTAACAACTGTTCCCTGAAAATATCTGCAGGGCTTCCCAATCAATTCCCGTCCGATAACGTACCGCAGGTAGCATTTTCCGGCCGTTCAAACGTCGGAAAAAGCTCGCTGATCAACTGTCTTCTGCAAAGAAAAAGCCTTGCGAGAGTCAGCAGTACGCCCGGAAAAACCGTTACCGTGAATTTCTATAACGTAGACAACAAGCTTTTCTTTGCGGACCTTCCGGGTTACGGATTTGCGAAACGCACGCTTGAAGAAAAGAAACGATGGTCCGGACTTACCGATGCTTACTTCACAGGCAACGGAAATATCGACCGTCTTAAATGCGTTATCCAGCTCATTGACGGTAAAGTCGGTGCCACAAATGACGATCTGCAGATGATTGATTATCTGACGCAGACCGGTACCCCGTTCATCATCGTGTATACAAAAGTTGATAAGCTGAACGCTACGGCAAAAGAATCTCTTCGTTCATCTTTCGGTAATTTTGAAGGTGCACTGAAAGAGATCATGTTTTCATCGGAAACAAAGCTCGGACGCGATGAACTCTGGAACGTTATATGCGATATCTGTTCGATAAACTGAAAGGATAACCTTAAATGATATCAGACCTTATCAGAAGCCTAATAAACGGTGCGGATATTCGTGATATTCTGCCGGGCGTTGTATTTACGATAATCGTCGTACTATTCTCCCTGTCGTTTCACGAACTTGCCCACGCTTTCATCGCATCAAAATTAGGCGATCCTACAGCTAAAAGCCTCGGCAGGCTGACACTTGATCCTTCAAAGCATCTTGATCCCATCGGCACGATCTGTATGATGCTTTTCGGCTTCGGCTGGGCAAAACCGGTGCCGATTAATACAAGATATTTCAAAAAGCCCAGACGGGATATGGCGCTTACCGCACTCGCCGGACCCATATCAAACCTTATTGTGTCATTTGCGGCAATTCTCCTGCTGAGAATTATGTTAGCCGTATCGACGGACGTACAAGTTTTTCTCGCTGTAGGATTCAACACTTCTCTTCTGTCCGAGCTTACCACAGGTAAGATCATAGTATGTCTCATAGCTTTGCTCCTGTACTATTTTCACATACTCAACCTGTATCTTGCAGTATTCAATCTGATCCCCATACCGCCTCTTGACGGCTCGAGAATTCTGTTCATCTTTCTTCCCGACAAAATATACTTCGGATTGATGAAATACGAAAGAATCATTATGATCGCAATGCTCGTCCTTTTGTGGAGCGGTTACCTTTCCCTGCCGCTTTCGACCTTAAGCCAATGGATAAGCACCGGTATGAATGCCGTTATATCTTTAATACCCGGACTGTAATATGGAAACGATAAACTATAAACTTGAAAAATTCGAAGGTCCGCTTGATCTTTGCCTGGCATTGATCCATAAGAACAAGATGAATATCGAGGATATTCAGATATCAGTTCTGTGTGAGCAATACATGGAATACATCAACGCGGCCGAAGAATGGAACATCGAGCTTTCCAGCGATTTTCTTCTCATGGCGAGCGAGCTTATGCTGATAAAGAGCAAAATGCTTCTCCCCCGGGAAAGCGAAGATGAGGAAGACCCGAGAGCGGCACTTGCCGCAGCGGTTCTTGAATATGAGAGAACAAAAGAAGCGTCCGTATATCTCAAAGATCTTTTCGGTGAATACGGTGCAAGAATGATAAAGGACACCGATGAGATAACCGTTGACAGATCATATGTACACGACCACAGCGTAACTCTTCTGGCAGAGGCTCTCTCAAAAGTGATGAGCGAAGTCAAGGTTACCGATGAGGAAGCCCGTGAGCGCTTCAAACCCCTTATAATTCAAAAGCGTGTATCCGTTGCCTCTATCGTTGAAAACCTCGCAAAAAGGCTCAAAGGCGGAAAGAAAGTTACACTTGAAGGCTTCTTCAGAAGCGCGGATTCCAGAGGCGAGCTTGTTTCAATGTTTCTCGCCATGCTCGAGCTTCTTAAATCCGGCGTTCTCGTTCTCGAGGAAGACGGAACTGATGCTGACGAGGAAGGCGTTATAGATGCCGTGTCCGGAGTGACGGTTTCACTTGAACAGGGGGCGGACATATCGAGACTTACCGAAATAATCAAGGATGAATAAACACATGGAAGAATTATACGAAAAAGAAGAGCTTACAGCGGAAGAGGAAATATCCGTTCAGGAGGAAGAGCTCAGTTTTGAGCCCGTAGAAGAGGAAGCACCGCCGGAAGACATCGATGTACGCCACTGTCAGAAAATAATTGAGGCAGTTCTCTTCGCCGCAGGATATCCCGTTTCATACGATAAGCTTGCAGCAGTACTTGAAATCAGCAAGGGCGCCGCAAAGCGTATCGTACATGAATATGCAGAACAGTATAACAACGACGACGGCGAACTGCCGAGAGGAATAATCCTTCTCATGTTTGAAGGCTCTTGTCAGCTGTGCACACGAGAACAATACGGAACATACGTCAGAGAGGCACTCGGTATCAAACGGGGCGGAAACCTTTCTCAGTCCTCGATCGAAACACTTGCGATTATCGCATATAACGAGCCGGTAACAAGAGCATTTATCGAAATGGTCAGAGGCGTTGATTCCTCGTACGCCATCAACAGCCTTTCCGAAAAGCATCTTATAGAATCCTGCGGCCGTCTTGACGTTCCCGGAAGGCCCAGGCTTTACCGCACAACGGAAGGCTTTCTCAGAGTGTTCGGTCTTGAATCTTTGGCAGATCTCCCCGAGGTCGCCGTTCCCACAGGCGGCATCCAGGAAAAGATCGTGATACCCGACGAAAACGAAGAAAATCCCGAGGAAGAATAATTTATATTACCGAAAGGAAGTGAGGCATTGATCGCACTGTATATCCTCTTGGGAATCATTGCACTTATCGTGCTGATTCTTTGTCTCACGCTCGGAATCGACTTCTCTTTCAGCGATGCGGGAACGGATCTAAAGGTCATAGTTGGTCCATTTAAAATCACTGTTATCCCCGGAAAAGATAAAAAGAAAAATTACAGAAAACTCGCAAAGCAGCTGAAAGGCACCAAAATCAGCGAAACTGTTTTTGAAAAGAAAGAAAAGAAAAAAGCAAAGAAGCCCGGAAACAAAATAAAATTCACCCGAACGGGAAATTCTGTTGATGATTTTATTTCATCGGTATCGGAAATGTCAAACGATCCGGAAGCCCTTCGTCTGCTTCTGATCGGTCTGAAAGAGCTTGCGATGGATTTCAGAAATCACCTGAGGATCAATGTAAAAAAGCTTATGGCTTACGTCGATACCGGAGATGCCGCTAAGACCTGCATCACGTGCGGAACACTTAACGCTTTATTATCCTGTTTTCTTGAATTCGCGGACAATTACACAAGACTTGCTCCAATTAAAGAAAATTGCGCGGGTATCTTCCCTGCTTTTGACGGATCCGGATACAATTTTAACATATCATTTTCCGTAAAAACGAGAACGTTCCACTTGCTCCGCGCATTGATCTCATCAGTAACTAACAACACAAAAATACAAAAACAAATCACACCGGCAAAGGAAAGGAAATAAAAATGAGCGACAACAAAATGGCTGAAATGATCCGTGCATCCATCGAAGGTATCAAATCCTCTTTTGATGCAAACACCGTGACCGGAACTCCTATCGAGACTGCCAACGGTACGGTTATCGTACCCGTTTCAAAACTCAGTGTAGGATTTGCCAGCGGCGGTCTTGACTACCAGGGCAAACGCGCATCATCCGGCGAGAATGCAGGAAAAAACTTCGGAGGCGGCGGCGGCACTGGTGCCTCCGTGACACCCATTGCATTCATCGTCATCACTCCCGACGGCAAGGTAGATATGCTGAATATAGCTGAAAAGGCCGAACCTACCGATACAGTGTCCCAGGTCATCGGCGCTATCGAAAGATCTCCCGAGCTTATCGAAAAGCTCCGTGACATTTTTAAGAAAAAAGAGAAATAACAGACAGTAAATTCGCATCTCCTTTTGTTAAACCTAATATCAAAGGAGATGCCTATGAAAAAAACAATATCTGTCATTCTGTTTCTTGTACTGATCATCAATATTTCTGCTGTCTGCGCCAAAGCTGAAAATCTGCCATCGCTGAGCGCTCGCTCTGCGATTCTCATAAATGCTGACGACGGGACTGTGCTGTTTTCAAAGAACAGCGACGAAAAACTGCCTATGGCAAGCACAACGAAGATCATGACCGCTTTGGTGGCAATCGAGAATTGTGTTCTTGACAAAGTAGTCACCGCAGACGAACGTTCAGTCGGCACAGAAGGGTCGTCGATATATCTTGAATTCGGTGAAAAACTGAATCTGGAACAGTTATTGTATGCCCTTCTGCTCCAAAGCGCTAACGACGCCGCCTCTGCAATTGCCGTTTCGACAGCGGGAAGTATTGAAGAATTTGCGCGAATGATGAATAGCAAGGCTGCATCGCTTGGTTTACGTGATACTCATTTTACAAACCCGCACGGATTGGACGATGAAGGTCATTATACGACTGCGCACGATCTTGCTTTGATCACCTCCGAAGCGCTTCGAAACGAAACGTTTTCAAAGATCGTATCAACCGTAAAGGCTGAAATCCCCGCAGAAGACGGCAAAAGATACCTCGTAAATCATAACAAACTCCTGCGTGAATATGAAGGGTGTATCGGAGTTAAAACCGGATTCACAAGAATAAGCGGAAGATGTCTTGTCAGCGCCGCAGAACGTGACGGTCTTAAATTGATAGCAGTCACTCTTTCAGCTCCCGACGACTGGAACGATCACAGAAAGCTTCTCGATTTCGGTTTTTCAAAATACGAAAAAATATGCTTATCGGGAGATAACGGCATAATCATTGATATACCGGTGACCGGGGCTGAAACTGAATTCATTCGTTGCGGAACGGAAATTAACACGTCAGTATTTTCATTGAGGTCGGATGAAACGGTCAAAACGGAATTAGTCTGTCCGAGGTTTCTCTATGCACCCGTAAAATGCGGTGACACAGTTGGCAAAATCATATTCCGAAAAGGATCAGATACAATCTCTATACTGACGTTGAAAGCTTTAGAAAGTACAGAATGAAACATTTGCGGTGCCTATGGAAAAAATAAGGTTACAGAAATATTTTACGGAATGCGGTATTATGTCCAGGCGGGCTTCCGAGAAAGAAATATTATCCGGAAACGTGCGGGTTAACGGTATCGTAGCTTCACTCGGAGATAAAATTGATCCGTCCGAAGATGAAATTACTTGGAATGGCGAAGTAATAAAGCAGAACGGCAAAAGCAACGTCTATATCATGCTTAATAAGCCGGTCGGATACGTTACCACCATGTCGGATGAAAAAGGGAGAAAGACTGCCGCAGAGCTTGTTGCAGATTGCGGATCAAGAGTTTATCCCGTCGGCAGACTCGATATGTTTTCCGAAGGACTGCTCATATTCACCGATGACGGAGAGCTTGCAAACAAGCTCACTCACCCGTCCGGAAATATGTCAAAAGAATACTCCGTCAGAATCAAAGGAAAGTTGGTAAAAGCTGAAATCAATGCTCTTAAAGCACCTATGGAGCTTGACGGTTATAAACTGCGTCCCATAGATGCTGAAATCGTGTCTTATGGAACTGACCGCGACGGATGTGAATATACAGAACTTAATATAACGCTCTATGAAGGCAGGAACAGACAGATACGCAGAATGTGTGAACAATGCGATCTAAAAGTCATGAAACTTCGCAGAGTACGCGAAAGCGGTATTGCTTTAGGCGATCTTCCCTGCGGGGAATGGCGCCATCTGACAGAAGAAGAAATCAGGATATTAAAGAATTCATAACCATGTTTGTAATTAAACCAATTAAAGAAACCAAAAAGCAAATTGAAATATGCGATTCGATCGGATGCGAATATATACCCGGCACAATATCATTTGCGGCATCCGAGCTGAAGAGCGACGGTATATCCATCGATTATTACATAGGAATATGCCAGTTCATACCCGGAGAAGACTGCGAAATTTCCTCTCTCGCCGTAAAACCCGGAGCAGAGTCTGACGAAGCGGTCATTATTCTGTTGAGAACTGTTATGAGCTTTCTTGAAAGGTGCGGCGGAAAGAACCTCACCGTGCCGAAAGATGCCGCGCCCGAAAGTGTTATGGCTTTATCCGGTCTGACAAAAACCGATGCAGGCTATGTAATAGATTTGCATGAATTTTACCTTTCACCCTGCAAATATAATAAGGATCACGGAAATACATAAATGGATATATTCACTAAAGCCCCTTCACCGGAAGGCAGACTTACAAAAGAAATCGATGCATTTCGGCTGCTTGATGAACTTGATATTCCTTATGAAAGGACCGAGCACGCACCTGCGATGACAATCGAAGACTGTCAGGATGTTGACAAAGCCCTCGGCACGGCGCTTTGTAAGAATTTGTTTCTTACAAATTCCGCAAAGACCTCGTATTATCTTCTGCTGATGCCCGGTGATAAATCATTTAAGACAAAGGATGTCAGCCGCCAGATTGGATCAACGCGTCTTTCGTTCGGCAGCTATGAAAAAATGGAGGAGCTTCTCAACCTCACTCCGGGCTCCGTTACCATTATGGGCCTTATGTACGATAAAGATCATAAAATCAATCTTCTCATAGACGAAGAACTTACGGAGAATGAGTTCCTTTGTTTTCATCCCAACATCAATACAGGCAGCGTTAAAGCAAAGACCACCGATATGTTCGGAAAGTTTCTTGATTATACCGGCCACAAACCGACCTTCGTAAAACTTGAAAGGTACGAAAACAATGACTGACAATGAACTGATGAACCTCGCACAGGAAGCTATGGAAAAGGCATACTGCCCTTATTCGGAATTTTATGTAGGAGCCGCTCTTATTACTGAAGACGGATCGGTTTACACGGGATGTAATATAGAAAATGCCGCATACGGTTGCTGTATCTGCGCTGAAAGGTGCGCTGTTTCGGATGCTGTTAAAAACGGTCACAGAAAGATCGTGACAATAGCGGTTTGCGGCGGCAAAAACGGCGAAATAGAAGATTTCTGTCCGCCCTGCGGCGAGTGCCGTCAGGTCATAAGAGAATTCAGCGGCAAAAATTCCCGCCTCATTCTCACCAACGGAAATGAAATCAAATCCTATACAATTGATGAAATTCTTCCCCTCAGCTTTACAGGAGATAATTTAAACTAACCCTTCAAAGGAAGTGAAAACATGGAAAAAGTAAAGCTTACGGTTTGCGGGCTCGGCGGAAGAGGCGCTTCCCTCTTTTCAATGTTCAGCCAGGTCGAGGACTGTGAGATCGTCGGTGTTTGCGACGTGTACACCGACAGAGTTGAAAGTGCAAAAGAAAAGATCAAAGAGCTGACCGGTAATGAGCCCTGGGGATTTACCGATTACATAGAGATGTTCGACACGCTTCATCCGGATGCCGTATATATCTGCACCTCATGGGAAACCCATGTTGAAATTGCGATTGCCGCAATGGAGAGAGGCATCTATCCCGGAATTGAATGCGGAGGAGCAAATAACGTTGAGCAATGCTGGGATCTCGTACACACATATGAAAGAACGAAAACCCCGGTCATGTTTCTTGAAAACTGCTGTTACGGCCGTTTTGAAATGTCCGTGCTCCGTCTTGTAAAAGAAGGAAAATTCGGTGAGCTTGTTCACGCAGAAGGCGGATACAGGCATGATCTTCGTGATGAAATAGCACAGGGGCGCGAAAACAGGCATTACCGCTTCAACAATTATCTCAACAGATGCGGAGAGCTTTACCCTCAGCATCCGCTGGGCCCCATCATGAAGGAAATGAACATAAACCGCGGAAACAGACTTGTTTCTCTTGTTTCAATGGCGTCAAAGTCCTGCGGCATCAATGACTGGTGCCGACAGAACAAAGGTGAGGACTACGATGCCTCAAATATGCATTTCGCAGAGGGTGATGTCGTTACAACAATGATCAAATGCTCCGGCGGCGAAACGATCACTCTCACACATGATACGACTCTTCCCCGTCCATATTCGAGAGGAAACGTGCTTCAGGGAACAAAAGGCATCTGGTGCGAGCCCGGATGGGGTCTTTCAAACGGTCTTGCTCTTGAGGGCATCACGGAGGAAACACACCATTACGATAATTTCGGTGTTTTGCTTGACGATGAAAAAATCGAGCATCCTCTATGGACCGAGTTCAGAAAGAACGGCGTAAAAGGCGGTCACGACGGAATGGACTGGCTCGTTTTCAACGCATTCATATACTCAGTCAAGAATCACATAGAGCCTCCGATCGACGTATATGATGCCGCGATTCTTATGAGCATCGTTCCCCTTTCGGAAAAATCCATTGCCGAAGGCTCATCTTTGGTGGCGATACCCGATTTCACAAACGGTAAATGGATACACCGTGAGGATGCACCAAAAAATAAATATTCACTTGATAAGATCCACTACGATCTGTTTTAAAGGAGATACAAATGAAAGAGATCAAAGGCGGGATCGGCGTTCAAACCGAGCACATATTCCCCGTAATCAAAAAATGGCTATATTCTGAAAAAGAAATATTTCTTCGTGAAATAGTATCCAACGCATGCGATGCAGTTACAAAGCTTCGCAGACTGATATCCCTCGGTGAGGACATCGCACGTGACATTCCGGATGAAGGTTTTCGTGTCACGGTCACTCTTGATAAGGATGCAAAAACTCTCACAGTCACCGATAACGGCATCGGCATGACGGAGGATGAAGTACAGAAGTATATCTGTCAGATAGCTCTGTCCGGAGCTCTTGACTTCATCGAAAAATACGAAGGTGAAAATTCCTCCGATGACGGGATCATCGGCCACTTCGGACTTGGCTTTTATTCCGCATTCATGGTGAGCGACAAGGTCGATCTATTTACAGCATCGTATACGGGCGCGCCCTCCGTTAAGTGGACCTGTACCGATGACGGAACGTACACCATGAGCGATGCCGGCGACGATGCTCCCGAAAGAGGAACGTCAATCGTAATGCATATCAACGAAGAGGGCGAAGAATATCTTGACAGCGCAAAGCTTCGTGATATTCTTGATAAATACTGTGCTTTCATGCCCGTTGAGATATTCTTTAATGACGGAGAAAAAGAAGAAGACGTCGAGGAAAATCCCGTCAACGATACAACTCCTCTTTGGTTGAGAAATCCCTCGGAATGCACTGACGAAGATTATAAAGAATTTTACCGTAAGGTGTTCCGCGATTATAAGGAACCTCTTTTCTGGATCCACATCAAAGCCGATTATCCTTTGAACTTCAGAGGGATTCTGTATTTTCCCAAGATCAATACGGAATTCGAAAGCCTTGAAGGTCAGGTCAAACTCTATTATAATCAGGTATTCGTTGCAGATAATATAAAAGAAGTCATTCCCGAATACCTGCTTATGCTCAAGGGAGTGCTGGACTGTCCCGAGCTTCCCCTCAACGTATCAAGAAGCTATTTGCAGAACAGCGGATACGTATCTAAAATCTCGAACCATATAACAAAGAAGGTCGCTGATAAGCTGAACTCTATGTTTATTAACGACCGTGAAGCATATGAGAAACAGTGGCCGGATATTCGCACTTTCGTTGAATACGGTTGTCTTCGTGACAGAAAATTCACCGAAAAAGTTTCATCAAGCGTAATATTCGAAAAATGTGACGGCAAATTCGCAACGCTTGACGAATATCTTGAAAATGCCAAAGAAAAGCATGAGAACAAGGTATATTACGCGACCAACAAAACTGCGCAGGCGGGATATATCTCCATGTTTGAAGCCGAAGGCATTGAAGTGATACTGTTTCCCCATATCATCGACACCCAGTTCGCCCAGATGACAGAAACTCTTCGGGACGGAGTGAAGTTCTGCCGTGTCGATTCTGAGATCGCAGATTCTATGAAAGGCGAAAGCAACGAAGAAATCGATGCAGTTGCCGAAATATTCAAGGCTGTTATCCCCGAAAATACCGAAATCAAATTTGAAAGTCTTAAGGACACTTCACTTCCCGCAGTTCTCAACGTCAGCGAAGACAGCAGACGAATGGAGGATTTGATGAAAATGTACTCGGGCATGGGAGAAAACATACCCCCGATGCCGCAGGAAACGACACTCATACTTAACAGTTCCTGCGCAACAGTCAAAGCATTGTCGGAAAAAGACGAAGAAACCGCAAAACTCATAGCGAAACAGATATATGATCTGTGCTGTCTGACGCAGAGCAGAATGACACCCGAAACTCTCAAAGAGTTTCTTCAGCACAGTTATGATATACTTGGAAGAATATAAAGAGGTATGAAAATGGAAGACACCACCGCAAAGCTCATAAGCCGCTGGACGGAAAGTCCTGCGGTTGATGAAAAGACAAAAAAGGAGCTTCTCTCTCTTGACGAAAAATCTGCAGAGATCGCCATGGGAAGCTATATGAAATTCGGTACTGCCGGCCTCCGTGCAAAAATGGCCGCAGGTACGGCGTACATGAATATGTACACCGTTGCACATGCAACAGCAGGTATAGCAAAGCTCATCATTTCCTACGGCGAGGACGCTGTAAAGAGAGGCGTGGCAATAGCATACGATTCCAGAAATAATTCCAAGGAATTTTCAATGAGAGCAGCCGAGGTACTGTCCGCATACGGTATCAAAGCATATCTATATCCGGAGCTCAGGCCCACTCCCTGCCTCTCATTTGCACTCCGTGAGCTTGGATGCATCGCAGGTATCAATATCACCGCTTCTCACAATCCCAGCGAATACAACGGCTATAAAGCATATTGGGAAGACGGTGCACAGATCTCTCCTGCGCAGGCTGACATCGTAAGCAGTGCAATTGACGCACTTGACATACTGGAAGACGTACCGTCCTCCGATAAGGCAAATAAAGACCTTATAATAACAATGCCCGCATCAATTGACGATAAGTACCGTGAGAACGTACTGGCAGAAAGAGTCAATGCCGATGCCATTCACGCAGTTGCAGATAATTTCAGTGTGGTATATACACCTCTTCACGGCGCGGGAATCAAAATGGTCCCCGATGTGCTCCGTGCCGCAGGACTCAAAAACCTTTCCATCGTTGAAGAGCAGGCTATACCAGACGGTAATTTCCCGACGGTGCACTTCCCCAATCCCGAATTTCCCGAGGCTTTCGTTCTCGGACAAAAGATCGCAGAAGAAATCGGATCACAGCTTATCGTTGCAACCGACCCGGATGCAGACCGTGTAGGTGTTATGGCAAAGGACAAAGACGGTGTGTTCCGCTGCATCACTGGAAACCAGATGGGCGCATTGCTTCTTGATTATATAATTACAGCTCACAAAAACGGCGGAACAATGCCGCCCGAGCCTTATGCAGTCAAGTCGATCGTTTCAACCGCGCTTGCGGAAAAGATCTGCACGGAAAACGGCGTTGAAATGTTTGACGTGCTCACCGGGTTCAAATACATCGGCGAAGTAATAAAGAATCATCTTGAAGCAGGTCACGGCTCTTTCCTTCTCGGATTTGAGGAAAGCTACGGTTATCTTAAGGGAACCTATGCACGTGACAAGGATGCCGTTGTTTCTTCCCTGCTCATATGTGAAATGGCGGCATATTATTCCAGAAAGAATATGTCGCTCTGCGATGCTCTTGAGGAACTTTTCAAAAAATACGGATATTATCTTGAAAAAACGGAAAGCTTCTATTTTGATTCCCCCGACGGGAAGCAAATCATGAATTCCATCACTGAATCTCTCAGAAATAAGCCTCTCCGTGAGATCGCCGGCAGATCCGTTAAAATCATCAGAGATTATAAAAACGATACTATTACTGATATGATAAGCGGAGAAACAAAGCCCACCGGACTTCCCTCTTCCGATATTCTTTACTACGTGTGTGACGGATGCATAACGGTAGTTCGTCCCTCCGGCACAGAGCCCAAACTGAAAATGTACTTCATGGCAAACGGAAAGACAAAAGCAGATGCTGAACGAGAGATCGCCGAATGTTCCGAATTCATGAAATCTCTCATCAACGTCTGACTAAACATAAAGGAAGATAAATTATGAGCAGCTCACAATTATTCAGAAAAGCCGGCAGAGGCTATAATAAAGAGGACGTCAACAGCTACGTTCTTTCTGTCAACAATGAGCTCCGTGATGCCCAGAACAGATACGATAAACTGGTCTCAGACAGTAATTCCAAAGCTGAAAAGGATTATATGACCATTTACGAACTGCAGAAGAAGCTGGATATAGCTAAAGCTTCTGAAGAACGTATCGAAGCACTTGAGAACGAGATACGTTCACTTCGTGAAGAAAACGCAGCTTTGAAAGAGGAAAATGAAAGATCTGCTGAAAACGAAAAGAACGCACAGGCATACGAAAACCTTTGCACAAAGGCCGGAGAAGTTCTTGTAATAGCAAGCAATACCGCCGATGATATCCTGAAGAAAGCAAACGATGAAGCGGAAAAAATAGTAAGCGATGCCACCGACAAAAAGGATTCAATGATGAAAAACATATCCGAAACAGCTTCCGACGCCGCTGACGGTCTCAGCGACTACATAAAGAAAGCAGTTGAGGATTGCATCTCACGCATCAATTCAAGCATTAAAGAAGTGGAAGCGTTGAAAGACTTGCCCGACGGATCTTTCCCTGGAATCGGATTCAACAAATAAAAAATGCGGCTCAGCCGCTTTTTTTGATATCATATAATCCGTTCAGAATCAGCCAAAGCTGCGGAAAGAATCTCATTATGTTCCATATGGTTATTCCGTCCAATGAATACTCCCTCGCAAGGTATGAAAGTGCCTGAACGCTCCTGGCATCCTGAAACCATACTATATGCTCCTCGCCGTTTTGATCCGTATATACAAAGAACGGAGCTTCGGAGCTTTTGTCGTATCTGATATCAGCCCCATAGTTTCTTGCCAGCGATATCGCTTCCTCCGCTGATATCGTATCTGCTTTTGTTTCACCTCTTATATATGGCAGTTTCCAGTCGTAGCCGTAAGCAGGTATGCCCATAAATATCTTATCTGACGGTATCTCTGTTAAAGCATATTCTATTACCCTGCGGACGTTATTTACCGGTGAAACCGCAAGTGGGGGTCCGTATGAATATCCCCATTCATACGTCATGAGAAAAACTTTGTCAGATACCCTGCCGAGTCCTTTGTAATCATGTGCTTCATATAAAAGCCCTGTCATATCCGAAGACGTCTTCGGAGCAAGATCGGTAAAAATCACATATGAGTCTCCCAATCCGTTTTTGAGCCGTTCTATGAAAGATGAATAATTGTCGGCTAAATTACCGTCGATGTATTCAAAGTCCATATCTACGCCGCCGTAACCTTTGTTTTTAACAGTATCGATCACATTTGCTATAACAGTTTCCGATATTGATTCGTCGGACAGTATACTGTTTATTAAATCCGAAGAAAACACACCGTTTTCATCGAGTGACGTCAGCACAAGCAAAGGTACTGCAGAGTATTCTCTGGCCGTCATAATAAGTCTTTCGTCATCATCCGGAACTATCAGCGTTCCGTTTCTGTTAAGTCCGTATGAAAACACGGAAAGATACGTAAGATACGGGAGTGTGCGCCTCAGATTTTCATCGGATATATATGTATACGCAAAACCGCCTAACGAAATTTCTCCGAGAAGAGGTTTTTCATATGACAGAACAATTGTCTGCCCCGGATATATCTCCGTCATGCCCATCAATATCGGATTATTCTGCAGAAGCTTATAAATAGCGACTCCCGTCTTTTCCGAAATCGAAAAGAGAGTATCACCGTTCTCTGCCGTATATACAGCAGTCGGATACATTAAAACAATCGTCTGCCCCGGAACAAGTGAAATTTCCGGATCAAGATTATTGTCTGCCGCTATCCTTTCGGTGCTGATATTGTATTCTTTTCCGATTGAATACAGAGTATCTCCTTCTTTAACAGTATATATAAGCAAGCAATCACCTCCGGTAAAAATCTATTCTCCGTTTTTTGTTTTATTCGGATATTTTTACCTTCAAATGAAATAATAAGATAAAAGGAGGTAATTATGGCTAATCTTTCAAAAATCAAAACCGTATACGGACAGGAAATAATTGATTCAAGAGGTAATCCGACAGTTGAGGCAACCGTAATACTTGAAAGCGGTGCAGGTGCGACTGCTTCAGTACCGTCAGGTGCATCCACGGGAATTCATGAAGCGCTTGAGTTGAGGGACGGAAACAACAGATTCGACGGTATGGGAACTAAAAAAGCCGTAAGCAATATCAATTGTGAGATATCTTCATATATCTGTGGTTTTCAGCCGTGTCAAAGCGCGATCGATGAGAAAATGATCGAACTCGATTCTACAACTGATAAATCAAAGCTCGGAGCAAATGCAATGCTTGCAGTATCGCTTGCATGCGCAAAAGCGGCGTCTCAGGAATTGAAAATACCGTTATACAGATATATAGGCGGAATTTACGGAACGCGTCTGCCGATCCCTTTAATGAACGTACTGAACGGCGGAGCTCATGCATCGAACAATCTTGACGTGCAGGAATTTATGATCGTTCCCTACGGATTTGAAACTTTCTCCGAAGCTTTGCGTGCCGGATGTGAAATTTATCACACACTCGGTCGTCTTTTATCGTATGATAAAAAAAGCACCGGTGTCGGAGACGAGGGCGGATTTGCGCCGGATCTTCAAAATGAGGAGGAAGCGATCGAATATCTGATCGCGGCAATAAGAGAATCCGGCTACTCTATGAACCAGGTGGGAATATCAATTGATGCCGCTGTAAGCGAATGGTATGACGGTGAAAATTATATAATGCCAAAAAGTAAAGAATCTTTCACAAAAGATACTCTTTGCGAAAAATGGATAAGTCTTTGTGACAAATATCCCGTCTTTTCCATAGAGGACGGCATGGCAGAAGATGATTTTGACGGATGGAAAAAGCTGACAGACGAGTTATCGGCATCGGCACTTCTTGTCGGTGATGATTTATTTGTTACAAACGAAGAGCGCCTGAAAAAAGGGATAGAAATGTCAGCAGCCAATGCCATCCTCGTTAAGCCCAACCAAATAGGAACGCTTACAGAAACGCTGAACGTTATAAAAATTGCAAAGGAAAACGGATATAAAACGATCATTTCACACCGTTCCGGTGAAACAGAGGACGTATCAATCGCGGATATTGCTATTGCGACCAATGCCGGATATATCAAATGCGGTGCCCCTTGCAGAACTGACAGAACTGCAAAATACAACAGATTGTTAAGAATCGAAAATCAATTAGGTGCATCGGCAATATATTAAAATGAAAAAGGGCTATCCCTACGGGATAGCCCTTGAAACTTTGCGGAATTACTCAGCAGCGTATACGCTGACCTGTTTTCTGCCGCCGTGGATGTGCTCAAATTTTACCTTACCGTCGATAAGAGCAAACAGAGTGTCATCAGAACCACGACCGACGTTGTTGCCGGGATGGATGTGAGTTCCTCTCTGGCGAACGATTATGTTGCCGGCGAGAACTGCCTGACCGTCAGACTTCTTAACACCAAGTCTCTTAGACTCGCTATCACGTCCGTTCTTGGTAGAACCAACGCCCTTCTTATGTGCAAAAAACTGTAAACTGATTCTAAGCATTTCAATTACCTCCGTTAAAAATTTGCTCGAAGCCGATCATTCCTCGACTTCTTCAACTTCAAGAAAGTCGTAATATTCTTCAACTAAATCATTAAGCTGGAAGAAATATCCCTGAAAAAGACCGGAAATGGCAAACTGCGTTTTCTCATCCTCAGAAAATTCAGGGAGAGCCGCCATAGCCTTCACGGAAATTCTCGTTGCGCCGTCGTCTACTTCGTAGTCAACGTCACAAGCATAGGAAATTTCGATCGTATTAATGATAAGCATGGTCATTGCGGACAGAGCGGCACAGAGAACGTCGTCTCCGGCATCACCGTATCCCGTATGACCTGTTTCTTCAAAGCCGTAATAAAATCCGTTACGGCGGAAGAATTTAATATGTGTCACTCTTATGCCTCGATCTTTGCGATCTCAACCTTGGTATAGGGCTGTCTGTGACCCATCTTTCTCTTCTCGTTCTTCTTAGGCTTGTAGGTCATAACATAGATCTTTTTAGCCTTGCCGTTCTTCAGTACCTTGGCAGTTACCTTAGCACCGTCAACGTAAGGAGCGCCGACTTTTACGTCGCCTGCTTCTCCGCAAACGAGAACCTTGTCAAATACTACTTCTGCACCTTCGTCAGCTGTGAGCTTTTCAACGAAGACTACGTCACCCTCGGTGACCTTGTACTGCTTTCCGCCGGTTTCAATTACTGCGTACACGAAAAGCACCTCACTTTCATCTTAGACTCGCCGGATCGGGTTAGCCGAAGCTATTAAGGACCCATACCGCGCGGCAGGATATAGTATATCGCAAACCCTTTGGTTTGTCAATACTTTTTATTAAATTTATTCGGCAATTGCCGACTTTTTCTTCTTGGCTGAGAAAATGGCCATAAGCACTACTCCCGCAAGGCAAACAAGTACTGCGAGAAGCTGGGAAACACGGATACCCGTGCCGAACAGATACAGGCTGTCAGTTCTCATTCCCTCGATCACAGCGCGGCCGATCCCGTACCATATCATGTAGAAGAAAAATACCTGACCGTTAAATTTCTTTTTCTTATAGAATGCGGTCATGATTATGAATCCCAGGATGCACCAGAGAGATTCGTAAAGGAACGTAGGATGGACCTCAATGTAATTTGAGAAAGCGCCGCCGCCGGAGAATTTTTTAAGTCCCATTCTCCAAAGCACGTCTGTCTCTCCGCCGTATGCTTCGCCGTTTGTAAAGTTACCCCAGCGTCCTATTCCCTGCGCCATGATGACAGCAGGAGAAAGAATATCAAGCACAACAAGGAAATATATCTTTTTGATCTTTGCAACGATCAATGCGGTAATAAATCCCGCAATGATTCCGCCGAAAATCGCAAGGCCGCCATTCCAAATGGAAACTATATTGAGAAGCGTGTTGCCGAGGTTCGACAGAACGGAGCCGCCGGTCGCAACATAGTCGCCGAACTTGAAGATCACGTAGTACAGTCTTGCGCCGATCACTCCGAAGATAATGAGGAAAAGAGTAAGATCAATAATATCGTCGGATTTTACGCCCTCGATCTTTGCACGGGAAAGACCGTACAGAAATGCAAGGATCATAGCACAGGATATAATAATACCGTACCATGCCACAGGGTGACCGAAAATTTTAAACGCTGTGCTGTTGATCTCAAAAGGTCCTATCCCTATTCCGGGAAAAGAAACTTCAAACATAAGCTAACTCCTTTTGGTGTCAGTCGCAGTTCTCCCAGTTATGGAAGATGTCCTGAACGTCGTCGTTATCTTCGAGATGCTCGATGAGGTTCGTCATGTTCTTTATGTCGTCTTCATTTTCAAGGGTAACATAGCTCTGGGGGATCTTATCAAGTTCCGCAGAAGCGATGGTATAACCCGCACCCTCAAGTGCTTCACGGACAGCTCCGAGATCGGAAGGCTCGGTATAGATCTCATATACATCCTCATCTGCGGAGAAATCCTCAGCTCCTGCCTCAAGGGATGCTTCCATAAGAGTATCCTCGTCAACACCGTCGTCTTTCTCGATAACGATAACGCCCTTATCCGTGAACATAAATGCAACACATCCGGATGTGCCCATATTTCCGCCGTATTTGTCAAATGTATGACGGACATCGCCGGCAGTTCTGTTTCTGTTATCGGTGGCGGTCGTTACGATTACTGCTACGCCGGACGGGCCATAGCCCTCGTATGTGATCTCTTCGTAATCAACTGCATCAGCGCTGGACGCCTTTTTGATGGCACGCTCGATATTATCGTTGGGTACATTTGCGGCTTTTGCTTTAGCAATAAGATCACGGAGCTTGGAGTTGCCGGACGGATCGGGTCCGCCTTCACGAACGGCTATTGCGATCTCCTTACCGATCTTCGTAAAGATTTTACCCTTCTGAGCATCGGTCTTAGCCTTCTTATTCTTGATGTTGTTCCACTTAGAATGTCCTGACATGATATTTGCCTTTCTTTCTTATATTTTTTCGGGAGCTCTCATGCAGATGAGAGATAATGCTTTCTTAAGAACAATGCCGGTTGCTGCTGTAAGTCTGAGTCGAGTATTTCTGACAGCGTCATCACCTGCCGAAATTATGGGGCAGTTATGATAGAATCTGTTGAAACCGGAAGCGAGCTCGATCACGTACCTTGTAATAACAGAGGGTTCGTAATCCTCAATTGCAGTCAGTACTTTTTCCGGGAAACGAGACATGATTTTCAGAAGATCTTCTTCCTCCGGAGCGGTAAGAACCGCATCCGCATCAAAATCAGGCTCTCCTGCTTTTTCGAGGATACTGCACGTTCTGGCATAGGTATACTGAGCATACGGACCCGTATTGCCTTCAAAGCTTAGTGCGTCCTCCATAATGAAGTTCATATCCTTTATCCTTGTATTATAGAGATAATGGAACACAACAGCTCCGACGCCCACAGCCTCCGCAACGTTTTCCTTGTCCGCAAGGTCGGGGTTCTTTTCTTCAATAAGCGCAAGAACTTTATCAATAGCCTGAGCGAACAAATCCTTCAAAAGCACAACGTTTCCCGTTCTCGTGGCAAGCTTCTCGCCGCCGATGCTTACGGTACCGTAAGGAACGTGCGTCAGCTTATCGTACCAGTCGTATCCCATAAGCTCTATGGTCTTGAACCATTGTGCAAAATGAAGAGACTGTCCGTTGGAGGTTACATAGATGCATTTATCGAAATCGTACGTTCTCTTTCTGTATACAGCCGCCGCGATATCTCTGCTGTGATAGATCGTAGATCCGTCCTTCTTAAGTATCATGCACGGAGGCATATTATATTCTGAAAGATCAACGATAGTAGCTCCGTCGTCTACTTTCAAAAGACCTTTTTCACGAAGTATCTCCACCTGCTCGGGAACTTTATCAACATATGCGCTTTCGCCCATATAGCTGTCAAACTGAATACCGAGCTGGCGGAAGGTCTTTTCATATTCTTTGAGAGAAATCTCGATAAACCATTTCCAAAGCTTTATATTCTCTTCGTCGTATTCTTCAAGCTTTCTGAATTCATCTCTTGCCTTCTGGTCAAGGTCGGGATCATTTTCGGCTTCGGCATGAAATTTGACATAAAGCTCAACAAGAGCATCTATTCCCCGCTCTTCGACCTCTTTTTTGTTTCCCCAGCTGCGGAACGCAACAATCATTTTTCCGAACTGAGTTCCCCAGTCACCAAGATGGTTGATGCTGACACAATTATAGCCCGCAAACTCATGAAGGTTGCGGAGCGAATGACCGATGACAGTCGTTCCGAGATGACCGATGTGAAAAGGTTTTGCAACGTTGGGAGAAGCGTAGTCAAGGCATACGGTCTTTCCTTTACCTATATCGGATGAACCGTACATCTCGCCTTTATCCTCGATTACCCGCAGAATATTATCGGCGAGCCATTTATCGGAAATCCTGAAATTGAGATATCCTCCGGCGCACTCAACCGTGCACATATCGCCGAAATCAGCTTCAGACAACTTCTGCGCGATCATCGGAGGTCCCATTCTCAAAGACTTTGACAGTTTGAAGCAAGGCAGTGCCAGATCTCCCATTGAGCTGTCGGGAGGATATTCAAACATTGCCGAAATATCAGAGGCTGCAAGATCTGCCTTGAAGTCATCTGCGATCTTCAGAGAAAGCACATCCGCTATCCTCTTTTTAAGTTCAGTCATAATTACTCCTGATTATTTTTCGTTGATAGTGAGCTGCTGAGCGCACTTTTCAGCCTGGCGAGCAAGAAGCTTATTGATCCTGTTCACGGGATCGAGCAGGCCGGATATGGACTGGTCATGGTTAAGCGTGTCGATAACGTATGCAACGTATTTGCACATATTAACATCTGCGTACCAGGGCTTTGATTTGATCTCGGGATCGGTATAAACAAGGTTAGTGGTAAATACCTTGGTGATGATTCCCTTTTCGTAAGCATCATCAAATACTTTGGAACCGTTCGTAAAGAGACCGAAGGAAATGAATGCGAACACTCTTCTTGCGCCTCTCTCCTTGAGCTGTTCGGAAACGTCGATAAGGGACTCACCGGAGGAGATCATATCATCAACGATGATAACGTCCTTGCCCTTAACGCTCTTGCCCAGGTACTCATGAGCCTCGATGGGGTTCTTACCGTCTACTATGATGGAATAGTTTCTTCTCTTATAGAACATACCGAGATCAACGCCCATAATGGAAGCAAAATACATACTTCTGCCCATTGCGCCCTCATCAGGAGAGATGAACATGATATCGTCCTTGGTAAGAGATATATCGGGATACTCGCGGACAAGCGCCTTAAGCATCTGATAGGAAGGTCTGATGTTGTCAAAACCGTTGAGCGGAATTGCGTTCTGCACTCTGGGATCATGTGCATCGAACGTAATAATATTGGAAACTCCCATATTGACAAGCTCTTGAAGAGCCATAGCGCAGTCAAGGGATTCACGGGAAGTTCTCTTATGCTGTCTGCCCTCATAAAGCATGGGCATAATTACGGAAATACGGCTTGCTTTACCTTCGATAGAAGCAATTACTCTCTTAAGATCTGCGAAATGATCGTCCGGACTCATGGGGACCATCATACCGTGCATCTTATACTTTTCTCCGTAGTTAAAGCAATCGCTGATGATATACAGATCATGACCGCGTGCGGATTCATGAAGAAGTGCTTTTCCTTCACCGCTTCCGAATCTGGGACAATCAGCGTGGAAAATGAAGTCGGTATCGTCATCATGACGGCGCCACTCCTTCAGATATGCATCAACCTGGTTGACAAAATCATCGCAGCCTCTCATTCCGATAACGCCGAGTTCTCCGTACAAACTTTCCATCTTTATACCTTCCTTTATGTAAATTAATTATTCACCGATAAGTTTAAGAAAGCGCAGATACGCTCCGTTCCAGCCGTCACGAAGGGTAAGATCGGGCTCGTACGTCTTTGTTTCAAAGGAACGGCGTACTATTTCTCTGCCTTCTTCTATTCCGGATATTTCTCCGGTAGCATATGCCTGGACAATGATATTTCCGATCGCGGTAGCCTCAACGGGACCTGCCACTACACGGCGACCCGTACCGTTTGCGGTAAAGGTACACAGAAGTTCATCTTTAGTACCTCCGCCGACAATATTGATCACGTTATATTCTCTGCCGGTGAGCTCTTCAAGTTTTTCAGCAGTCCAGCGATAACGGAGAGAGAGACTCTCAAATATACAGCGCACGACAGCACCCATCGTCTCGGGAACAGGCTGACCGGTCTTTTCGCAATAAGCGCGAATTTTACCGGGCATATCTCCGGCCATATTGAAAGAAGGATCATCCGGATTGATTATTGAACGGAAAGGCTCAGATGCGAGAGCCGCTTCCGACATTTCATCAAAGGAATATTCCTTTCCTTCTCTTTTCCATTGACGGCGGCTTTCCTGTATCAGCCAAAGACCCATGATATTCTTCATTACGTTGATTTTGCCGAAAGCAGCGCCCTCATTGGTGAAGCTGTATTTACGCGAAATGTCATTGATAACAGGTGTATCAGACTGAATACCCATGAGCGACCACGTTCCGCTGGAGATAAACAGGAAGTCATCATTTTCAGCAGGAACTGCAACAGTTGCGCTGGCAGTATCATGGCTTGCAATATTTACAACAACAGCACCGCTGTGTCCGGTTTCTCCGTCTATCTTGTCCGTAAGTTTACCGAGAATATTGCCGGGCATAACGACAGGAGCAAATACGTTTTTGCGGATACCGAACCGATCCATGACTGCATCGGAAAATTCTCTCTTTTCCGCATCCATAAGCGCGGTCGTTGACGCTATCGTATATTCGGAAACTTTTTTCCCGGTAAGGAGATATCCGAGAAGGTCAGGTGTGAGCAAAAGAGTTTCTGCATTATTGTGAAGCCAAGGACGGCGAACAACGTCGTCAACTATCTGGAATATGGAATTGAAGCTCATAGACTCAAGTCCGGTTATCTGATAAAGCTCCGAATAAGGCATAACTTTGTATACCTCGTCCATCATGGGAAGCGTTCTGGGATCACGGTACTGATATGACGGTGCCATCATAGCTCCGGTGTCGTCTATGTAAGCGTAATCAACGCCCCATGTATCGATACCTATCGTATCGGTGCCGCCTTCGTTAAGAGAGCATTTAAGTATAGCTGACTTGATTTCAAATAACAGGCGAAGAGTATCCCAAAAGAAACCGGAATCTGTTTCTACGGGATCATTTGAAAAGCGATGTATCTCACGAAGTGTGAGTATTCCGTTATCTATGCTGCCTAAAATTCCTCTTCCGCTGGAAGCTCCAAGGTCTATCGCAAGGTGTTTATTCACGCTGATTCTCCCCTATACACAGATTTACATAATATTTTAACATAAATATATTTTTATTTCAATAACAAACAGAAAAAAATGGCTGAAAATCAGCCATTTTAACGTCTTTTTTTCAATCTGAACATCAGCCGCATCAATGCCCGGCCGTTAAAAGGTATCAGCGGGTAAAGATATCGCCTTTTTCCGTCAGCGGTTTTGTTGAACGAAACAAATAATAATGCTGCAACGATGCTTATTGCAAATCCCCATATTCCCCACAGAGCTGTGAACAGAAGAGTTAGCATTCTTACGAATTTGAAAGCGTATCCCAGCTCGTATGAGGACTGAGTAAAATTGGCAATAGATACAAAAGCCATATAAAGAATCGTATCAGCGCAGAGCCATCCTGTCTGCACGGCAAAATCTCCGAGAAGAAGTCCGCCGACAACAGAAAGAGAGCTTGCAAGCACATTCGGAGTATTGAGAGATGCAAGTTTCAGACCGTCGAGAACGAATTCGGTCAGAAAAAGCTGGGCTATTATGGGTATCTGGCCCGGACTTTCTGGAACTATAAACAAGAGCCACTCAGGAATGCTCGCCTGATGCATTAGCAGAAGATACCAGACCGGAGTTACGAATACAGTAAACCAGAATACGGCATGCCTTACAAGTCTGAGATAAGAACCGGTGAATGGAGGAAAATAAAAATCGTCAGTTTCCTGCATAAAGCTGAACAGACTGACCGGAAACAGCATCACCTCCGGGCTGTTATCGCAGACAAGTGCAACAGCCCCCTCAAGAATAGATGCCGCTGCAGCATCCGGCCTTTCCGTAGTTCTGATTTTCGGAAAAGGATTGTACCATCCCTTTCTCGCTAATGTTTCCGCAACACTGCGATGTCCCAAAACTATTGCATCCGTATCAAGCTCCTTCAGCTTATTTGTAAGATCATTTACATATTTTTCGTCGGCAACGCCGTCCAAATAACATATCGCCGTATCCGTTCTCGTTTCGCTTCCGAGCCCCACGTACTTAACAGTAAATCTGGGATCACGTATCCGTCTTCGAATCATGGCCGTATTGAAAATAAGCGTTTCGACAAAACCGTCACGGCTTCCTCTCATGACCTTATCATTTTCGGGCTCAGCCGCTTCCCTTGCCGGATACGTACGCGCATCTAATATAAGGCAGTCCGGCCCGAAGCCTTCACAAAAAAATGCCGTGCATCCGGACATTACAGCTGTGATGATATTATTTATACGGTTTTCGGTGTTCACCTCAACTGCGGGAAGCTTTTTCTGAAATTTTTCCGCATCACCTTTTGAAGAATTTCCGAAATCCTTCTGTGACATAAGATACATCATCAGCTTCTGCATCATTTCAGCTTTAACGAAACCGTCAATATAGTACATCACACAGACTGTGCCGTTGATGTTCAGCTCTCTTTTTATAAGGTCAAAGCTTTCACCGTAACGAACTGCTTTGTCAAATACTTCAATATTCTCTTTGAAATCACACGTCAGAACATTATCGTTTTCCACATTTTTACCCCCGTTCAATCAAGGGTATTTTCTGCAAAAAAGCAAAAAAATATACGCCCCGTGAGGGGCGTATACACTTTACTCAAGACTTATTCCTGTTTTCTTTTCTATTGCCTTATATACAAGGTTTACAATAATAATTCCGAGAATGCCGAAGATGATGCCGAGAATTATTCCACCTATTACATCTGTCGGGAAATGAATATACATATACATTCTCGAAAGAGCAACGCCGACAGCAAGGATCAAAGCCGGAATTCCGACTTTTCTGTTATAGTACATAAGAGCCGTCGCACATTCAAAAGAAGCAAGACTATGGCCCGACGGGAAAGAAGCATCAGTAGGGGCGCCGAATACAATCTCCGATGTTGTTTTGAGGGCGCCCTCAAGCTCATAAGGACGAATTCTTCCGACAACATTTTTAACAATACCGTTGCCGAGTGATATTCCGAGTATCATAGCAACACCCATCATTATTCCGGCTTTTCTCGTCTTTTTGAAAAACAAAAATATAAAGGCAACAGCAATCCAGAATACTCCGCCCTGACCAAACAAAGTGAGCACAGGAAAAAGTATGTCAAGAAACGGTGTACAGATATCAGTCTGAATCCAGTTCAGAACATTTACGTCCCAGTTCTGAATCGCATCGGGAAAGAAAGGTAACATTTAGTTCTCCTATATCCTATTATTTATCCTAATTTTGAGCCATGTCATATATCAGGTAGTCATCTCCGACTTTCCTGAGGTACAGCGTAAGATCAAGATGGTCCTTATAATCCTGCTCACCGGTTTTATGGAGTATCTGGACAAAAGTGGTTCTGCAGGAGAAAGTATTCTCATCGTATACGGTATAGCAGCTTGTTTCGTCATTTTCATATTCAACGCTGTCATAGTCCCATACGAACATATTCTCTTCCGTTTTAATGTCCTCGTAAAGATCGGAAGAAGGATCGAAGTATACGGAAATCTCACCGAATGTAACGGGGTTGTTCGAAGAATGCTGCATATATTCGGCATACCTCTTCATGCCCTTGAGGATCCAGTCATTATACTGTTTTTTCAAGCTTTCATCATAAATGACGCCTGCTTTGAAATTGCCGTTTTTCAGTTTCTCAACAGTTGCTTCTGCACCCTTACCGTCTGTAACCTTCACCTCAGGATCGCCGAGAATGCCGGAAACGGTATATCTGTTATATAGAATACCTTTCACGTTTTCGGGAAGGTGGGTACTGTCATCTGTTTTAATATCCTTTTCGGATATTTTTTCCTCACCGAGTTCATTACCGTTAAGATATACTTTATAGCCCTCGGGAGCTTCGATGTTGACGGTTTCGCCGGAATTTACAAACACTTCGAAATCATCCGCTTTATAAGCTGTGAATTTGCTGACTGCTTCCGTATCCTCAACGAGCTTGAAGGAAGCAAATTTAACATCATCGGCTTTAACGATGTATTTGAAGCTCTTTTCCATACCGTTGGAAACACGATAATACTTGATTTCCTTGCCGTCTGTTATATCGTGAAGGACCTTTGCAACGTCTTCGGGAGATGCATAGCCTTCGCCCATACTGCATTTTTCGGCATATGAATCAGCATCGAAATTTTTGAAATATGTATTGAAAGTATCCTCAGCCACATATTTCGGCTGAGCTGCTTCGTAATCCTTGAGAATCATGACAAGGTATATTTCACCGATCACCACAAGGACAACTGCTATAAGGAGCACAACCTTGAATACACGCCAGAATGAAGACTTTTCTTTCATATTATGCTCCTTTCCTTACGGAGATACCATGAAGAACGTGGGAATTCTTCTGGGCTCGGTAAATGCCTTATAGTTATTGACAAGTCCCTGTAGCTGGTACTGATCCAGAGTCGACTTATCAATATCGTATTTGTCATAATAGTCACGGTAATACATCATAGCAGAAGATCCGCCGTCAAGCATTCCCGCGGAAACCGCACCGTAGGAAACCATCAGATCTATCATATCATTATGTGTAGCACCGGGCGATGATGCGGTTCTGCCGTCGGTGACGATCAATATTACGGTACCGTCTTCGCTCTGGCCGATAGCCGAACGCTGTGACGTACCGGTATTTCCGTCAGCGTAATACATTACCAGCTTATCACCGTTTTTCTCGATAAGCGTATTTCCGTTCTGGAAAGAAACGGCATCACGGATGCCAAGCTCCTTGGCTTCTTCAGCGGTCATTGACTCACGTACGATAAGCTTGTTATCGGAGGTAAATCCCATAAAAGTCTTGACAGAACCGTCGTTGAACACACACTCACCTTTTGAGAAAGTCAATCCCAGAGGTGCATATCCGGAACCGTGGCCGCCGTTATCAAGGAACTCACCGCCGTTGATACAAGCAAGTGCGCCGTATCTGTCAGCAGCCTGGAATATATTCACACCGGCGGTGGCATTAGAGAAATCATCCGTTGAAGTGCCGACAAATACACGTGACGGATCCTTTACAAGCATAACATAAGCTTTATAAGTCGATCCGTTGATAGTTTCGAAAATCACGCCGTCCTTTGCGTTTGCCCATTCATCCTCGGTCTTTGCGGTGCTTTCGCCGTTTTCGTTCTTATAATCGTCGATAGATATCTCATCCTGAACGACTTCCTCGCTTCGGTTGATGATCTCATGTACGGTATCTTTGGACAGAACGAGATAAGGCACCCATTTCGTAGCGCTAGCCTGCTCTGCAGACTGGACAAGCAAATCACGCATAGATTCACTGGGACCGTGTGCTATAACGAAAATCGTTACATATGCCGTAAGAACGACAAACAGTATCAATGACAGCAGAACTGTAAAGAATCTGCCGACATATGTACCTGCTTTACTTTTCTTTTTGACCTTTTCGCGGACGATACCGCGGCTGCTTCTTCCGGAGGAAACCTTGCCAATGTCGATAACGTCAACATCGCCGCCATATGAGGGCTGTTCCGCTTTACCGGTAAGAGCAAACATCATTGCTCTGCTTTCATCGTCGCTGAGCTTCTGCTTGAACTGTTTTTCTTCGTATCCCACGGGCCTTCTTTGCGAGGCAGGTGATGCAGTTATGACATTACTGCCACGGGTCTGTGAAGCATTAGGAGCAGGTCTTCTTACAGGTTCGGAAGCACGCTGAGGCTGAGCCGCGGGTCTCTGCGGTTGAGCAGCTGACCTCTGCATTTGAGCAGCAGGAGTGCGTTGAGACTGAACTGTCGGTCTCTGAGCCTGTGCAGCAGGAGTGCGCTGAGGCTGAACTGGCGGTCTCTGTGCATGTGCGGCAGGAGTACGCTGAGGCTGAGCCGGAGCTGAGGGACGCGTATATTCAGGCGCAGGAGCTCTCGGAGGAATATTTGGAGCGGCATTGGCTTTAACTGAAGCAGCTTCAGAGCCCATCCCGATCCTCGCAAGTCTTGCAGATCGAGCGGCCTCCTGCTTTTTTTGTTCACTGATGTAATTTTGCTTGAAATCTTCGGGCATAGCTTTTCCTTTCTCAGTCAGCCTTGAAGATGAATTTCTTCTGGATATTGTAGCTTATTACGTAAAGGATACAGTCAACCGGTATCTTTACTATCGTATTGAGCAGCGTTCTTGCATGTTTGGTACTGAAACGTGCGGCAACAACAGGAATAGACACGAGTCCTTTAACTGCATATGTTACACTGATACTGCCGACAAGCAGGATACAGGCCGCAAGCGCGTAATATTTGAAAATAGTGCTTTTGACAGAGGTGTTCTCACCGTCCTTAAACACTTTTCTGTTCAAAGTGTAATTGAGGAAAGAAGAACAAAGTCTCGCTCCCGCATAAGGTATGCCGACCTTGAGTGCCTCACTGTGAGATCCTGCCAGAAGATAACCGAGCCCGTAAAAGAGGATGAGGTCCAGCGTATAGCTGACCAGCGAGCTCAGCATAAACTTGATAAATGACGAATGAAGGAAATATTTGAATATCAGTGAATATATCCTTGCGGAATCCCTGACGGGTCTGAAATGTGATGTCTCATTCTCATTTATGTAAACCGTGGTGATTTTAACTTCTGAAAATCCGAGCTTATGCTTTTTCATATACAGAAGCTGATTGGTTTCATATTCGTATCTGTCACCCTCAACATCAAGCATCTGCGGAAGAAGTGCGGTCGGAACGGCACGCAGACCCGTCTGTGTGTCGCTGCATTTCATACCGACAAAGATCTTGAATACTGCAGAAGTGATACGGTTGCCCATTCTGCTCCTTTTCGGCACATTGGGGAGAGAGAAATCACGCACACCGAGAACGATTTCTCCTGTACGCATCATTTCCTCGGCACAGTTTTTAACATCGACCGGGAAATGCTGTCCGTCGCCGTCAACGGTGATGACACCGTATCCGTCTCTGTTTTCCAGATACCAGGCAAAAGCCGATTTCATGGCGGCGCCTTTACCTCTATTCTCCGGATGAACGAGCACGGTACACGACGGGCGCTCTTCTACCTCATCAAAATAATGACGGAAATCATCACCGCCGCCGTCATCAACGACAATGATATCCTCAAAGCCCTCTTCTTCAAGAGCAAGGACAGTTTTTAAAAGTTTTTCGTCCGGCTTATAAGACGGAAGGATTATTGAAACTTCTTTCATACCTTATCCTTTTCAATTCATGTAATCGGGTAAAAACTCGCCCGAAATCGTACTGCATATAGTCTGCTTGAGAGAGTCATAGGAGATGGGATTATTATAATACGTGGCAACAGCGTGAGAGCTTGCAAGCTCAGGTGTATAGTCACGGAAAAGATATACCACGTTGTTATAGAAATTTGAGGGATAGTGACAAACTGTGGGAATCAGCTGAACATTTTCAGCAAAAGAACCGTCGGAATTCTTTTTAATGTTGAAAGTGAGGATCCCTCCCGGGACGTTGTAGTCGTATGCCTGCTCATGGACGAAATTGCCGAGCGAGAATGCACACAGACATTTATTTCCATCAAGTCCGTCAAGCCATTCTATGGGCTGGAGAACGTGCGGATGATGTCCGAGAATCACATCAGCACCGTTATCAGCCATGATTTTCGCATATTTTCTCTGTTCCTCATTGGGTTCAAGCTGACCTTCCTCTCCCCAATGAACGCTGACTATCACAAAATCCGCGTTTTCATGAGCTTCTGCCACGTCGCCCGCAACGTCAGACTGTTTCAGATACGGAGCGTAAAGGCCTTCGTTTGCAGGATCCTCATTCAGATTTGTGCCGTACGTATACGATACAAAGGCGATCTTTATGTTATTCTTCTCATAGTAGGTAATGTAACGGGAATCACTTTCTTCGTAGCAGCCGATAACCGTCAGTTCCCTTGCTTTCCAGTTCTCATATGATTCACGGATCCCCTTGGCGCCCTGGTCAAGCATATGGTTGTTAGCAAGGTTTATTATATCAAATCCGGCTTCGGCAATATCATAGGTAAGATCAACAGGGCTGTTGAAAGTCGGATAATCGTGGGGCTCAAAGCTGTCTGCACACGGAACTTCCTGATTGATAAAAGCTATGTCGGCGGAAGAAATGATCTCTTTAACATTTCTGTATATGGGGCTGAAGTTGTATGCTCTCGAACCGTCTGACTGGGATGCGGCATCACGGTACGTTCCGAAATATATGATATTGTCACCGCATGCGGCAAAGGAAGCAGATGTTTCCGGAACAGGTTCTGTTTCCGGTGCTGAGGTTTCCGTACTTTCCGAAACCTTTGTCGTTTCGGATGCAGAACTCTCCGTATCGCGGTCGATCTCAGATTTTCTTATACTGCAGGAGGAAAGGATCAGACATATCAAAATTAAAACAGAAATTAGTTTCTTGCTCATAAAACCCTCACACATACTCTTCTAACATAATATAATATCACACTACATAGTTTTTTTCAATACAAAAATACAAAATATTGTGGATTTTTTTGAAGCAAGCACAAAATAAAACATCCCGGCTTTCAGCCGGGATGTTTATTTGATAATTGAATAAGTCAACCTTTTTCGTTGTAATCAGCGCAAAGAAGGTTCATGGATTTAAGAAGCTTATGAGTATAGATAAAGGGACCTACAACTATGCATGCACCGAGAATGTTCCAGCCCCAGAATGTACCTGCGCCGAACTTATAGTCGATTCCGCGGCGAACAAGCTCATTGCCAATACGCTTGGAAAGGCGGTGATACCATACAAGGGTCGCAATACCGCAGGTAAGAGCGGTGAATATGAAGAATATCAGGCAGTAATGCATCGTCTTCTTTCCATCGTAACGGGAAGCTACGGTGTTTATTGAGGTAGAAACGTTTGACATAACTACGATAGCGTAGATGCCCAATGTGATAATGCTGAGCAGGATGAACTTAAGAAGACTTCTGTTGGTTTTCAGTTTTGCCGCAGGAGCCTGCTGTACCTGCGGAGCTGCTTTTACTACGGGCTCTTCAGCAGCAATTTCTTCAACGATTTCTTCTGCTGCGGGGATCTCTTCAGCAACTGCTTCTTCGACCTCGGCTGCTGCTTCTTCAACAGTTTCGGTTACTTCTGCAGTGACCTCTTCAGCGGCCGCAACGACTTCTTCAGCCAAATCTTCTGCTACAGGAATGTTGTTTTCGTTTTCCATAGGATATCCTCCTTAAAATATATTGGTCTCCACGAACATCCTAACACAAATTAAGCAAATTGTCAATAATTTTACACACAAAAAGCCGAAGCGTCAGCTTCGGCTTTTTCAATAATTTATTTCAGAAGGTCAAGGACCTTCTTGTCACCGTACACCATTTCCCAGTCTGCAGTAAATGCATCTACTGCGTACAGGGTGAGAGGATGATAAATCAGCTGATCGAACAGATCAGGGTTGATGGTAACTGCAGGACAGCCTACCATAGCTACTTTATGCACCTGCTCAACATTCTTGAAGCTTGCGGCAAGGACCTTGGTGGTAATACCGTGCTTTTTGAACAGTTCAACTATCTCTTCAACAACGTGAACACCGTCGGAAACGATATTGTCAAGACGGTTGATGTAAGGTGCAACATAGTCAGCTCCCGCAAGCGCTGCCAGCATTGCCTGCTGCTGAGTGAAAATAGCAGTAGCAGTGATCTTGATGCCCTTTCCCTTGAGGATCTGCATAGCCTTAAGACCTTCAGCAGATACGGGGATCTTTATGTAAAAATCGCCGCCTGCGATCTTTTTGAGTTCTTCAGCCTCTGCAACGATGTCCTCAGCAACGTCGCTGGTGGTCTGGATATGTAACATTCTGTCGGGACCGATTATGCTTCTGATCTCAGAAATCAGTCCTTTGAAATCAGAGGAATTCTCTTTTGAAATGATAGTCGGGTTGGTTGTGACACCTGCTACGGGATAAAACTCAACGCAGCGTCTTATTGCTTTGGTGTCCGCACTGTCGATAATGTACTGCATAATGCACTTCCTTTATTTTTTATCGCTTAATATGATACCACTACCGTTCAGCAAAATCAACCATACCATTGAACAAATATTACGTCATATAAAGTGCATTTTAGGGCATTTTTGCAACAATCGCACCGAAGCGCGGTCCCGACACGATCCCCCTTGATTTTTCTTATCGTTTGTGATATACTAATCGGGCAAAACGAAAGGAGGGGTTATATGGCTCACGACAAAAAAGCGGGAAAGCTTATAGCACAAAACAAAAAAGCTCATCACGACTATTTTGTTGATGAAACTTATGAAGCCGGTATTGAACTGTTCGGTACCGAAGTCAAAAGTCTCAGAGCGGGTGCCGTTAACCTCAAGGATTCGTACTGCAGGATCATAAACGGCGAAATGTTTGCAATAGGAGTACACATCAGTCCATACGAAAAAGGCAACATTTATAATAAAGACCCTCTTCGTGTGAGAAGGCTCCTGATGCACAAAAAGGAAATAGCCAAGCTTTTCGGAACTGTTTCCAGAGACAGCTATACCCTTATTCCTCTTTCACTCTACTTCTCCGGCTCCAGAGTAAAAATGGAAGTCGGACTCTGCCGCGGTAAAAAGCTTTACGATAAGCGTGAAGCGGATGCAAAGAAAACGGCGGGACGTGAGATCGAAAGGTACTACAAAAGCCGTGGCTGACCTTTTCCTTGGGGCCGCAATGGTTTCGACGGGGAATTTGAGATACGGTAAGCGGGTAGTGTTCGGAGAAACACTCAAATAAACTCCACTTAAATTTAAACGCTAACAACAGCGAACTCGTAGCTGCATAAGCTACCGCCGCAAACATGCGGCCTGTCGCACGGGGGAGGACCGCGAACCCCGTCCGGCATAAAATCAGCGGTAAAAGTGAACTGTGAGTTTTCTTTTATAACAGTCATTAATAAAAAAGATACCGACCAGCCTATCCCGGTCATCGGAGAGGCAGGCGGGAAACTGAGTAGGTGATCTGCACCCGGAGAAAGCCGTAAGGAGAGTTTTTCGGACGAGGGTTCAATTCCCTCCGGCCCCACCAAACAAAACACGCCCTTATGGGCGTTTTTTTGTTTGGTATCAGCGGGGAATTGAACGGGTCGGTAGTGAATGACAGTCCGGTGGACTGTCAGAGCCGACCCTGACCGAGCCCGCAGGCGAGAGCAATTCCCTCCGGCTCCACCAAACAAAAGACGCCCTTATGGGCGTTTTTTTGTTTGTTATCAGTGTGGAATTGAACGGGTCGGTAGTGAATGACAGTCCGGTG
>JAZUGU010000043.1:0-12040 GCA_045641325.1 Candidatus Avispirillum sp.
AAGGACGGATTTTACGACGGACTGATCTTTCACCGTGTCATCGCCGGATTCATGATCCAGGGCGGTGATCCGATGGGATGCGGCATCGGCGGCTCCGGAAAAGAGATCAAAGGCGAGTTCGCGGCAAACGGCGTGAAGAACGATCTTTCCCACGAGAGAGGCGTCATCTCCATGGCGAGAGCGCAGGACCCCAACTCCGCGTCAAGCCAGTTCTTCATCATGCACGCAGACGGCAAGTTCCTTGACGGACAGTACGCCGCATTCGGGCGCGTCACCGACGGCATGGACGTGGTCGATGAGATCGCCGCAGTTCCTACGGACATGCGTGATATGCCCCGGTTTGAGATGAAGATGGAAAAGGTTGAGATAATCGACTGAGTAAAATAAAAAAGAGAGGCGTGAGCCTCTCTTTTTTGATCAAATTAGTGTTTATCGAACTGTTCGCCAATGGTGTGGTTGGCGGCGAAGCCGCCAACAGCGCAGGAGCGTTTGTATGCTTACAGAAACGGGGCGTTTCACGCTCCCGTTTCGTTCCGTTTGCAAATAATATCCGTCTGTCAGCGATGAAACGATTCAGCAGCGAAGCGTCTCTCGCCCGCGGGGGCTTCCCCGCACTTCTCCCGTAACCACAGAGCCGGTGCGCCCCGTGAGGGTGACGGGAATTATCTTTCCAGTAAGGTCGCACTCCGAGGGGATGCCGCACTCCGCGAAATGCTCCGTGTGGCCGTTCAAAACTCCGTTTTCCCACTTCTCGCAGAGGACGAAAACGGGGCTTTCTTTATGAGTTTCAATATAGTTATCAAGGAATTTTCCCTGTATCTCATCCTGCATTTTTGCGAGCCGTGCCGCTCTTTCCCGCTTCACGTTCTCCGGCACCTGACCGGGAAGGTCCGCCGCCTCCGTGCCTTTACGGATCGAATAGGGGAAAATATGCAGGTGGAGAAAATCCGCACGGCGGAAGAATTCCATTGTCTCTTCAAAATCCCCGTCCGTCTCTCCCGGGAAGCCCGTGATGACGTCAGCGGAGAAGGTGACACCGGGGATATATTTTCTCACTCTCTCCATGTTTTCCAGCACCTTTTCCGCCGTGTATCTGCGGCGCATACGGTTTAATGTGCGTGTGCATCCCGTCTGCACGGAAAGGTGGAAATGCGGAAGAACTCCGGGGATATCCGCTATCGCCGCAACGAATTCCTCCGTCATGCAGGAGGGATCGAGGCTGCCGAGAGCGATCCTCTCGACTCCGTCCACCTCGCTTACCTTTCTTATCAGTTCTGCGAGACCGAAGGATCTGAGGTCGCGTCCGTAGGAGGCGGTCTCGATGCCCGTCAGTATCATTTCCCGGCATCCTGCATCGGCGATCCTTTTCACCTCGGCGAGCACGTCCTCTGCCGGGCGGGAGCGCACCGCTCCTCTTGCCTTTGGGATGATACAGTAGGCACAGCGGTTTTCACAGCCGTCCTCGATCTTTATGAAAGTTCTCGCCCTTTTGGGCTTTGAAATAGGAGTTTCATCATATACGGCATCTGAAATATCCGTCACGTCAACTATTTTTCCGGCGGCAAGGTTCCCGGCAATTTCGGCAATTGCCGATTTTCTTCCGTTGCCCACCACCGCATCTGCGATTTTTGCCGCATCCCCGGGGAACGCCTGGGCGAAGCACCCGGTGACGATGACGTATTTCGCGCTCTTTTTCGCCCGTCTTATAAAGTTACGGCTCTTTCTGTCGCTTTCTCCCGTGACCGTGCAGGTATTGACAACGGCTACGTCGCACTCTTCACCGAACTGCACGACTTCAAAACCGTTCGCTTTCAGCTTTTCGACTATGGCATCGGATTCGTACTGATTGACTCTGCAGCCGAGAGTATATATCGATGCTTTCACGCCCGCACCTCCTTTGCAAATGTCTATGGGAAATAAAGCCCGGCGCAGCCGGGCTTTTTCATTATTTCTTTCTCTTTGCTTCTTCCTTAAGACGAAGCTCGGTATTGAGTATCTTCTTACGGAGACGGATGGTCTTGGGGGTTACCTCGATGAGCTCGTCCTCGCCGATGAACTCAATTGCCTGCTCAAGGCTCATGACCTTGGGGGGGATAAGGATGAGCGCCTCGTCCGCACCGCTGGAACGGACCGCGGTAAGGTGCTTTTTCTTACATACGTTCAGCGCGATATCCACCTGCTTGGGGCACTCGCCCACGATCATGCCCTCGTAAACGGGGGTCTGCACGCCGATGAAGAGGGGACCTCTGTCCTGGCAGTTATAAAGGCCGTAGGAGGTGGACTCACCGGTCTCGCTGGCGATAAGGGAGCCTGTGTATCTGGTGGTGATCTCACCCTTGAAGGGCTCGTAGCCGTCAAAGATGGTCGCCATAATGCCCTCGCCCTTGGTATCGGTCAGAAACTCGCTTCTGTATCCGAAAAGTCCTCTTGAGGGGATGCGGTATTCGATCTTCATTCTGGAGCCTCTGGGATTCATCTCCAGAAGGTCGCCCTTACGTGCGGAAAGCTTTTTGATAACTACGCCGACGGCATCCTCGGGCACCTCGATGGTGACCTTTTCCATAGGCTCGCACTTTCTGCCGTCTATTTCACGGTATAGCACGTGAGGTGTGGAGCATACGACCTCGAAGCCCTCGCGGCGCATGGTCTCGATGAGGATGGAAAGATGCATCTCACCGCGGCCTGCCACCTTGAAGCAGTCGGTGGTCTCGCCGTCCGCAACACGGAGGGAAACGTCCTTTAAGGTCTCTTTATAAAGTCTTTCTCTTATCTGGCGGGAGGTGACGAATTTGCCTTCTCTGCCTGCAAAGGGGCTGTCGTTTACGGAGAATGTCATTTCAAGGGTGGGCTCGCTGACCTTGACGAATTCAAGTGCCTCGGGGTTCGAGGGGGCGGTGATAGTATCGCCTATGGTGATGGCCTCGGCACCGGAGAAGCAGACGATGTCGCCGACCGTCGCCGTGTCTACGGGCTTACGGCTCAGGCCGTCATACTGATAGAGAGAAACTATTTTGGTTTTCTTGGGAGCGGTATCGGGGGTATGATAGTTTACGATGACAGCCTCGCCGCCCACCTTCATGGTACCTCTCTCGATACGTCCGATACCGATACGGCCAACGTAATCGTTATAGTCGATGGAGGAAACCAGCATCTGCATGGGTGCTTCGGGATCTCCTTCGGGCTTCGGGATATATTCGAGAATGGTATCGAGCAGGGGGATAAGATCCTCGCCTACGGAATGAGGATCATAGGATGCGGTGCCCGCCCTTCCCGAGCAGAACAGCATGGGAGAATCCAGCTGCTCATCGGTGGCACCCAGGTCGATAAGGAGCTCGAGAACTTCATCGATGACCTCGTCGATGCGGGCATCGGGACGGTCGATCTTATTGACGACAACGATAACACGGTGGCCTAAAGCCATCGCTCTCTCAAGAACGAATCTGGTCTGGGGCATGGGGCCCTCTGCGGCATCGACCAGGAGGATAACGCCGTTTACCATCTTGAGGATACGCTCGACCTCGCCGCCGAAATCGGCGTGTCCGGGAGTGTCGATTATATTGACCTTGACGCCTTTGTAAAGGACGGAGGTGTTCTTTGCAAGGATGGTGATGCCTCTCTCTTTTTCAAGGTCGCCGGAGTCCATGACTCTTTCCTGCACTACCTGATTTTCATGATACTCGCCGCACTGCTTGAGCATCTGGTCAACAAGGGTCGTCTTGCCGTGGTCAACGTGGGCGATTATCGCCACGTTTCTGAGGTCTTCTCTTATCATATATTTTCTCCGGAATGTAAATTTTTCAACCTAAACATTATACAACAGTTTTTCCCGCGTTTCAAGAGTTTTTTCGAGATTTTATGATAAAAGGTGCGTGGGTGCACGCCGAAGGGCGGGCATATGGCTGTCTGCGGCGGCATACCGCCGCATTGTATTCCCTTCTCCTTCTCCCGGTCCCTTATTCTTATCCTTCTCACTCCCCTTATTATTTTCCTTTTCTTTTTCCTTTTCATTTTTTCTCCTTACCTGCATATGCATTCATTTGCATTCAATTGCATTTATTTGTATTGACAAATAAATCCTGCTGTGATAATATACTTTATTATTACTGAAAAAAAGAGGTCACAACCATGGCAGACAAGAAAAGAGTAGGCATAATCGGTGCGACCGGCACGGTCGGTCAGCATTTCGTTCTCCTTTTGCAGGATCATCCTTATTTTGAGCTCACCGTTCTCGCGGCAAGTGCGAGAAGCGCGGGAGTGAAATACAGAGATGCCGTTGCGGGAAGATGGAAGATGACGGAGCCCATGCCCGAATCTGCCGGAGATATGACCGTTATGGATGCCGCAGACATTGACAGCGTGAAGCCTTTGGTGGACTTCATCTTCTGTGCGGTGAACATGAAAAAGGACGAGATCCTCGCGCTTGAGGAGGCATACGCGAAGGCGGAGATCCCCGTTGTTTCCAACAACAGCGCAAACCGTCGTGTCGGTGACGTGCCCATGATAATCCCCGAGATCAACTCCGATCACTATTCCGTGATCGAAACGCAGAAAAAGCGTCTCGGCACGAAGAAGGGTTTTATCACCGTCAAGCCCAACTGCTCCATCCAGAGCTACGTTCCCCAGCTCACCCCTCTCCGCAAATTCGGCGTAAAGGAAGTCGTCGTCAGTACGTATCAGGCAATATCCGGTGCGGGCAAGACCTTTGATTCCTGGCCTGAAATGATAGACAATGTCATTCCCTACATCGGCGGCGAGGAAGAAAAGAGTGAAAAAGAGCCCCTTTACATCTGGGGCGACGTGAAGGACGGCAGGGTTGTACCCTGCACCGACACTCTCATCACCAGCCAGTGCATAAGAGTTCCCGTTTCAGACGGGCACACCGCGACCGTATTCGTAAACTTTGAGAAGAAGCCCACCAAGGAAGAGATCCTTGAGGCATGGCGCGACTACAAGGGACTTCCCCAGGAGCTGAAGCTGCCCCATGCACCCGAGCAGTTCATCACGTACTTTGAGGAAAACGACCGTCCCCAGTGCAAGACCGACCGTGACATATACGGCGGTATGGGTATCACGGCAGGCAGACTCCGTGAGGATACTCTGTTCGACTGGAAATTCGTGGGTCTTTCCCACAACACGCTGAGAGGTGCCGCAGGCGGCGGACTTCTTTCCGCAGAGCTTTTATACAGGCTCGGATACTTTGATTAATAACAAAAAAGCCCTTCGGGGCTTTTTCGTTACCCGGTACTTCTCTTTCGGAGAGAGGGGCGGAGTTCTTGACACATTCCGCCATATGATGTATAATAATGGCATGAAAGGAGTGCAAAATGAAAAGATTATTTTCTTTTGTGATCGCCGTATGCATTCTCGTTTCCTGCCTCAGCTTCGGCACTGAGGGCGCTTTGTACTTTTTCAGCGCAGTTGAGCACTATCTCCCCGGCGGACGTGCGCTCGCTGTCAGCGACAAGTTCGAATTTTCGGAAATGAGATCCGGCGGCGGCGACGTCTGGATATATTTCAACATGGCTTTCATCCCCGAGGGTGAGGATACCCGTTTCACGCTGTATCTGGACGAGTTTCACGACAACGAGATATGCATCAAGCGGGATGCGCTGGTTGTCGACACACGGGAGAGACACGAGGCCATGTACATGAAGTTCGGCACGGGACTTGATAATTTCAACAACGTGGTGATAAGGATACTGTCAAGCCAGAACGGTTACGAGCTGGCGATATTTCTGAACGAGGAGATGGTTTACATCGGTATCGTTCCCGATGCCGCCCTTATCGGTGATTTCTTCGCCGGCAGGGTGGAGGGCACCGCCGTGATAGAAGACTATCATCTGTACCGCAACGATTCAACGTACACGGAGATCCCCACGGATTTTGAAAAGCTCGTTGAAAACGATCCCTATCTTCCGGGAGATGCCGACGGTGACGGTGTTCTGAGCGCATCAGACGCGATCAGGCTTCGCCGTGCTCTTGCAGGGCATCCCGAAAGCATCGCGTTGGGCGGAGACATGAACTCCGACGGAAGGATCAGCTCAAAGGATCTGCTCCTCGTCCGCCGCAGTCTCGCAAAATAATATACATACATACGACAAAGCCGCAGAGGATGTGACAGCCCTCTGCGGCTTTTTGTTAATTTTTATCGTTTTACTTGTATTTGAAAGGCGGGAATGTTATAATTATCTTGATTAATTATATTTATTGATAGGAGTATCATATGAATTACGATTATTCTCCCGAAATTTCCGAAAAGGCCATCGCCGCAAACGAGATCGTTCAGTCCCTTATTGCAGAGATAGAAAAGGTCGTTATCGGCAAACACAATGAGATCACCATGCTGGTCTGCGCCATGCTCTCCGGCGGTCACGTGCTCATCGAGGACGTTCCCGGTGTGGGCAAGACCACCCTTGCCGCCGCTCTCGCCCGTGCCGCAGGTCTTAAATTCAACCGCGCCCAGTTCACCCCGGACGTTATGGCATCCGATATCACCGGCTACAATATCTACAACAGAGGAAAAGAGCAGTTCGAGTTCCGTGAGGGCATCGTTATGTGCAACATCCTCCTTGCGGATGAGATCAACCGTGCTTCGCCCAAGACCCAGTCCGCGCTTCTGGAGGCAATGGAGGAAGGCACCGTCACCGTTGACGGAAAGACTTATCCCATGCCCCGGCCCTTCATGGTCGTGGCGACACAGAACCCCACCGGCTACGTGGGCACTTATCCCCTGCCCGAGGCACAGCTCGACCGTTTCGTTCTCCGTCTCTCCATGGGATATCCCACCGAGGCCGAGGAAATGAACGTGATCTTAAACCGCAAGACCGAGAATCCCATGGATTCCGTCCGTGCCGTTACCGATCCCGAAACCGTGGAAAAGCTCCGCCGCATCATTTCAAACGTTTCCGTTTCCGGCGAGATCTCCAAGTACATAGTTCAGCTGGTATCCGAAACCAGAAAATCCTCCAAGATCACTCTGGGCGCATCTCCCCGTGCATCCCTTGCCCTCATGAGACTTTCCCAGGCATATGCATTCTTAAAAGGCCGTGACTACGTGCTGGCAGAGGACGTTTCCGCCCTCTACGTGCCCGCCGTTTCCCACAGGATAATGCTCTCCCAGGAAGCAAGACTCGAAAAGATGAGCGCCGCCGACGTGCTCTCATCTCTCGCCCGCAACGTGACGGTTCCTTACAGAACTGCTGCAACAAAATGAAGCTGAATAAAAAAGGAAAAAGAAATATCACCCTCCGTCCGGGTGCCATTGTTTACGGCATCCTTTATGTCTATGCCATCATAATGACACAGCTGCTCCGCAATCCCGTGTCCGCAGTATTTTTCTGGTTCATGGTGACGGCGGCGCCCCTTTCCTTTGCCATCATGATGATAGGCAAATCCGTGATCCAGGTGTACGTCCACTCGGACGTTTCCAATACGGAAAAGATGGCCCCCGTGGAATATGAGATACGTGTCATAAACCAGTCGCCCATACCCTACCCCTTTGTTGAGGCTATCGTCACTCAGCCCGAGGGCAGCGGCGTGCGGTGCTCCGAAGAAAACATCTGTCTTTCTCTTATTCCCTTCGGCGGATACATAGTGAAGCAGAAGATATGCTTCCGTTTCAGAGGTCTTTACGAGATCGGCGTCCGGGAGCTTTATATCACCGACGTGCTCCACATTTTCCGCCTGAGAGTGGAATACAACAATTTCTCCAACGTGACCGTTTCTCCCAGAGTTCTCGAAATGCGGGGCATGGGAAACCGCTCCGTTTCCGACATCCCCACGCCTACGGTGCGTGTCGTTGACAACAGAGACCTTTCCGAAATAAACAACATCCGCGATTACAGAAACGGAGATTCGCTGAAATCCGTCCACTGGAAGCTCTCCACCAAATCCGAGGAGCTTCAGGTCAAGGAATACAGCACCAACAACGACCGCCACACCTACGTTTTTGCAGACATGGCCGCTCCCACTCCCCCGCCGGAGATCGAAAAAGAGGCGGCAAGAGTGAAGCTTCGCCGTGCGATGCGTGAGGCGAAGCGCAAAAAGGTGCTGAAAGGCACGGGTTCTGTGCTCACGTCCTTCTTCTCCTCTTTGGGAGAAAAGAAAAAGAAGAAAAAATATCTGAAAAACCGAGCCAAGGGCATTGATGCCAACCGCATCGAGGCCATAGAAATGATCGACCGTCTTATCGAGGAGACCTCCTCGAAAAGGAAGGACAAAAAAGAAAAGAAGAAAGAGCCCGAGCACGACGTGATGGAAACCGTGGAGGCTCTGGAAAAGATAATCGGCGAGGACACGGAAAAAGCGACCCGCTCCGAGCTGCTTGAGGCTCAGAGAAGATGGGGCGGCGTGCCGCTGGACGAGTTTGCCGACGAAATGCCCGAATTCTGCGCGGACGGCGTTGCGGAGATTACGACTGCCGCCGTTGCCGAAGAGCTTCGTGCCGGCAACAGATGCACCGTGGTCTGGTACGGCAGAGACGGCATATGCTGTATGGAGATCTGCGACAGCGCGGATTTCGGAGAATTGTGCCGCAGATTTGCCTCCACTCCCGTGGTGGCAAGGGAAAACAGCATCGCAAAGCTGACGGACGCCATCGGCGAGGCCGTCAACGTGACGGTGCGTATCGTTACCGCAAACATTGACCCCATAAACCTTTCGGATTACTGCGCCGTTCCCGCCTCCTTCGGCGGTGCCGGATGCGGCTGTGTCACCGAGGTGCTCCTCTTTGACCCCTCTGAAAGATACACATCCCCCGCAGAACGCCGCGAATACGTGGTGGACTGCAAGATGAGACTGCGCCATCAGGGCGCGGATCTCTTCGAGCTTCGTGAATCGACGTCTCCCGACGGCACGGTCATCCTGCAGTCGGAAGAGCTTATATAAGGGGGTGAGAGCATGAAAACGAAAATGAAAAAAGTGTTCTACTCTCCCGTTGAAAATTCCACCCCCGCATGGCGTATCTCAGGTCTTATACTGAGAACTCTGGTGACCTATCTGGGCATCATCGGTCTGACGTCACTGGTATGCGGTGCGGCGGGAATTTCCAATCCCGACTGGTGGGGCGCCGCAAGGGTCACCGCATGGGACATCGCTCTCATGGCACTGCCCGTAGCAATTGCATGCGGTATCGCTTCCACCGGGAAGATCGCCGCCGCAGTCACCCCCGTGGCATTCGCGGGTCTTTATGCGGGATTCTGCGCGATCCGCTTCGGTGACCCGGTGGGCTTCACCGTGAGAAGTGCTCTGCGCCTTTACAACATGGCGCTGTACCGTCTTTCCGCGCTCGGATATTCATCCCTCGGAAACTTCATGGTAAACGACGGATACGATTACTCGCAGGCGGGCAACGTGGTCTCCGACCCGTACCGCTTCGGCGGAGCATTTCTCTTTGCAGTGCTTGTGGGGATATTCCTCTACTTCACCGTTCAGAGAAAGGTGAGAGTCATCCCGCTTGCCATCGGCATCGGCGTGATCCTCGCGCCCATACTCACCTACAATATCGCAAAAGGCAATGCCGGCATCGGCTTTACCGTTTGTCTTATCTGCGGTGCTCTGGGAATGAAATTCTACGACAGAGCATACAGCGGCACCATAGAGCTGCGGCAGAAAAAGCGTGAAGAAAGAGCGCTCCGCAGAAAGGCCGCCTCCGAAGAAAGAAAACGCAGAAGAGAAGAAAAACGCGATCTTCGGGAACGCGCCGACGGAGTTTTCGAGGCTGCCGCAGAAAGCGAAATGGGTCTGAAACGTGCAAAGCTTGCACGAAAGGCCGTGATATCCGCCCACAAAGATGCCGAAAAGAAGAAAAAGGCTGAAGAAAAGGCGAAAAAGAAAGCGGAAAAGAAAGCCGAGCGGGAAAAATCATCCGACGCTCTTACAAAAAAAGCGGAGGCAAAACGCCGCAGATACGTTTCGTTCATGGGCGGATTTGCCGGTGCGGGAACAGTTGCCGTGGTATTCCTCTCTCTGTGGATACCCATGGCATCCGTTTCCAAAAACTTCCGCATTATCGATCCCATCAACAACAGAGTGCAGATCGTCCGCACCTACGTGACCGCTTATCTCAAGGGCAACGACGTTGACCTGAATCAGCTCTATGCGTACGGCATCGACGATCTCGCCCCCAGAAAGCTTACATTTGATCCCGTGACCTACAAGGACAGACGTCTGTTCCGTGTGGAGACGGAGACCGACAACAACGTTTATCTCCGCAGCTGGATCGGCACTCATTTCGACTACGGCACCGAGGAATGGTCCTCCGCCGACACGGACACGGTGCTCGCTTACCGTGAGCTTTTCGGAAATGAGTTTTCTCCCGATGAGGTCACCCACAATTTCTACAAGTACGTCTATCCGTCCTCTTCCGTCATCGAGGAAGACAACGTATACAAAAACTTCCTCACGAACGGCTTCGCCGTGCAGAAGGTCAACGTCTGGCGCGTCAGCGGCAAGAGCCTGCTTCTGTTCGTGCCCGCACACATGAATACGGACGTGGGGCTGACGGCATACGGCTCCATGGAGGACCCGGATTACAAATACTCCCGCTACTACGAGGGCGTTTATTCCTCCCGTTTCTACAAGTACGGCTCCGGATACGGCACCGTATCCTACGTGACCGCGTTCAACCGTGCGGATTCCGGCGAGGGACTTGAAAATTCCCTGCGCTACTGGGATCTTGCGAAGGAAGTCATCATGTCCGCGAAGGACAAGGAGCTTTCTCCCGCGGATATCGACACCGTTCTCTACGATTTCGACATGGAATGTCAGAATCGCGGCATCGAATACATAGGCGTGAGCCTGCCCGAGCGGTACTTCCTCTCCATGTCCGACACGGAAAAGGAAGAGCTGACCGCCGCCTTTGAGCTGGAGGACAAATACTCCGATTATGCCGAAAGCTCGTATTCCGAAAAGAGCTCGGACGAAACCGTTGAGGCAATCGCCGCGGAGATAAAAGAAAACGTTACGAAAAACTCTGACGGAGAGGTCACCGAAAACGACCTTATCCGCGGTGTTGCTGATTATTTCAGAGAAAACTATAAATTCACCCTTACCCCCGATCAGTCCAAATATTACGGCGACAAAACCGTGCTCGATGCCTTCCTCACCGACGTGAAGGAGGGATACAGCACCCACTTTGCCACCGCCGCCATCGCCATACTCCGTGAATACGGTATCCCGGCGAGATATGTCGAGGGCATCGTTGCCCACGAATTCGAAAAAGCGCCCATTTCCGCCGTTTCCGATTACCGCTCATATGCAGAGGACAACGATGCCTCCGCATGGGTGGAGGCATACCTTGACGGCATCGGCTGGGTGCAGTACGAGATGTGTCCCGGCGAGCTTGCCGAGGGCATGTACGACCCGAAGAGCGCAACGCTGACGGAGGAAGACCTTATCGAACGGGATAAGCAAAAAGAAAATCCCTTCGGCGAGGACGAAAGGCACGAAAGCGCATACGAAATACTGGAGCGTCTCGGTAAGCTCACGGAGAAGCAGCCCGGAGAATCCGATTTCCGGTGGTTTGTGCGCCGTGCGGTTCCTTTCGTTATCGTTCTTGTGATACTGTATCTCATATTCCTCGTGCTCCGTTACTTCTACCGCAAGGCGCAGAAGGCGCTGGGCGAGAGATATGCCGTTATCGAAAAGGTGCAGAATCCGGAAAACGTTACAAATCCCGGCGTGGATTATGCCGCTCTCACAAAGACGATCGACGAGCTGATCCTTGAGGTGTTCTCCCTTATCGGTGAGGGCCCCGAGAACGGCGAGCTGCCCTCCGAATTTGCGGAGAGGATAGCAAGAGACTTTTCCGATCTCTCCAATATCGATCCCCGTGAGATACTCGTCAACATGGAAAAGGCGGAGTTCGGCCACGGCATCGGATTTGAAGAAGCGGACAGAAGTGCGGAATATCTTAAAGATATTTCCAATAATCTGTACGGAAGGCTGAAATTCCATCAGAAGCTCAAATTAAGATACATCAAAAGGAAACTGTAATGACAAAAAGAGAAGCTTCCCTTCTCCCCGTATCGTCCCTGGCATA
>JAZUGU010000044.1:0-2710 GCA_045641325.1 Candidatus Avispirillum sp.
GGTGGGGGGTTCTTTCGATGACAAGCTTCACCTTTTCTTCAAAAACACCGACATTCCGGTGAGCACAAGCATGCCGCCGAATATGCGCCGCAAAAGCTCCGGCGACACCGATGCCGCCGTCATGCATCCCAGATACGCCGCGGGGATCCCCGTTATAAGACAGAAAACCACCCTTTTATAGTCTATGTTCCGCTTCGCCGCGTGCACGAACATCGCCGCCGCGGATGCGAATATGAAAAAATACAGATTGATCCCCTGCGCATCCTGCTGGGAGATTCCCCTGAATGCCGTGAGATATATTATCAGGAGCCCCGCTCCGCCGACTCCCATGCCGGATAAAGCCCCTATCACCGTTCCCGCTATCAAGTCCGCTGCCGTCATAACGCCTCCGGGTTTATCTTCCCCGGCGGGCGCTTTTTTATTCATGGGGAGAAAACAGGGGCTCCCCGGTTTATAATGATCCCACCGAAACGATCTTTTGGAAAGGACTTCTATGAACTGCAATTCTTTACCCATTTCCCACGGACTGATCCTTGACGTGGACCGCGCCGTGCGGTGCCGCACGGTCCTTCTGTGCCACACGGGAGATCACTCCGCCCACCGGCTGAACGTAACGCTCACCTCCGGCGGCACAAAGGTGGCTCTCCCCGAAAACACCTCCGTGACTCTGTATGCCGTCCGCGGCGACGGCACGTCGCTGTGGTCCGACTGCACCGTGGAGCCCGACGGCACCGTCTCCCACGTTTTCACCTCCGACGAGCTGGCGGTTTCGGGCAATCTGGACTGCGAGCTTTACATCGTGACGGAAAGCTCCGAGATGACCACGCCGTGTTTCCGCATTTGTGTGGATGACGTGATCCGCAGCGGCGAGGCGGCGGAGGCCACCGACAATTTTACCGCCCTCGGCACGCTTATCTCGCAGGCGGAAAATCTCGGCATATCCCTTTCCGGGAACGTGATATCACTTGAGGACAAGGACGGCGGCGTCTCCACCGTTTCTTTCGTGGAAAACGAAGACGGCACCTGTGAAATAATCCTTGAGGATGCGGAGGGGAACACCTCCTCCGTGACAGTTTCCGGCGGGGTGGATATCCCCGATGGCAGAGGGCTCTTGTGTGTGGAAAACGACGGAACGCTCAGCGCCAGCGGCATCGTTCCGGGAAGCTTCGGCATCGGCTCGAAGGCATTCATCATGTGCTTCGACAACGGTGTCATCAACGCGGACGAATACAGCTTCTGCTCCTCCGTGAGAGAAAGCGGGGCGGACGCGGACACGAACATCCCCACGGAAAAGGCGGTGAGAAACGCCGTAAGCGCCGCGGTTTCCGGACTTCAGACCGAAAGCATCACGGATGCGGGCGGCTATTTTACCTCCGGCAGCGTGGAGGGTGCGCTCCAGGAGCTGGGACAGGCGATGGCAGGCACCGGAAATGCGCTGGACGGACTGCTGACACTTCTGGGAGGTGACGAATAATGGACGGTATCGCTTCTAAAATTTCTTCCGCACAGTGGAAAACGGCAAATCTTATCGCAAAGGCAAATCTTGCCACCGGGCACTCCGACAACGATCTTTCCGCCGCTCTTGACACGCTGATCGCCGGATACTCCGGCGGGGAAGGCGTGGACATGGTTTCCGGCACGCTGGAATACACCGAGGACGATCAGGTCTTCGAGGTGGAGCACGGTCTCGGAAAAATCCCGAAGTGCATCATCGTTTTCCCCGATGAGGACACGGATGCCTCATCGTTAAACGATATCGTTTTTGCCTGTCTGACGTATTTCGGCACGGGCACCGCGCAGGATGAGAACGGGGACGAGCTGACCGGGGACGACGCCGTATACTCAAGCATTTCCGACATCGCCTACGGATTCTGTGTTTACCGCACCGCCACCGGCATGAGAAACGCCAACATGGGCGAGCCCGTCGTGACGGGGGTCACCGCGGGGGGCGCATCATTTGAAAAATACACCAATCTCGAAACGGCGTTCACCCCCGATCCCGGCACACATCAGTTCGCGCCCGGCACATACCGCTGGGCGGTCATCGCATAAATCGCAAAAATTTGAAATATCGGTTGATTTAATGTTTTGACGGTGGTATAATCATTGGAGAAATCAAATTTAAGGAGATATATCCATGTCAAAAGTTCTTGTTGAAACCAGCGCACGTCACGTGCATCTCACCGAGGCAGACGTTGAGGCCCTCTTCGGCAAGGGTGCCACCCTTACCCACAAGAAGGATCTGAGCCAGCCCGGACAGTTTGCCTGCGAAGAGAGAGTTACTCTCGTAGGCCCCAAGAAGTCCATCGCAAACGTTATCATTCTCGGACCTGTAAGAAAAGCGACACAGGTAGAGGTATCCCTCACCGATGCCAGAACTCTCGGCGTTACCGCACCCGTTCGTGAGAGCGGCGACGTTGCGGGATCGGGCGCGTGCAAGATCGTAGGTCCCTGCGGTGAGATAGAGATCGCGGAGGGTGTTATCGCCGCAAAGCGTCACATCCACTTCACACCCGAAGAGGCTGCAGCTGCAGGGGTTGAGGACAAGCAGATCGTATCCGTAAAGATCGAGAACGACGTCCGCACCACCGTATTCGGTGACGTAGTTGTCCGTGTGAATCCCAATTTCTCTGCGGCAATGCACATTGACACCGACGAGTCCAACGCGGCATGCGCATTCGGCGAGTGCTACGGCGAGATCATTCTGTAA
>JAZUGU010000045.1:0-2150 GCA_045641325.1 Candidatus Avispirillum sp.
TCCACGTTTCCGGCGGAACTACCGATGTTTTGTACGTTACACCGGATCGTGACCATGTTTTTGCCGTCGAGCGTATCGGCGGCACGCTTGACCTGAACGCCGGACAGGTAATAGACCGCGCAGGCGTTATGATGGGGCTCGGCTTCCCGTGCGGCCCGGAGCTTGAGAGGCTTGCGCTTTCATATGACGGCGAAGCGGACAAGCCTTCAGTTTCCGTGAAAGGCCTTTCCTGTAATCTTTCCGGTATTGAGAACAAAGCTTCACAGCTGTATTCCGAGACCGGTGACCGGGAGAGATGTGCCGCTTTCGTATTATCATGTGTTACGGAAACCATGGCAAAGCTTACTGCCGGAGTCGAGGAAAAGTATCCTTGCGTCCCGATAATATATGCCGGCGGTGTGATGAGCTGCTCCGTTATAAGAAACAGACTTTCGTCACACGGTGATTTCGCAGATCCGGCGTTTTCTTCCGACAATGCCGCAGGTATCGCTCTGATGACGAGAATGAAGTATTATGGATTATTCTGAAATGAGATTTCCGGCACCGCTTACGGTTTCCGAGTTAAATTCCTATATCAAGGATCTTCTTGATCTCAATCCTCCTCTCACGGATATTTACGTGAAAGGAGAAATATCGAATTTTAAAGCACACTCATCCGGTCATTATTATTTTTCACTCAAGGATGAGGATTCAGCTCTGAAATGCGTGATGTTCAGATCCGATGCGTACGGTGTTCCGTTCACTCCCGAAAACGGTATGAAGATAATCGCCCACGGCAGGGTATCGGCCTTTGTGCGTGACGGAGCATATCAGCTTTACGTCAACGAAATGCAGCCGGACGGTATCGGCGCCATGTACATCGCCGTGGAACAGCTGAAAAAGAAGCTGGAAGCCGAAGGGCTTTTCGAGCACTCTCGAAAAAAGGAACTGCCGAAAATACCGCTCCGTGTCGGAGTGGTAACGTCACCCACGGGTGCCGCAGTCAGAGATATCATCAACGTTGCGGGAAGAAGATTCCCCATGGCCGAAATCACGGTATACCCGGCGCTGGTACAGGGCGACGGGGCGATCGACAGTATAGCCAAAGGAATTGAGTATTTCAATAAGACCGGATCGTGCGACGTTATGATCGTCGGCAGAGGCGGCGGCTCTATCGAGGATCTGTGGGCATTCAACAGCGAAAAGGTCGCAAGAGCCGTGGCGTCTTCCTCGATACCCGTCATATCGGCTGTCGGTCATGAAACCGATTTCACGGTATGTGACCTTGTGGCCGATAAACGCGCTCCCACACCGTCAGCGGCTGCGGAACTTGCCGTTCCCGATACAGGTGAGCTTATAAGAAAGTTCAATAACCTCGTTGAGCGGGAGAGCGCGGTCGTGTCTGCAAAAATCAGATCGTGCAGAGAAAACATCCTTCGTATATCGTCCTCGAGGGCGCTTGCTTCTCCCGCAAATACCATTGCAGACAGAAGAATGGCGCTGATAAATCTTTCCGAAGGCCTTGATTACAGGATTGATTCAATATGCAAATCCAAAATGAACGACCTGTCGGAAAAAACGGCTTCATTAAACGCGCTGAATCCCCTTGCAGTCCTGTCAAGAGGCTATTCTGCGCTTTTCAGGGAAGGCGGAGCGGTCGTAAAAAGCACAAAAGACGTAAAAATCGGTGACGAACTGTATATGAAATTGTCCGACGGCGAGATCAAAGCAGAAGTAACGGACGTAAAAGAAACGGAGAAGTAATGGAAAATATAAACGAGCTTTCATTTGAAGAGGCCATGAGCGAGCTTCAGAAAATAGTTGCCGACCTTGAAAACGGTACGGCTCCTCTCGATAAATCGCTTGAGCTTTTTGAGCGTGGGGTTGCTTTGGTAAGACTTTGCAACGATAAGCTCGATAAAGCAGAACAGAAAGTTAAAATGCTGACGGAAAACGGAGGAGAAGTCAATGGCTGATATTGAAAAAAGACTGTCCGAAGATGCCGTATTCATCGAAAAGGAGCTTGACAGACGCCTGTCTCCCGAGCTTCTCGGCGGCGGTATTATGGCTGATGCTATGAGATATGCCGTGCTTGGCGGCGGAAAACGCATCAGGGCGTTTCTCACGATCGAGTTCTGCCGTATGTTCGGCGGAAAGCCGGAGGACGCGGC
>JAZUGU010000046.1:0-4930 GCA_045641325.1 Candidatus Avispirillum sp.
GCTTATTTTGCCTGATTTTGCCCGAAAAACGCCCAAAATGCGTGAAAAAACGCACATTTGCATGGTAGACAAATGTGCGTTTTATTATGGCGGAGGGAAAGGGATTCGAACCCTTGTGACATTGCTGTCAAACGGTTTTCAAGTCCGCCGCGTTATGACCGCTTCGCTATCCCTCCGGATAGAGTTACCTCTATGCTGTTGAATTATATATCTTAAAACCGATATCGGTTTTCAAGATCTGTGCCCTCCACCAAAACATAGTCGTCTGAATCTCTTCGGCAGGCTCAGAGCTTCATACTCCTTGTTTTGTGTGGTTTCACTTGCGAAAAAACATCCGCAGGAGGTTTTTTCGCCGCGTTACCCGTTATGACCGCGACCATATCCCTCCGGATGATTTGGCAGTTTCGGTCAGAACTACTGCGTTTTTTCACGCAGTCAGTATTCTATCACACAAATCCTTGTTTGTCAACAGATTTTTCCGTTTTGCTCACTCCCCGAAATATCCCTTGTACTGTATGCTTTTTTCTTTCGGGAAGAAGTGCTCGAACAGATCCACGAAATAGTCGTCCGTCATGGATGCCATATAATCCGTGACGATGGTGTGGGGATCCTCCTCCGTGTACGAGGGACGCTCCTTCCGGTAATAGGAGCTGTTGATCGGTTCTATATGGTGGCAGTATATGGGGGACTGTGTATTGCCCTCCGTCACGTCACGGAGAAGCCGCCCGTACATCCTGTAAAACATGGGCTTTATTATCTCGTCCTGCGGGGCTCTTACCTGGTCGCTGAGATAGATCAGTTCATAGTTATTGCGTTTAGCCTTCCTGAGCGCCTCGAAATATTCGGGCGACATGCGGATATAGTTCTTTCCGTAGCTGTTCTCGATGATGTTCACGCTGAGATTATTGATGATCTCCGCATTTATCTGACCGATGGGGCCGTAGCCGAAGGCGTTTTCCTCAAGGTCGATGAGTCCTGCTTTTTTCGCGTCCTGTCTGTCCTTGCCCAGATACGAAATAATATCGCTTATCCTCACCACGCATCCCTCAAGGGTGCAGGGGGTGAGCTTTTTTATGTTCTCCGTGTCCTTGTAACAGCCCTCGATGATACTGTCGAACTCGTCAAAGCCCGAAAGCGGCGCGGGGGCATAATGGGCGCACTCCATCTCGCCGTTGTGGGCGGCGATGCCGTTTAAGGTCTGCAGGGTGATGTTATAGGGATAGATGCCGTCCAGCACTCTCACGGAGTGGATGTTGTGGGAAAAGTGCCGTCCGCATCCCGCAAAGTACAGCTCGTCCAGATATTTTTCTCCGGCGTGGCCGAAGGGGGTATGCCCCATGTCGTGCCCCAGAGCTATCGCCTCGATGAGGTCGAGGTTGAGATTGAGCACCGAGCCGATGGTGCGGGCGATGCGGGATACCAGCTGAACGTGAAGGGCGCGGCGGGAGATGTCGTCGTTCTTATAGAAAGAGAAGACCTGCGTTTTGTCCGCAAAACGGTTGTAGTATGCGGAATGGAGGATCTTTTCCGAGTCCCTCACAAAGGGCGGCCTCCACACGGAGGGCTTGTCGTGGTTGGCAGAGCGGCGGATGGCGCACCGCTCGTCAAAGCCCACCGCCGGGCGGTGTCCTGTCATTTTATCGTATTCGATTCGCTCCGTCATTTCACGGGATAAGCTGTCGTATTTCATAATCCCTCCGTTGATACGGTAATTGTATCATATCCCGGAGCTTTTTGCAACAGGAATCGGAGAGCGGATCTTTAAGAGTTGAGTTTTAAGTTTTAAGAGGCGGCGAAGCCGCCCACAGCGCAGGAGCGTTCCGCTCCAAGCTGTCATTGCGAGACACGCTCTTCCAACAAAAGAGCGTGTCGTGGCAATCTCTGCTAATGCTCTGATGGTATCTGTATTTCTATAATCGGCACGTGCGCATCGGGAGAATGGCTCCCTCCCGGAGGGAGGCTGTCATACGGCTTCGCCGCCGACTTGCGACTTGCAGCTTTTCCTTATATTTTCGTTCCGATTGTGTCCCGCAGACGGGAGATTATCTTTTTCTCAAGTCTGGAGATGTAGGACTGGGATATCCCCAGCATATCCGCCACCTCCTTCTGTGTCTTTTCCCGCTTTCCGTCCAGCCCGTATCGCAGGTTTATGATGAGCTTTTCTCTGCCGGAAAGCCCTGCCACCGCTTCCCGCAGTATTTTCTCGTCCTCGTCCTTTTCAAGACTGCGGCTGACGGAGTCACCGTCGCTTCCGAGAACGTCCGAAAGGAGGAGCTCGTTGCCGTCCCAGTCTGTGTTCAGGGGCTCATCTATGGAGACGTCCGCTCTGCGGCAGGAATTTTTGCGGATGTACATGAGAATCTCGTTTTCGATGCACCGTGAGGCATAGGTGGCGAGCTTGATGTTTTTATCGGAGCGGTAGGTGTTGATCGCCTTGATAAGCCCGATGGTACCGATGGAGATAAGGTCCTCGATCCCTGTCCCCGTGTTCTCGAATTTCCGCGCGATGTATACCACAAGCCTGAGATTGTGCTCGATAAGGACGCGCCTTGCCTCCGCGTCCCCCCCTTCCATCCTGTATATCATATCCGTTTCCTCCTCCGCGGAAAGGGGAGGAGGCAGAGTCTCCGGGCCGTTTATGTAGAACTCGCCGTCCCCCGACGCAAGGCGGGCGGCGATGAATTTCAGCTTCATCCATATGTCAGTCAGTTTTTCCGTGATCATTTCATGTCCTTTCTATAAAAGCTCTGCGGGAAGGGAGGCGGCGTATCCGCCGAAATGGTTTTTCGGGCAGTCCATGGGGGCGATGAGGCACCGCACCCGCTTTTCCTTTTTTTCGCCCGGGGCGGTAAGGGTTACCGAATCGGGCAGAAATGCGGCGCACAGCCCCGCTTCCGTGGAATTTCTGTGGGGGATGAGCCGCACCCGGAGCCCCGTTCCCGCAAGCTCCTCCGGACGGCAGCGGCACAGCGCCTCGCAAGGGGCCCGCCCGATGAGTTCTGTGACCTTTGCCCGTGATACGGGCATCACCGCGTCTCCCGAGATCGGGTCACGCAACAGATTTCCGCTGTCGCAGAGGGCTGTGAACTCCACGCTCTTTTCACCCAGCGTGACGGATACCTTCGCCGATGACGCGGCTTTAGTCCGTGTGATGATGCGGACGGTCACGTACAGGGCAGCGGCACAGACGGCGGCGACGGCACCGCCGGGGGCGATGCCGGATGCGCCTCCTTCCGTTTCCGCTTTGCCGAACAGGGAAAGAAAAGCCGTCATCAGCCCGCCCAGAAGCGCTCCGCTGCCCCATATGACGGCGCTCCGGCGAAGAAGCTCGGCTATCCCCGACGGAAGCCCGAAGGAGATCATCGCCATGAGAACGCTGACCGCGGCGGCGGATATGTATGCGAAGATGCCGGAAAGTCCCGTCACCACGGCGACAACGCCGTAAAGCGCGCCCACTGCCGCACCTGATGCCATCCTGCCTGCCCGCCTGTCAAGGGAGCAAAGGCGTGACGATGCCCAGATCGACAGAAAATCCATGCTGAAATTCACGAAAAAAAGAACGTCCGCATATAAAGTCGTCTCCATCTTTCCCCTCCCGGATCCATTATACTTTCCACGTTCTGTGAAAAATGTCGCTGTACGGAAGAGGAAAAAAACGAAAACGGACAAATCCGCAAAATGTCACACGGGAGAGGTCGGCATATAATGATATAGCAACACAGAAAAGAGAGGGGCCACCATGAATTCATATTTTTCGTATTTTGAGAAAAAGGAGCTGAAAAAGGCATTCTTTATGGGGGAAAATACGCCGGAGGGTTTCGTTCCGCACATGGAGGATCACGTATCGGAGGACGGATTTTCCGGAGTGTTCATACTGAAAGGCGGACCGGGAACGGGGAAAAGCACCCTTTTGCGCCGGGCGGCGAGGGAGGCTGAGGAGGCGGGGTTCACCGTCACGTATCTGGTCTGCTCCTCCGATCCCGGATCGCTTGACGGGATCACGGTGGAAAGGGGAGAAAAAAAGATAGCCGTCATCGACGGCACGGCCCCTCACATAAGCGATCCCGTGTATCCCGGTGCGTGCGGGGAAACGGTGGATCTGTTCCCGGCGCTCCGCACGCAGAAGCTCACATCGCAGAAAGAGAAAATAGCGGAGCTCACCCGGAGGAAAAAGGAATGCTTTGCCGCCGCGGCGTCATATATGAGAGCCTCGCGGGAGCTCATCCTTGCAAGGGAAAAGCTGATACGGGAGGCGTATCTCCGGGAGAAAGCGGATAAATACATATCCCGCCTGTGCGCGGGGCTCGGGGGAAAAACGGGGACGGGAAGTGCTATACGGCGGCAGACTCTGGCGTTCTCCTGCCGCGGGGCTTACAGGATATCGGGCTTTGACGGAGCGGGGAGAAAAATACTGCTCTGCGATCACGCCTGCGCCCTGCCGCTCTTCACGGAGAGCCTTGCCTCAGCCCTCATGCGGCGCGGTGAGGAGGTGCAGATATCCCGTTCCTCGCTCTGCGGGATAGGTGAGATATATCTTCCCTCGTCGGATATCCTGTTCACGCCCTTTGCCGATAAAAGCGACTCCGAAAGGGTGATAAACATGCGCCGCTTCACCGATGCGGAGAAGCTTTCGGCATCAAGGGCGAAAAGGAGCTTTTCGGGGAAATGCATAGATATGACGGTGGAGGAAGTGCTGAAAAATCTCTCCGAAGCGGGAAAAGCCCACGGGGAGCTGGAAAAAATCTATACTCCCGCGGTGGACTTTTCGGTGGTGGACGGGATCTTCGCGCACCTTATGGGGAAGATGGCTTTGAGCTTTGAACTTAAAGGGGAACGGTAAATTATAGTTAGTCGAGCGCTTGTCTTTGCGAAAGTTTTTGCCGGCTTTTTTCAAAAAGCCGCAGGGAGGGGGGCGGCGCCCCACGTATCG
>JAZUGU010000047.1:0-23616 GCA_045641325.1 Candidatus Avispirillum sp.
GTAGCTCAGATCGTCGTGCGTCACACCGTTGGGACGAACACCGGTTCCTATCTGGATGGCGTATACTACGGTGGCATCGCTTTCAAGCTTGGGGAAGTTCCAGGTATCGTTCAGTCTGTTGTGGAACACGGAGGAAACGTACATATAATCGGCGGCACCGCCCGCCTCTTTCTCGATAAGAGAGGCAATGGTCAGTATCTCGTCCACCGTGTAGCCAAGCTCTGAGGCCTTTGTCTTGTAGTCCGGCACGAAAACCTCTTCAAACCGCTTCAGCAGTTTGTTGATGACCATTTCCTCGCTTGAGGCGTTGTAGAATTCGTAGGTGTCGGGGAAGAGGTAGCCCTCAAGGCGGTATGCTCTTCCTTCCTTCAGCCCGGCGGCCTCCAGATCGTCTATGAACCAGTAGTCGAAATCGTAGTTGTTTATAACGTCGATATATTTGTCACGCTCGCCGATGCCGTTGGAAGCCATAAGGTCTATGATCTCATCCGTGGTGAAGCCCTCGGGAATGGTGATCCAGGACGTGCCCGTTGCCACCTGCTCCTTGAAAGCGTATCTCAGCTCGTCGTAGCTCATGGAAGGCGATACGGTGTAGCTTCCCGCAACGAACGGGCCTTCCTCGTGCTTCAGAGAGGCGTATATCTTGAAGACGGACGGATATTTGATAATGCCGTCTCCCTCAAGGATCTGTGCTATGTCCTCCACCGTCGCGCCCTCGGGGATGGTCACGTCAACTGCGATGTCGCTCTTGACGAATGCGAAAACGTCGTTGCCGATCTTGATGACGAATACGGAAATGAACGTGGCGATCACCACCACGATCACCATATATACAATGGCTTTAACGATGCTTGCCATCATGTCGGCGCCGCCCATGGCGGAAGCGGTCTTGCTTTTCGGCTCTTTTTTGTCTTTTTTCGCTTTGGTGCCGAAGAGCAGTTTTTCATCCGGATCTGCGGATTTCCGGTCTGAGGAGGATGACTGCATCAGAGATGCCGCATCGGTCTTTTTCGTTTCGGGGTAGGCGGGTGCGCCTGTTCCCGTGCTTCGCCTCATGGAATGAGGAGCGGAGGATTCCTCGCCGGAATGCGATTTCCTGACTTTGATCGGGATCGCTTCTTCTTCATTTGCCGCAGTCACCGCAGGGGATGCGGGATTTTTCTGTACCGGGGCGGGACGGGGGGAGACAGGCTTCTGATTCGTCTCCGGCGCACGCATTACAGGTGCGGCGTTTTTATTTTTCTGAACTGCGCCTATCGAAACGGTGTTCTGCGCCGCAGGCCGCCTCTGCTGTACGGGCACGGCCGCTTTCTGCGTCGGCGCCGCCGGGTGTATGGGGGAAATGACCGTCGCCTGGGATGAGGGGGCGGCATTCACGTTTCTTCTCTGCGATGCGGGCGAGGGCGCCGGCGCAGCTTTCCTCTGCGGGGGTACGTTGGAAGCCGTGCCTCCCGCCGCCTGAACGCGGGAACGCTCCGGCACGCTCTGCGGCCTTTGTACGGGGGTCTGCGGCGCGGGCCTCTGCGCGGCGGCTTTTTTTCTCATAACGAGGCTTTCGTTATCGTCGCCCATATGATCCGTATCGGCGTATTCCCGCCGTACGGGATTATTCATTTTTCCGGTATTGTCAGCCATCAAAAACCAAACTCTCTTTCCTTATATATCAAAAGAAAAACGAAACAACAAGATAAAATACCAAAAGTATTATGAACGTGGGGGAAAGCAGCGCCATGAGAAACGCGGGCGGATCGCCGACGGCCTTTTTGCGGCGCAGGGGGGACGGGAGATTTGCTTCTCCCATCAGACGGTACATCCTTTCCGCCTTTCCGAAAAACAGCACGGCAGAAACCAGAAGCACGGTCACAACGATAAAGGTGAGCAGTATCATGCCGCCGCTCTGTTTTGCGGCGACCTTGTAAATGTATTTTTCGAAATACAGGGTAAACACGTTATACGCGGCATGGATGATGCCCGTGGTTATCACGGAGCCGCAGGCGGATACAGTCAGCGCAAGGATGATCCCCGTGAAGAAATATATGGGGAATCTGACGGGAGTGAAATGCATGAACGAGAAAAGCAGAGAGGAGAACAGAACGGCAGTTCCCGCGCCGTAAGGGGAATATTCCGCAAGAACTATCCCGCGGAAAAGGAACTCCTCAAGTATCGCAGGGAGAACGCCGAAGGCGAGGGCGGCATAAACGGTGTCCGTCACGCCGGTCATCTCAACGCTTCCCTTAAGACCTGCCGAAGCAGATGCGGCAAAGCTTTCGGGGAAGAGCCAGTACATGAGAAGGCTCAGTCCGATGCTGATGCTGACGATGAGAAGCAGGGAGTAAACTGAAAGGGAAACGTGCCGCACCCTCATTATTTTAAGATTGAGCCTGCCTTTATATGCATTTCCTCTGAGAATACAGAAGAAAACCGCGGGCAGTCCCATGCAGGCGATCTCCAGCGCCATCACCGTGAGATACGGGTTGACGCCGCCCGATATTTTCGAAATGTCCAGATAATTTGCCGCAGTTATCAGCGCGGATATGATGATTATCAGCGCAGGCGCGGCATGAACGCCTTTAATTTTCATTTTTCACTCTTATGTTAACAGTATTGTTTTCGGTCAGCAGAACGCCGACCGCAGTATCGTACCTGCCGCGGGGAACGCTTGGTACGATGAAATCGGAATATATAACGCCGATGACGTTTCCCGCAAAGGACGAAATGAATCTGTCGTAATATCCCTTGCCGTAACCGAGACGGTACCCGCTTTTGTCAAATACAAGCCCGGGCACGAAGCATACGGCATCGCCGCTTTGGGACAAAGAGAACAACGGGGCATCGGGAGAGGGCTCTCTGATGCCGTAGGAGCTGACCGAGAGCTCGTCCGGGGACGATACGGTGCGAAACGTCATGGTGCAGTTCTCCGTGTCGCACAGAGGATATGCTATGATCTTCCCCCGCTTCAGCGCTTCCTGTGCCAGAGCGGTGAGCGATATCTCATCGGGCAGGGCGTCGTACAGGAGCACGTACCGTGCATAGCGGAAGCTTGCAAGGGATGCGGCATATCTGCAAATGTCGGAATCCCGCCGCAGCTTTTCCGCGTCCGGGATAGCCCGCCTCTTTTCCTTATATATACGGCGCAGATCGTCTTTTTCAGTTTTCAGCGAAGGGCTCATGCGATGATGGAATCGCGGATCTCTTCGGCGGTTTTTTCGCCTTTCAGAGCTTCGACCAGCTCAAGGGCGAAGTCCGTGGCACATCCCATGGCGCGTCCGCAGATAATGTTTTCGCAGACGGTAACGTCACAGTCTTCGGGAGTGGCTCCCTCAAGATAATTCTCAAATCCGGGATAGCAGGTGGCAAACTTGCCGCGAAGTATCCCGCGCTTTCCGAGAACGGAGGGCGCGGCGCAGATAGCGGCGATATACGCGCCGCGATCGACGGCGGCATCGAGAAATGCGTGCACAACGGGGGATGCATCGAGATTCAGTGTGCCGGGCATGCCGCCGGGGAGCACTACCATCTCAAGGTCATCGGGGGTGACTGCGGTGTCGGTGACGTCCGCTTTCACGGTGATGCCGTGAGCACCCTTTATATATTCTCCGCCAACACCCACGGTGGTCACCGGAACGGATGCACGGCGCAGAAGGTCAACGGCGGTGAGAGCTTCTATTTCTTCAAAGCCTTCGGCAAGAAATAAATATACCATATCGGTCTCCTTATACGTTCAGCGCGGAACGGATCTTATCAAATATTTCGTTTCTGGACAGCATAACGCCGTCGGGAGCGCACTCGATCTTGTGCCATCCGCATTTCTCTGCGGCAAAGCTTGCGGCTTTGTACGAGCGCAGAAGATAGTCCGGGCTCTTTTCGTGGATATCCATTTTCTGCCCGGTCTCGGCGGTCCTGGATCTCACGTTCCCGGTGGAAAGGCCGGGGTCCATGGAGAGAAGGATCACGTCGTCGGGGCGGGGAAGCCCCAGCTTATCGAATTCGAAATCGAACATCCAGCCGAGAAAGCCGTCCCACTCGTTTTCGGGAAGCTTTGACAGCTGATGATATGCGTTTGAAGTGGTGTATCTGGTGGCGACCACGGTGCAGTCCGGGTCCTCAAAGTCGCGCTTCCAGTCGGTGACGAAGCTCACGTATCTGTCCGCGGCGAAAAAGCAGGATGCGGCGTAGCCGTTGGTGGCATCGGGATCGGAGCTGAGCTCGCCGCCCAGGTACATATCCACTAATGTACAGCTCTTTTCACCGTAACGGGGAAAGCTCAGTTCTCTCACCTTGCCGCGGCTTTTGAGATATTCCGTAAGAAGGGCGGTCTGGGTGGTCTTGCCTGAGCCGTCCAGCCCTTCGATAACAATAAATCTTCCCATAATCTGACCTTAAATCTCTTCGTTTTTGACCTGGAGCTCCATGAACTGGTCACGGGTTATCAGCACCTCACGGGGCTTTTGACCCTCGGGTGAGGAAACGTAACCCATTTTTTCCATATGATCGATGATCTTTGCGGCACGTCCGTAACCCACGGAAAGCCTGCGCTGCAGGAGCGAGGTGGATACCTTTCCGCTGTCGAACGCCACCTCCATGGCCTGCGCCATCAGAGGATCGCTCTCGGAGGCATCACCTCCGTCGCCGCCGCCCTGATTTCCGGAGCCCTTCTTCACGCCGCACATGGCAGCCTGGGCCTCGATCTCCTTCATGACGTCCTTATTGTAGATTTCGTCATCGGATACGGCCATGTTCTGTGATTTGATGAACTGGACGACCGCGTCAACTTCCTTTTCGGAAACGAATGCGCCCTGAACACGGATGGGCTTAGCGGCACCTACGGGATCGTAGAGCATGTCGCCGCGGCCGATAAGGTTTTCCGCGCCGGAACGGTCAATGATCGTTCTGGAGTCCACCTGGCTGGCAACGGTAAATGCGATACGGGAGGGGATGTTCGCCTTGATAACGCCGGTGATGACGTCAACGGAGGGACGCTGTGTGCCGATCACAAGGTGCATGCCCGCGGCTCTTGCTTTCGCGGCAAGACGCGCGATAGAGGTTTCAACGTCGCTGGCGGCAGTAGCCATAAGGTCTGCAAGCTCGTCGATGACGATGACTATCTGGGGCATGAATTCGTGGTCGGGGCTGTCTTTCACGGCTTCGTTGTAGCTTGCGATATCGCGCACGCCCACGGACTCGATGAGACCGAAGCGGCGTTCCATTTCGCATACTGCCCAGTTCAGCGAGCCTGCGGCCTTTTTGGGATCGCTGACCACGGGAACGAGCAGATGAGGAAGACCGTTGTATATGCTGAATTCGACCTTCTTGGGGTCGATGAGGATGAGCTTGACTTCATCGGGAGTCGCCTTGTAAAGAAGCGACATGAGCAGACAGTTGATGCAGACCGATTTACCCATACCGGTAGCACCTGCGATGAGCAGATGGGGCATTTTGGAAACGTCCATGATGATGGGCTCTCCCGCAACGTCCTCTCCGAGACCGGTGGTGAGCTTCGATTTGGAGGATGCAAAATTATCGGATTCCAGAAGCGAGCGCAGATAAACCGTTTCAGCCTGCTTGTTGGGCACCTCGATGCCTACCGCCGCTTTGCCGGGGATGGGAGCCTCGATACGGACGCCGGAGGTGGCAAGGTTCAGAGCTATGTCGTCCACCAGATTTGCGATGGAACGGACTCTCGTGCCCGCCTCGGGAAGCAGCTCGTACCGGGTGATCGTGGGACCGCGGGATACGCCCACTATCTTGGTTTTCACGTTGAAGCTTGAGAGCACGTTCACGAGCTTCGTGGCATTTTCCTGATATTCCGCGCGCACGTCGGTCACCTGAGATCCGGGATCTTCTTTCAGAAGCTCGATGGGAGGATACTTGTATGCGGGCTTCGGGATATCTATTTTCACCTGAACGGGCTCGGCGCTCACGTCCGAAACGGTTTCTTTTGAGGCGTTCAGGGGCTTCTTTCTTCTCTTTTCGAATTCCTCTGCGGCGAGACCGATTATCTCAAATCCGTCGTCATCCGCTTCCTCCGCCTCGGCGGAGATGATCCCGGGCATTTCTTCCTCGTCCTCGTCCTCGAAAACCGCTTTTTCCGCGGCGAGCATCGCGCGGGACTTCGTTTCTCTCGCACGGCGCTTCACCTCTTCGAACTGGGCGCGGTTGATGCGCTCTCTCTTCTCCTCGGGAGTTTCCTCGGGCTCGGAGGGCTCGGTGTCCGCGTCGTCGATGGGCACGTCGGTGTCGAATTTCTTTCTTCTCCATTTGCTTACGGGAGGGATCTGGGCGTGCTCCTTGACCTCGCCGGTCTTTTTGTCAACGTAGAGAGGAGCGGCCTCTTCCTCGGGACGGATGAATTCTTCTTCCTTCCTTTCGAGAGCGGCAAGTCTTTCTTCTCTTTCCTCGGCCAGCTTATCCTTGCTTTCCGCAAGCTTAAAAGAGAAATACTTGAAAAGATATTTGGGGGTGAATCCCGCCACCAGTATCACGGAAAGGAAAAGCAGAGCGAAAGCTATGACGAACGATCCGGCTGTCTTGAAGCAGTAGAGGAATATTTCTCCGATAACGCCGCCGATAACGCCGCCGCCGAAAAGCGCGGCACCTCTCGTCCACATGGCGGGTATGTCAAAGCCGCCCGCAGGGGAGAAGAGCTCCAGAATAGCGGAAACCAGTACTGCGGAGATCATGGCGAAAATGAAACGGGAGCTTGTAAGCCCCGCATCGTTGCGGTCAAGAAATTCAGCGATTGCGGCATACGCCAGAAATACGGGGGTGATGAATGCGGCAGCGCCGAAAAGGCCGGTGAGCACCCGGTACAGCGCCTTGAAAACAACGCCCGGGTCATCCTGCCTTCCCGTAAAAAGACATATGGTTATAAGGATCGCAACAAGCAGGAGCAGATAGGGAACTATCTGCTTCCACAGAGCATTGCGCTCCTCTTTGATCGTCATCTGCCGTGATGCGGAGGTGCTTCTCTTCGCAGCGGCACGTTTTGCGGGTTTCTTTGCGGTTTTTTTCTGAGCCATCTGACAGGTCCTTTCGGAAACATAAAATGCTTGAAATCGGTAATAATATCAGAACAGGGAGGATACTCCCGGTATTTTTCTTATGAGATAAACGAACACGGCGGTCACCGCGAAAGCGGCGGCAACGGCAACGGGGATGCCTGCTGCGGAGAAGACCGAGCAGTACGGAAAATAAGTCATGAAAGCATCGAGCGCGATGCCGTGGAAAAGATAAACGCCGAAGGTCAGCGGCGACAGCGCCCGGGTGACGGCGGTCTCCTTTTCGGGAAGCACACTGTACAGAAAAACGAAGATGCAGTATGAGGATATCATGATGAACACGTTTCTGTACGAAAGCATGGTGCCGGAAAACGTTTTCGTGCCGATACATTTCACGGAGACGATAACGGTCGCGGCGGCAACGCACAAAAGGGTTATGACGAGCCTTAAGACGTTATAACGCTTAAGGTCGTATTTTCCCAGATTCTTGTAAATGATGTGCCCGGAAACGAAATAGCCGAGATAATAGGTCGCGCCCACAATGGGAACGGGGAACTTGAATTTCAGACCGATGTGGTATAAAAGCCCGCCGAACACGGCGAAAAGGATAATGAAAAGCCTGTCCTCACGGTCGTCCATCCCGTCCGTCATTCTTTTTATGAATGGCAGAACGATGTATATGCCCAGAAGAGCGTACATGAACCAGAGAAGAGTTCTCTGCGGCTCGTATATCAGCGAAACGGGATCTATCGCGTGCTCGCCGGTCATCAGCCATTCCCAGAAAAAGTAGATCACGGTGACGGTAAGGAGTGCCGCGAATTTAAGCGCTATCCTTTTTCTGTTTTTCTTCGGGTCGTATTCCTTTCCGAGAAGGACCGCGCCGCTTATCATGAAGAATATGGGAACGCTCACTCTCGAGAGAACGTTGAAGGCGGCGGCAGCGGCGAAGGATGCGGGAGAGATGAGCGCTACGGCACGGCAGTACCGGTTCGCGGCATGCACCGTGATGACGAGCAGCATGGATATGATCCTCAGCTTGTCCAGCCGTACGTCTCTTTTCTGTGACATATTTTCCCTCCACATATACTTCCCCATAGTAATACATAATAATAATAACAGATATTACCTTAAATTTCAAGGCATAAGACAAAAAAGGATACAATAATATATGAAAACACAAAGCACCCCGAAAAACGCCTTTCTCAAGGCGTATCTTGCGGCGGGAGCGGCGGCGGGATTTACCAATGGATTCCTCGGGTCGGGCGGCGGCATCATCCTCATGTACCTTTTCAGAAAAACGTCGGACAGAAAAGCTCCCTCATCGGCGAGAGACGATTTTGCGTCGGTCGTCGCGTCCGTGCTTCCGTTGTCCGCGGTGTCGGCGGTGGTGTACAGCGACCGGGGGATGGGCGATATCTCGCTTCTCTGGCGATTCATCGTGCCTGCGGCGGCAGGCGGGATGCTGGGCGCATTTCTCACGGACAGACTCGATACGAAATGGTTGAGAAAGATATTTGCGGCGATAGTCACCGTCGCCGGGGTGAACATGCTTTTGTGACCGATGCGGTTTTGCGGCATAAAATGGTACTGACAGAACTGAGAAAGGGGAAAAACGGTGAAGATCACGGTGGTCAGCGCTCCGAAATTTCTGCGCCCGATCCTTATGAGGATATTCAGAACGTGAAAAAAGCGAGGGGTGGCTGTGCCACCCCCGCTTTTTTTTATCAGCACCTGAGCGTCTGTGTGCCGGACGGCGCAGGTACGGGCGAATAATTCTGCATGATTGCGGAGTGAACACCGCAGCCCCTGCACCATTTTCCGGTGCAGAAGTTCTTTTCATGTGCCTCTTTTTCATCCGACGAGCAGAAGCGGCTGACCGTTCTGCTGCCGACGATGCCCTCGCAGGTTATCGTCATGCGGGATTCGCTTACGTAAAAGGGGCAGAAAACAAGTGCGTCTATTGCTTTGTTTGCCATAATATAACCTTCATTTCACAGTATTTTGTTTCGGGCAATCAAAACACACCGTCAAAACGGGGAAGACAGCATATTTTTCGCCGGTTTGTCGCGGCGCACGGGAGAATCGCGCCGGTTCCAGAAGATCCTGATCGTTTCTTCATAGGACAGCCCGAGCAGGGAGGCCGTCCTCTGTGCATCACGCAAAGTAATACCGCCGCCACCGTCTCTGAGCTTGCGGTACAGGGTGCTTCGGTCCATACCGAGATGTGATGCCACTCCCTCGAGAGTGGTGTTTTTTTCGGCGATAAGACGTTTCAGCTCTTTTGTGTCAACGTCAATATCCAAAGTATCATCATTCCTTTCGATTCTTGTTCCGCCGGCGGCGGGAAACGGCCGCTTTCCCGTCTGCCGGTTTGTTACATTTTACCAAAATTTACCAGTTCCGTCAAGAAGATGCAACACGCATTTCGGGTTATTATGTTGCAATAGTGCAACATATGGTGAAAAATTACGGATATTGCGCTTCGTGCGGCAGTTGTATTGTAAAGGAAAAGACGATATGTTTCTCCCCGAAAATACCGTCCGGGAGAATTGCCCCCCAAAAGGGCTCGGACGGTATTTTCACACCCCGGAGGATAGTATAATCATGCAGAGGTACCATAAAGAGTACTGTTGAAAAAAACGTCCGTCTGTGGTACAATTGATACGGAAAGAACGGAGGATGTTATGAGACTTGATAAATTCATAGCCGATACGGGCATCGCCAGCAGAAAAGAGGCGGCAAAGGCGGCGAGGGCGGGGCTTGTTACCCTGAACGGCGCGCCGGTAAAAGACCTTTCCGTCCACGTGGACGAGAACACCGCCGATGTCACTTACTGCGGAAACAGGGTCAACTGGGCGAAATACGTGTACGTCATGCTCAATAAGCCCGCGGGCTATATAAGCTCCACGGAAAAATCGGACAGGACCGTCATGGCGCTTCTCCCTCCCGAATTTTCGAAAATGGAGATGTTCCCCTGCGGGAGACTTGACATAGATACGGTGGGGCTCTTGATAGTCACCAACGACGGCCCCCTCGCCCACGAGCTGCTTTCCCCACGCCGCCACGCAGAGAAAACGTATTTCTACCGCTGTGAGCCGGGCATCGGGAATGAGGAAAAGGAAAAGATCGAGGCGGGCGTTGATATTGGCGGCTACGTGACAAAACCCGCAAAAACGGAATTGCAGGATGCCTCCTCCGGATACATCACCCTCACCGAGGGAAAATTCCATCAGATAAAGCGCACCTTCGAGGCGGTGAGCTCAAAGATCACCTATCTGAAAAGAGTGGAATTCGGCGGCGTTTCCCTGGATGAAGCTCTTCCCGAGGGAAAGTGGCGCTACCTTCGCGAAGAAGAGATCGGCACGCTCAGAAAATGTGCCGATAACCCCCGAAACTCTTGACAAAAAGGGACCTCGGGCGTATAATTGACTATATATCATGGCGCATTGTTTGTTTGCGCGGAAAGACGTGTTGAAATTGAAAAAAATAATGCTCGGCAACGAAGCGGTTGCCAGAGGCCTTTATGAGGCAGGAGTGAAGTTCGTATCCAGCTACCCGGGCACTCCCTCAACGGAGATCACCGAGTTCGCGGCAAAATACGATGAAATATATGCGGAATGGGCACCCAACGAGAAGGTCGCTTTCGAGGCGGCGCTCGGCGCGGCCATCGGCGGCGGCAGATCCTTCTGCGGCATGAAGCACGTGGGCCTGAACGTGGCGGCGGATCCTCTGTTCGTCACCTCCTACACGGGTGTCAACGGCGGTTTCCTCATCGGCGTTGCCGATGACCCCGGCATGCATTCCTCGCAGAACGAGCAGGATTCCAGACACTATGCCATCGCCGCAAAGCTCCCCATGGTGGAGCCTGCGGATTCCGTCGAGTGTAAGGAATTCGTAAAAATGGCATATGAATATTCCGAAAAATTCGATACCCCGTTCATTCTGAGACTGACCACCAGAGTGTCCCATTCGTCACAGCCCGTTGAAATGCTTGACCGTGAGGACGTGCCCGTAAAGGACTACGTAAAGGATGCTCAAAAGCACGTAATGATGCCCGGTAACGCGAGAAAGCGCCACTACGTGGTGGAGGACAGGCTCCGTGCGCTTGAGGCGTTCGCGGAGGACTGCCCCTTCAATAAGGTCGTTGACAACGGAGCGAAAACAGGTATCATCACCGCGGGAAACTGCTATAACTACGCCCGCGAGGTGTTCGGCGACAATGCTTCATATCTGAAGCTGGGCATGGTCAATCCCCTGCCCGCAAAGCTTATCGCCGATTTTGCGAAAAAAGTGGAAAACGTTATAGTCATAGAAGAGCTTGACGGAGTTATCGAGGCGTTCTGCCGTTCCATCGGCATCAGCGTCACCGGTAAAGACATTCTTCCCCTGTGCGGAGAGTATTCCCAGTCGCTTCTGCGCGAAAAGCTCCTTATGGAGGAGGCGGATAATTCCGAGATCGCTGATGAGATCCCCGCCCGTCCCCCCGTGCTCTGCCCCGGATGCCCCCACAGAGGCGTGTTCTATACTATGAAGAAAATGGGGCTCACCGTTTCCGGCGATATCGGATGCTATACCCTGGGTGCAGTCGCTCCCCTTACCTCAATGGATACGGTATACTGCATGGGAGCTTCCGTTTCATCCCTCCACGGCTTCAATAAGGTGAGAGGCGATGAAAAGAAAACGGTCGCCGTCATCGGAGATTCCACCTTCATGCACTCCGGCATGACGGGACTTGTCAATATCGTCTATAACGGCGGCACCTCCACCGTGGTCATCCTTGATAACCGCATCACCGGCATGACCGGCCATCAGCAGAACCCGCTGACGGGCCTGACCCTGAAGAATACGCCCGCGCCTTACATATGCCTTGAGGATATATGCGCAGGTCTCGGCGTTGCAAGAGAACATATAAGAGTAGTCGATCCCGCGGATACGAAGGAGCTCGAAAAGGTGCTCCGCGAGGAGCTGGACGCGGAGTGTCCCTCCGTCGTCATCACCCGCCGTCCCTGCGCTCTCCTCAAGGGCGTTGAAAAGAAACCGCCCCTGTGGGTGGACCCGGACGTGTGCGTGGGCTGTGAGCATTGCATGGAGATCGGCTGTCCCTGCATTTCCATGACCACCGTGGCAAAGATAGATGCCGCCATGTGCGTGGGCTGCGGCCTTTGCGAGGGCCTGTGCGAGATGGAAAGCATCAAGAGAAAGGAGTCCTGACCGTGAGCATCAAAAACATAATGATAGTAGGCGTGGGCGGACAGGGTTCGCTGCTCGCATCCCGTATTCTCGGCGCTGCCGCAATGAATTCGGGCTTTGACGTAAAGGTCTCCGAGGTGCACGGAATGAGCCAGAGAGGCGGCTCCGTGGTAACGTACGTAAGATACGGCGAAGAGGTCGCTTCCCCCGTTATCTGTGAGGGAGAAGCGGACGTTATCCTCTCCTTTGAAAAGCTTGAGAGCGCAAGATGGCTTCCTTTTCTGAAAATAGGAGGGACCGTCGTCACCGCGCTTCAGGAGATAAACCCCATGCCCGTCATTACGGGCGCGGCGGAATATCCCGATGAAATAGTTGAAAAGATAAAAGCGCTGGGCGTTGACATAATCGCAGAGGACGCCGCCGCAATAGCAAGAGAGGCAGGCAACGAGAAAGCCGCAAACGTGGCGCTTATCGGCCTTGCCGCAAACGTTCTCGGATTTGATAAAGGAACTCTCCGTGATGCCGTGGCATCATGCGTTCCCGCAAAGGCGCTGGAGGTAAACCTGCGTGCCTTCGATCTGGCGGCGGGAAAGGTGAACTGATGGTAGACCTTCTCTCATTGCAGAAATATTTTATCCTGCAGCATCTGCACGAGGGCGACCGTGCCGTTGATTTCACAATGGGCAACGGCCACGATACGGCGTTCCTTTCGGGGACAGTGGGAGAGAGCGGAAGCGTTACCGCTTTCGATATCCAGCCCAAAGCTCTTGAATCCACGGCGAAAAACCTGAGAGAATGGGGATGCCCCGAAAACTGGAGACTTATATGCGCCTCCCACCACCTTGCTCCCGAATACGTAAAGGAGCCCATTAAGGCGGGCATGTTCAATCTGGGCTATATGCCCGGAAGCGGCAATAAAGCACTCACCACCATGAGAGAGACAACTCTCCCGGCGGTGGAAAACGCCCTGTCCCTTCTTGACCGTGACGCCATCCTCATGGTGGCGGTCTATCCCGGTCATCCGGAGGGAAGACTTGAGGGAGAGGAGCTGCAGAAATATTTTGCATCTCTTTCCAGATATAAGCTGTGCATCGCCAAATTCGAGATGCTCAATTCCCCCGATTCCCCCTACTTCATGATAGCGGAAACCAAATAACTGTTACCCGCGCCCTGCGTGAGATCAAAAAGGAGGTGCCATATGGCAGACAAAAGAATACCGGCTGCCGCAAAGGGCACCGCCAAAAAGAACCCCGGCCGCAGACCGGGGACCGATACTACCGGCCGCCCCATGACGTACGGCCAGTGGAGAACGGCAGACGAGGAGACCGTGCGCCGCCGTAATGCGGCAAAAACCAGCGATGCTCCCCGCCACGCGGCGTACAAGGCATATAATTCCGGCGGCGAGATACGGCAGATGCATATTCCCATCCCCGTATCGCAGAACGGCAGATACCCGGGCACGGGGATGCCGCAGAATCAGCCCCGTGACGAAAAGGCACAGGCTCTGAGAGGCAGGCTCGAAAAGAAAGAACCCCAGCCCGTCAGAAGAGTACAGCCCGTATATAACAGACAGCCGAAGGCTTCTCCCGTGCGGGAGGCCCCGAAAAACGCGGCACCGCGGAAAAAGCCTGCCGCAAATAAAACCGCACCTGCAAAAAAAGCACCCGCAAAAAAACAGGAATGGGCCATTCCCGAAAATTCCACGGTTTATTCATATACCGCTGCCGGAGCGGAAAGACCCCCCCGGCCCCGTCCGGAACAAAGAAACGTCCGCAATGAGCGGGAAGTGAAGCTCCTGGCACAGAGAAGAGCGGAAAAGAAAGCCGAAAAAAGACAGAAAACGAAGTTTTACGTAAAAGCGTTCTTTGTAAGACTTGCCGCCGTGTTCATCGTTTGCGCGGGCATCTTCGCCCTGATATATCACAGCACGTTTTCTCCCCATAAGGCGAAAACGGGAAGCGTTGATTACTCTGTGAAAATAGGCGAAAAAGCTTATTTCACGGCAGAGGGCGGCGATGCATACAGAAACGGCGTCATGTATATCAATTTCTCCGACCTTGCGGATTCCCTCAATATCATGTCGGTGGGAAGCGTGGATTCCATGCGCTTTATCGTGCCCGATGAGGAAACGGAGGACAGCGCGGGAACGGGAAGAGAGCAGTACGTTATCTTTTCGGACGGAATGAGCTTCGCGTCGGTAAACGGTACGGGAATAATCATGGAGGCGGAATGCCGCACCTCCGGGCTTGACGTGTGGGTGCCGTTCTCATTCGTGGAAAACTACGTGAGAGGTATCACGGCGGAAAAGAGCGGCAGCAGCGTCGTCATAAAGAGCACCGATGAAGAGACCGACGAGAACGGCAACGTCCTCCTTCCGAAAATAACCTTCACCATGTCCAAATCCCAGTCGCTGGGACACGTTGATTATCCCTCGTAAGGAGGAAAAGACGAAAATGATAAAAGCGAACTATCATACTCATACGTACAGATGCCGCCACGCCGTCGGTGAAGACAGAGATTTCGTGGAGGCGGCGATAAAGGCGGGCATAAAGACTCTGGGCTTTTCCGACCATACTCCCTACGTGGGCTTTGACGGAGACTATTATTCCGGATACAGAATGCCCGTAGCCGATCTTGAGGACTACGTCAGTAGCGTAAACTCGCTGAAAGAGGAATATAAGGACGATATCGAGATACATCTCGGTCTTGAAACCGAATACTATCCGGCGCTTTTCGATAAATTTCTCGAGTTCATCCGTCCCTATGAGATAGAATATTTCATAATGGGACAGCATTTCTCCGACACGGACCAGTACGGCGTGTACGCTCCCTTTATAAAAGAGCCGGATGCGGCTGAAAAGTACGTTGACCAGTGTATCGAGGGAATACGCACGGGCCTGTTCTCCTACGTTGCCCACCCGGATATCGTGGGCCTTGACAGAGGAGCGCCCGAATACGCGCCGCTTATGGAAAAATATTGCCGCGCCGTCAAAGTCGCCGGAATACCTCTGGAGCTCAATTTCCTCGGGCTGAAAACGGGACGCATCTACCCCTGCGACGAATTTTTCGAAATAGCGGGAAAGGTGGGAAACGAAGTGATTTTCGGTCTGGACGCGCATACCACGGAGGTGTTCTTTGACGCCGAGACCCGTACGAGAGCGGAAGAAATGCTCGCCCGCCACGGGCTGTGCCGTACGGAAAACATAGATATCACAAGGCTTCGCCGTTTTTTTGCATATAATAATTGAACTTTTTTCAAAAAAACTCTTTACAAAACGATCCGTATGTGATACAATACACAGGCTAATCGGCTGCCCGGACAGCGGACTCAGGTCTTTTCAGAAGACTTCATCACCCGCCGCCGCCTGAGCTGAGCGATTAAATAAATTTTATGAGGTGACTGAAATGATCACAAAAGAAGAAAAAGCAAAAATCATCGAAGAGTACAAGACTCATGAAGGCGACACCGGTTCTCCCGAAGTACAGATCGCAATTCTGACTTACAGAATCAAGACCCTCACCGAGCACATGAAGCAGAACAAGAAGGACCACCACTCCGGCAGAGGCCTTCTGAAGATGGTCGGCCATCGCCGCAACCTTCTCAACTATCTGCAGAAGATCGACATCGAGCGTTACCGTGCGATCGTTGAGAAATTAGGGCTCAGAAAGTAATTCCGTCACAAAAAGGAATTGCCGAGGGCTTTATATCCTATTAGCCCGAACGGCTGCGGCAGGTTTGCCTGCCGCAGCCTAAATTTTTGTAAACCACTCCGGTTCGGATTAGCAGTTAAATATATTGCCGATAGCCTTCCCGGTCGGGGGAGGCGGCAGTTGCCGGAATTATCCCCGGCAGCTGACGGATGAGGCCTCCGGCTTTCAGCAGACTCGGCACTGTATTTAAGTGCTAAACCCTCCGGAGCCAAAATAAAAAAACGGAGGAAATAAAAATGTTTGAGAACTACAAAACCTACGAGTATGAATTCGCAGGCAGACCTCTTGTCGTAGAGATCGGCAAGGTAGCAGGTCTTGCAAACGGCTCCTGTATCGTAAGATACGGCGAAACCGCCATCCTTGCGTGCGCTACCGCGTCCGCACGTCCCAGAGAGGGCATCGATTTTCTGCCCCTTTCCGTAGACTTCGAAGAAAGAATGTACGCTGTCGGCAGGATCCCCGGCGGTTACCTGAAGCGTGAAGGCAGACCCGGTGAAAAGGCAATACTTACTTCCCGTGTTATCGACCGTCCCCTTCGTCCCCTCTTCCCCAAGGATCTCCGCAACGACGTAAACGTATCCCTGACCGTTCTGTCCGTTGACTATGACTGCTCTCCCGAGATCGCAGCCATGATCGGCGCATCTATCGCCCTTTCCATCTCCGATATCCCGTGGAACGGACCTATCGGCGGCGTGTTCATGGGCATGACCGAGGACGGCAAGCTCATGGTGAACCCCACCGTGAAGCAGCGTGAAAAGAGCGTTCTGGAGCTGACCGTTGCCGCATCCCGCAAGAAGGTCGTTATGATCGAGGCAGGTGCGAAGGAAGTTTCCGACGACGATATGTACAACGCCATCATGATGGCTCATGCAGTGATAAAGCAGCTCATCGTCTTCATCGACCACATCGTTGAGGAAGTGGGCAAGCCCAAGTTCGAGTATCCTTCCGGCGAGCTGGATCACGATATGTTCGACGAGATTTTCGCATTCGTTGAAGAGGACGTCAAGTTCGCTCTCGATACCGACGATAAGAACGTCCGTGACGAGAGAATGGAGCCCGTTTACGATAAGGTAATGGAGAACTTCGGCGAGAAGTACGAAAATCTCGAAGTTATCTATCCCGAGCTCATCTATAAGATCCAGAAGAAGATCGTCCGCCGCTGGCTCCTCGTTGATAAGAAGAGAGTTGACGGAAGAAGAATGGACCAGATCCGTCCCCTCGCCGCAGAGGTAGGCCTCTTCAAGAGAGTACACGGCTCCGGCCTCTTCACCAGAGGACAGACCCAGGTCATGACTCTTGCCACCCTCGGCCCCATCTCCGATGAGCAGATGCTCGATACCATCTGGGAAGAGCAATCCAAGAGATATATCCACCATTACAATATGCCCGGTTATTCCGTAGGCGAAGCAAAAGCCTCCAGAAGCCCCGGACGCCGTGAGATCGGACACGGAGCACTCGCTGAGCGTTCCCTCGTTCCCGTTCTCCCCTCCGTTGAGGAGTTCCCCTATGCTATCCGCCTTGTTTCCGAGGTAGTATCCTCCAACGGTTCCACCTCCCAGGGTTCTGTGTGCGGCTCCACCCTCGCTCTTATGGACGCAGGTGTTCCGATCAAGGCTCCCGTTGCAGGTATCTCCTGCGGCCTTATCACCGCTGAGGATTCCGACGACTTCATGACTATGATCGACATTCAGGGCCTTGAGGACTTCTACGGAGATATGGACTTCAAGGTAGCAGGTACTCATAAGGGTATCACCTCCATCCAGATGGACCTGAAGATCGACGGTCTTACCCCCGAGATCATCAAGGAAGCTTTCGCAGTGACCCATAAGGGCCGTGACTATATCATCGACGAGATCCTTCTCAAGGCTATTCCCGCACCCCGTGCAGAGGTTTCCGAGTATGCTCCCAAGATGGTAGCCATGAAGATCCCCGTAGAAAAGATCCGCGAGGTCATCGGTACCGGCGGTAAGGTCATCCAGAAGATCGTAGCCGACACCGGCGCCAAGGTCGATATCGAGGATGACGGCTCCGTATTCATCTCCGCAGTTGACAAGAACTGCATCGATGCCGCAAAGAAGATCATCGACGGTATCGTGTTCGAGCCCGAAGCAGGCGCGATCTACGAGGGCACGGTCACAAGGATCATCCCCATCGGCGCATTCGTTGAGTTTGCGCCCGGCAAGGAAGGCCTCGTTCACATCTCCAAGCTTGACACCAAGCGCACCGAGAAGGTCGAGGACATCTGCAACGTGGGCGACACCATGAAGGTCAAATTCCTGGGCGTTGACGAAAAGGGCAGAATGAACCTTTCCAGAAAAGATGCTCTCCTTGATGAGAAAGCAGAGAACGAAGCAGAATAAATAACACGAGCGGGAGGCGAAAGCCTCCCGCTTACAGATTAAACCGTGTTTCAGCGGTTGATATAATAAACCATGAACGACAATTTTGATCCCGATTACCCGCAGGTAAAAAGAACCTATACTCCCGAGGAGGCGGGCCACGAAAAAAACCGCCGCCCCGTGTCGAGGTACAGCGTCAAACGAATGAAAAAGAAAAAGCTCAATCCCGGAGTTCTTCTCCTGGTGCTTTTCTTTGCGGCAATTTTTGCCGTGTGCATCTACCTTATCGCAAGCGGCAGAAACAGACCCGCAGAGCCCGCCGATACCGGGATAGTTCCGGGCGGCGAGACCGTTGCCGATACAACTGCGGATGACGGCCTCCCATATGAAAAGATAACCCTTTCGGCGGATCAGGTATATTACGGCGACCTTATCCTCGTAAATTCCCAGCACGAGTATTTCTTCCCCGGGGAAGCCGAGAAAAACATCGTTGAAATAAGCTCCGTAAAGAACGGATATTACGGTCTTTCCGCATATTCCACAAGACTTTCGAAAAACGTGGTGGAAAAGTTCAATACCCTCTGCGAGGACTATTATAAATACAGCGGCTTCAAGTGGATGCAGGTGAATTCCGCATACCGCTCAAAGCAGGAGCAGACGGATCTGTACGCCGAATATACCGAAACCTACGGCGAGGATTACGCGAAGTCCTACGTGGCAACACCGGGCTTTTCCGAGCACCATACGGGCCTTGCCATGGACCTTAACGTAAACGTGGACGGCGCCATCTATTACGTGGAAAGCTACGAGGGATGCCAGTGGTTCAGGGAAAACGCCAAGAACTACGGATTTATCCTCCGTTATCCCGACGATAAGGTGCATATGACCGGCATCAGCTACGAATCGTGGCATTACCGCTACGTGGGAACGCCCCATTCGCAGATCATGGCGGATATGAACCTGTGCCACGAGGAATACATAAGCTATCTGAAAAACTATACCTACGATACCACGTGCCTCGGCTACGATACCGCCACCGGCGTTTACGACGTCAAGGCGGAGGAATACGACGGCGGCGTGATGATATATTACGCCGAAAGCGAGGGAGAGGAGACCGAGGTAAAAGTCCCCAAGGGCGCAGAATATACGGTGTCCGGCAATAACGTTGACGGGTTTATTATAACCGTTACCGATTGAACTTAGTGCTTGACAAAAGGGAAATACTGTGCTATAATCGCCCCATAAGCGTTGATGAGGAGGAGTAGCGATCCACCCGTCTTATAAGAGAGCAGCGTCAGGTGAAAAGCTGCGGCGGAAATCGTGAAGGTAGCCTCGGAGCATCCGGAATGAGAAACGCAGATCAGTTCCGGACGTATTCCGCGTTAAGGATATGAGTGATAAACTCAGGTGGCACCGCGCATACGCGCCCTGTTTTTTCAGGGCGCTTTTTATTTTGAAATCAAATCAAGGAGTAAATATATGAGAAAAGAACTTCCGAAGACCTACAACCCGTCGGATTTTGAAGAGAGAATCTATTCCGACTGGTGCGAAAAAGGTTATTTCACCCCCAAGATCGACAAATCGAAACCCCATTATTCAATAGTTATCCCCCCGCCGAACATAACCGGACAGCTCCATATGGGACACGCTCTTGATAACACCCTGCAGGATATCCTTATCCGCTACAAGAGAATGAGCGGATTTTCCACCCTGTGGCTTCCCGGTACCGACCACGCCTCCATCGCCACCGAGGCGAAGATCGTTGAAGCCATGCGCGCCGAAGGCCTCTCCAAAGAGGACGTTGGACGTGACGGATTCCTCGAGCGTGCATGGGACTGGAGAAAGAAATACGGCGGCAGGATCATCGAACAGCTGAAAAAACTGGGCTCCTCCTGCGACTGGACGAGAGAGCGCTTCACCCTGGACGAGGGATGCTCCGAGGCCGTCCGCACCGTGTTCATGAGGCTCTACGACAAGGGCCTTATCTACCGCGGAAACCGTATGGTAAACTGGTGTCCCAAATGTATGACCTCCATTTCCGATGCCGAGGTCGATTATTCCGAAAAGGAAGGCAATTTCTGGCACCTGCTCTATACCGTCAAGGAGACCGGCGAAAAGCTGGAGCTTGCCACCACCCGTCCCGAGACCATGCTGGGCGATACCGCCGTTGCCATAAACGCGGAGGACCCCAGATATGCGCATCTCCACGGATGCCACGTTATCCTGCCTCTGCTTGATAAGGAGATCCCCATCGTCTGCGACGAGCATGCCGACATGACGAAGGGTACCGGTGTCGTTAAGATCACCCCCGCCCACGACCCCAACGACTTTGAAGTGGGCCAGCGCCACGATCTTCCCCTCGTTCGTGTATTCACCTACGACGGCAGAATGACCGGCGCAAAAGAAGCGGCTGAATCTGCAGAAAGATTCAGAAAAGGCATCGCCACCGCAGGCGAGCCCATGGTGCTCGATTGCGGCAAGTATGCCGGAATGACCGCTATGGAAGCCCGCAAGGTCATGGTAAAAGACCTTGAGGACGGCGGCTACCTCAAGGAGGTCGAGCCCCTGAAGCACGACGTGGGCACATGCTACCGCTGTCACACCACCATCGAGCCTATGGTATCAAAGCAGTGGTTCGTTAAAATGAAACCTCTTGCTGAGCCCGCTATCAAGGCTGTAAGAGACGGCGACATCAAATTCGTTCCCGAGCGCTTCGATAAAAACTATTTCCATTGGATGGAAAATATCCGTGACTGGTGTATCTCCCGCCAGCTCTGGTGGGGCCACAGGATCCCCGCATACTACTGCGATAACGACGACTGCGGCGAAACCGTGGTTTCTCTCACCGAGCCCTGCAAATGCCCCAAGTGCGGCGCGGCCATGACGCAGGACCCCGATACCCTCGATACATGGTTCTCCTCCGCTCTGTGGCCCTTCTCTACCATGGGATGGCCCGAAAAAACGGAAGACCTTGACTATTTCTATCCCACCAATACACTTGTTACGGGCTACGATATCATCACCTTCTGGGTTTCCAGAATGATATTCTCCGCTCTTGAGTATACTGATACCGTGCCCTTCGATACGGTCCTCATCCACGGCCTCGTCCGTGACGCGCAGGGCAGAAAGATGTCCAAATCCCTCGGCAACGCCATCGATCCTCTGGAGATCATCGAGCAGTACGGCGCCGATGCGCTGAGATTTGCTCTCGCAACGGGCAACAGCCCCGGAAACGATATGAGATTCTCCGATGAGAAGATCGAGGCGGCGAGAAACTTTGCGAACAAGCTGTGGAACGCCGCAAGATTCGTTATGATGAATCTCACCATCGACAAGATCGAGCTGCCCCCCGTTGAAAGACTTAAGGCAGAGGACAAGTGGATTCTGTCCCGCTTCAATGCCTGCGCCGCTTCCGTTAACGCAAACCTCGAAAAATACGAGATCGGCATGGCGCTCTCCAACCTCTATGCCTTTATCTGGGACGAGTACTGCGACTGGTACATCGAGCTTTCCAAGACCTCATCCGAGTCTGCCGATACGCAGAACGTGCTGGCATGGACTCTCCGTGAGACCTTAAAGCTTCTCCATCCCTTCATGCCCTTCATCACCGAGGAGATCTATTCCGGACTTCCCGGCGAAGAGGGAAGCATCATGATAAAGGATTATCCCACCGCCTGTGACTGCCTTGATTTCCCCGAGGCCGCAGACTTTGAAAAGGTGATCGCGGCGATAATCGCCATCCGTACCCGCCGTTCAGAGATGAACGTGCCCCCGTCCCGCAAGGCAAAGCTCTATATCATCACAAAAGAGCAGAGCGCATTCGGAGAGTATTCATATCCCTTCTTCATGAAGCTGGCATCCGCATCCGGGGTGTCCGTTGTTTCCGAGTTCACCGAAGAGGGCGCGGTACAGATCATCACCGACTCCGCGACCATATATATCCCGCTTGCGGATATGGTGGATTTTGCCGCAGAGAGAAAACGTCTTGAGGGAGAACTTAAAAACATCACCGGCGAGATCGCCCGCTGTGAGGGCAAGCTGAAAAACGAAGGCTTCGTTGCGAAAGCACCGGAGGCAGTAGTTGCCGCAGAGCGTGAAAAGCTTGAAAAATACAAGGCGCAGAAGCAGGGACTGGAGGAAGCCCTTGCCGCCATCGCCGATAAATGATCCAAAGGTGAAATTATGAGCTCAAAGGTATATTTTTCAAAAGAAATAACCCCGGAAAAGGTGACGGAGCTGTATGATGCTCTCGGCATCACCCTGCCGGGGAAGGTCGCCGCAAAGGTCCATTCCGGCGAAAAGGGAAATCAGAATTTCCTCGGCCCGCAGATGTGGAAGCCTCTGATAGACAGACTGGGTGCTGCGGTGGTGGAATGCAATACCGCTTACCGCGGAGCGAGAAATGAAACAAAAAAGCACTTTGAGCTGATGGAATACCACGGCTGGTCAAAGTATTTTGACGTGGATATCATGGATTCCGAGGGCGATATCAGAGTTCCCGTCAAAGGCGGAAAAGTGCTCCGGGAGAACGTTCTCGGCGCGCATATCAAAAACTATGATTCCATGCTGGTGCTGTCCCATTTCAAGGGGCATCCCATGGGCGGCTTCGGCGGAGCGCTGAAGCAGCTTTCCATAGGATGCGCCTCCTCTGCGGGCAAATGCGTTATCCATTCCGCGGGAAAGACAGAGGATCAGAAGGTCATATGGAAAAACACCGCCCCGCAGGATACCTTCCTCGAATGTATGGCTGATGCCGCATCCACCGTGGTGGAGATGTTCAGAGGTAAGATCGCGTTCATAAACATCATGTGCAACATGTCTGTGGACTGTGACTGCTGTGCGGTCGCCGAGGACCCCTGCATGAAGGATATCGGCATCCTCGCCTCAACCGACCCCGTCGCCATAGACCGTGCGTGCCTTGACCTTGTCTACGCCGCCGAGGACGACCCCGGAAGAGCGCATATGCTGGAAAGGATCGAAAGCCGCCACGGTGTCCGCACCGTTGATGCGGCGGCAGAGCTCGGCTTCGGAACTGCCGATTACGAGCTGATCGGGATATAACGGGAATGCGGGTTCTGCCCCTATCTTACAGTCGGCAAAAACAAAATAAAAAAGCACCCCATTAGGAGCCCTCACATAGGGAGAGAGGCGCCGCTGGTTGTTCGGTCTGAATACCGTTGCCGTACAAAGGTACGGCAGGTGTTCAGAACGGACAAAGGAAAGATATAATAAAATGACCGAAACTTCAGTTTCGGTCATTTTTTTCATTAGTTATTCGGAAAATCCCCAACACACCTGATATTTTTTATAAATAATTCTTTCCGTTCGGCGGTGAAAAAATCCCTATGTGTGCGCTCCGTTGCAGTCCTTTTTCTGTT
>JAZUGU010000048.1:0-9372 GCA_045641325.1 Candidatus Avispirillum sp.
CAAGAAGAAAAGTTTCCATGGACGGTAACACCGCCGCCGCGCACGTTTCGTACGCATTCACGGAAGTTGCCGCAATCTACCCCATCACCCCTTCCTCTCCCATGGCAGAGGTGACCGACACCTGGTCCGCTACGGATAAAAATATCTTCGGCGAGCCCGCAAAGAACATTTTCGGTGAAAACGTCAAGGTCATGGAGATGCAGTCCGAGGCAGGCGCCGCAGGCGCAGTTCACGGCTCTCTCGCAGCAGGCGCTCTCACCACCACCTACACCGCATCTCAGGGCCTTCTCCTGATGATCCCCAACATGTACAAGATCGCAGGCGAGCTTCTTCCCTGCGTTATCCACGTTTCCGCACGCTGCGTTGCATCTCATGCGCTGAACATCTTCGGTGACCACTCCGACGTTTACGCTTGCCGTCAGACCGGCTTTGCAATGCTGGCTGAGTCCAACCCTCAGGAAGTTATGGACCTGGGTGCCGTTGCTCACCTTGCTACCATCGAGGGCAGAGTTCCCTTCATCAACTTCTTTGACGGTTTCCGTACCTCCCACGAGATCCAGAAGATCGAGGCTTGGGACTACGCAGATCTTAAGGAAATGGTAGACATGGACGCAGTTCAGGCGTTCAGATCCCGTTCCATCAACCCCGAGCACCCCGTACTCCGCGGTTCCGCTGAGAACGGCGACATCTTCTTCCAGCACAGAGAAGCATGCAACTCCTACTACGATGCACTTCCCGCAATCGTTGAGAAGTACATGGATAAGGTAAACGAGAAGCTCGGTACCGATTACAAGCCCTTCAACTACTACGGTGCTCCCGATGCTGACCGTGTCATCATCGCAATGGGCTCCATCTGCGATGTTGCAGAGGAAGTTATCGACTACATGAACGCCGCAGGCGAAAAGGTAGGTCTTATCAAAGTCCGTCTGTACAGACCTTTCGTTGCGGAGAACCTTATCAAGGCTATTCCCGAGACCGCGAAGAAGATCGCAGTTCTCGACAGAACGAAAGAGCCCGGTGCTCTCGGCGAGCCTCTGTATCTGGACGTTGTTACCGCTCTTGCTTCCAAGGGCATCAACGATATCAAGGTAGTCGGCGGCCGTTACGGTCTCGGCTCCAAGGATACCACTCCCGCATCCGTATTCGCAGTTTACGATAACCTGGCAAAGGCAGAGCCCAAGAACGGCTTTACCATCGGCATCGTAGACGACGTTACCGGTCTCTCCCTCGAGGAGAAGGTTGCTCCCGATACCGCTCCCGCAGGCACTATCGCCTGCAAGTTCTGGGGTCTGGGCGGCGACGGTACCGTCGGTGCGAACAAGAACTCCATCAAGATCATCGGTGACCACACCGACAAGTTCATCCAGGCATACTTCCAGTATGACTCCAAGAAGACCGGCGGCGTGACCATTTCTCACCTCCGTTTCGGTGATACCCCCATCAAGAGCCCTTACTACATCACCAAGGCTAACTTCGTTGCATGCCACAATCCCGCATACATCATGAAGGGCTTCAAGATCGTCAACGACGTTAAGCCCGGCGGCACCTTCCTTCTCAACTGCACATGGGACGCTGACGAGCTGGACGCACATCTTCCCGCATCCGTCAAGTCCTACATCGCAAACAACGACGTAAACTTCTACATCATTGACGCCGGCGCACTTGCAGCCAAGGTCGGCAACCAGAAGGTAAAGAACACCATTCTGCAGTCCGCATTCTTCAAGCTTGCAAACATCATGCCCATCGACGATGCTATCGGTTACATGAAGTACATGGCAACCAAGTCCTACTCCAAGTTCGGTGAGGACGTTGTTGCCCAGAACCACAACGCTATCGACATGGGTGCTGACGCATTCGTTAAGGTAGACGTTCCCGCATCCTGGAAGACCGCAGGTGAAACTGCTGCCGATGCTCCCGCTGAAGGCGACAGAAAAGAGCTTGTTGATTTCGTAAACAACATCGTTACCCCCGTCGGTAAGATGGACGGTGACAGCCTGCCCGTTTCCGCATTCAAGGAAATGGCAGACGGTACTTATCCTCAGGGTGCTGCCGCATTCGAGAAGCGCGGTGTTGCAGCGTTCGCTCCCATCTGGCACGACAACGGCTGTATCCAGTGTAACTCCTGTGCGTTCGTATGTCCTCATGCAGCTATCCGTCCCTTCGCTATGACCGCTGACGAAGCTGCAAAGGCTCCCGCATCCACCGAGTTCGCCGCAAAGCCCGTTATCAAGACCGAATACAAGTTCACCATGGCTGTAAGCCCTCTGGACTGCATGGGCTGTACTCTCTGCGTAAAGGCTTGTCCCGTTGCAAAGAAGAACCCCGAGAACGCTCCCATCGCCATGGCTCCTCAGGAAAAGGCTCTCTATCAGCAGGATGCATTCAACTATGCTGTTAAGAACGTTTCCGAGAAGAAAGAGCTTATCAATACCACCGTTAAGGGCAGCCAGTTCAAGCAGCCCCTGCTTGAGTTCTCCCGCTCCTGCGCGGGTTGTGCAGAGACCTCTTATGCACGCCTCATCACCCAGCTCTTCGGTGAGAGAATGTACATCTCCAATGCGACCGGATGCTCCTCTATCTGGGGTGGCTCCGCTCCTGCAACTCCTTACACCGTTAACCGTGAGACCGGCAAGGGCCCCGCATGGGCTAACTCCCTGTTCGAGGACAACGCAGAGCACGGTCTCGGCCTCGCTCTCGGTCAGAAGACCATCAGAGAGAAGCTGATCGGCTACGTAAAGGCTCTCCTTGACGTAGTAACCAAGGACGAGAAGAAGGCAGTTATCAACGCATACCTCGAAACTCTCGACGACGGCGAAGCAAACGCTAAAGCTTCCGCTGACCTCGTTAAGATGCTCGAAGAGTGCACCTGCGACTGCTGTGCAGAGCTGAAAGCTAAGATCCTCGCTGAGAAGGATTACCTCGCAAAGAAGTCCGTTTGGATCTTCGGCGGCGACGGCTGGGCATACGACATCGGCTTCGGCGGCCTTGACCACGTTCTCGCTTCCGGCGAAGACGTCAACGTCATGGTATTCGACACCGAGGTTTACTCCAACACCGGCGGCCAGGCTTCCAAGGCTTCCAATATCGGTCAGGTAGCACAGTCCGCGGCAGCAGGTAAGGCTATCGGCAAGAAGAATCTGGCTGAGATCGCTATGTCCTACGGCTACGTATACGTTGCACAGATCGCTATGGGCGCTGACATGAACCAGACCCTCAAGGCTATGAAGGAAGCTGAAGCTTACCACGGTCCTTCCCTCATCATCGGCTACGCTCCCTGCGAGATGCACGGCATCAAGAAGGGCGGTATGCAGAACTGCCAGCTCGAAATGAAGAAGGCAGTCGAGGCAGGCTACTGGCATATGTTCAGATATAATCCCACCCTCGAGTCCAATAAGCTGACCATTGACTCCAAGGAGCCCACGGCAGATTATAAGGAATTCATCACCAACGAGGCACGTTATGCACGCCTTGCTCAGTCCTTCCCCGAAAGAAGCGCCGAGCTCTTCGCAAAGGCAGAAGCCGCAGCTAAGGCTAAGTACGACCGCCTCCAGAAGATGGGCAAGCTGTACGAGTAATTTATTAAGAAGTTCTATGTGTCGCTTTCTTTGAAAAGAAAGCGACGCAAAGAAACTTTAACAAACGCCCCGTGAGAGCCATCCGGCTCCCACGGGGCGTGTTGTTTAAGTACCTTTTTTCAAAAAGTGGCGAGGGTTGGGGCAGAACCCCTATGAAATATAAAAAAGAGATGCATTAGGAGCCCTCACATAGGGAGAGAGGCGCCGCTGATTGTTCGTTCTGAATACCGTCGCCGTACAAAGGTACGGCAGGTGTTCAGAACGGACAAAGGAAAGATATAACAAAATGACCGAAACTTGAGTTTCGGTCATTTTTTCATTAGATATTCGGGAAAGTTCCCGCCATTATTGGATTTTTAGTTTATTCTCTCTTTCCGTTCGGCGGTGAAAAAATCCCTATGTGTGCGCTCCGTTCAAGCCTCTCTTTTTTATGTCCCGCCGTGCCGTTGCACAGTAAAGTAAGAACCCTGCTCTCGCAAGGCGGTGCACTTACCTTGAGCTTCGCGCTTCCAACGTCCGGTAAGACCGTCAAAAGAGGGAAATACCGGGAGGCCTGCATCCCGCTGTCGGTTTATGCTCCTTTAATCAATTGTGGGTTCAATATATACTGCCTCACGAACACAGCAGGCAAAAAGACGTGATTATTCCTCTTCGGGCTCCATGTCGTAGTCGATATCAGCGAACTCGTCGTCAAAGATATCGGCGATCCTGTCGAACTCCTCATCGTCGTCGAGAGTAACGAGGATCTCCTCCTCTTCGCCGTTCTCGTTCTTTTCGATCTCGCTCTTGAGGATGGTATATTCCTCGGGATCCTTGCCGTTGTCGTCGGTGCAGGGAACGAGAGCGTAGTAGAGAACGTTGTCTACCTCGATGGAATCGATTATCTCGTAATCGCTTTCAACGCCGTCCTCGTCAATAAGAGTAACTATATCGTCACCTTCGTAGATTTCATTTTCGTCCATGATTTTCGTGCCTTTCTGTTATATGAAACACTCACTTGTGCTTATTTTATGAGATATCCTCTGTTATTATTCTATACGAATACGGTATTTTTGTCAAGGGGTATTTATTCGGGAACTCAGGGGAGGTAATTTATAGTTTGCGGGGATGCCCCCGCGGGCGAGAGACGCTTCGCTGTTAAACCGTTTTTGCGCTGACAGACGGACGTTTTATACAAACGGAACGAAACGGGAGCGTGAAACGCCCCGTTTCTGTAAGCAGGCGAACGGTTTTCGACACCCTGGCACAGTCGTAGCCTGCGCCAGGGTGGGCGGCTTCGCCGCCGGCTGAATGATGAATGCTTCTCCCCCGCAAACTATAATTTGCTGATTTCCAAAGATTTTATCTTGTCCCTCAGGTATGCCGCTTCCTCGAAGCGGAGCTCCGATGCCGCCTTCTTCATCTCCGCGCGGAGCTTTTCTATCATATCCGCGGGCTTTTCCTTTTCGTGCCGCTTGCCCTTCTTTGAGGTATCCTTCGTGCCTATCTCGATGAGACCGCTGATGTTTTTCTTTATAGTCTTGGGAGTTATGCCGTTTTCATCGTTGTATCTCTGCTGGATGTCACGGCGGCGGTTGGTCTCGTCAATGGCGATCTTCATGGAATCGGTCACGGTGTCGGCATACATGATGACCTTGCCGCCCACGTTTCGCGCCGCACGTCCGATAGTCTGGATAAGGGACTGGGAGCTTCTGAGGAAGCCTTCCTTATCGGCATCAAGAATGGCAACGAGAGTGACCTCGGGCAGGTCGATACCCTCACGGAGAAGGTTTATTCCCACCAGCACGTCGAAAACGCCCATGCGCAGATCGCGTAAGAGCTCCTGCCGCTCCATGGTCTCCACGTTGTGGTGGATGTATTTCACCTTTATGTCCTGTGCGTCCAGATATTCCGTCAGATCCTCCGCCATTTTTTTCGTCAGCGTGGTCACAAGGACACGTTCTCCCCGGTCGGTGCGCTGTCTTATCTCGCCGATAAGATCGTCCACCTGCGTTTCCACGGGGCGCACCTCTATTTCGGGATCGAGCAGTCCGGTGGGACGGATGATCTGCTCCACGATCTGTGAAGCACGCTTTTTTTCGTATTCCGCCGGAGTCGCGGATACGGCGATGACCTGATTCAGCTTCGAGGTGAATTCCTCAAAATTCTGGGGCCTGTTGTCATATGCGGAGGGCAGACGAAAGCCGTAGTCTATAAGATTCTGCTTTCTCGCCCGGTCTCCGCCGTACATTCCTCTAACCTGCGGTATTGTCACGTGGGACTCGTCTATGAAGAGCAGGAAATCCCGGGGGAAATAATCCAGCAGGCAGAAGGGCGTCGCCCCCTTGGGACGGCGCGCGAAAATGCGGGAGTAGTTTTCTATTCCCGAGCAGAAGCCCACCTCACGGAGCATTTCCAGATCGTATCTGGTGCGCTCCTCTATCCTCTGTGCTTCGATGAGCTTGCCCCGCTCCCGGAAGAATTCCACCCGTTCTTCCATTTCCTCTTCGATCTCACGGAACGCCGCTTCGCGGTGCTCCGGCGAGGTCACGTAGTGGTTTGCGGGATAAACGGCGGCATAGGATACAAACTTATATACCTTGCCTGTCAGCGGGTCGAATTCGGCGATGCGGTCTATCTCGTCACCGAAGAATTCCACACGGATGGCGAGATTTGACTGGCTGGCGGGGAACACCTCAAGGGTGTCGCCCTTCATGCGGAACGTGCCGCGGACGAATGCAAAATCGTTTCTGTTGTAGCTGACGGAGATAAGCTTTTTCGCCAGATCGTCTCGGTCCATGACCATTCCGGGGCGAAGCGCCGTCACCTGTGAGGAATACTCCTCCGGGGGGCCCAGAGAGAAAATGCAGGAAACGGACGCCACGATGATAACGTCACGCCGCTCGAAAAGGGCACTTGTGGCGCTGTGGCGGAGCTTGTCTATCTCGTCGTTCACGGCGGAGTCCTTCTCGATATACATATCCTTGCCGGGCACGTATGCCTCCGGCTGGTAGTATTCGTAATATGAAACGAAATACTCCACCGCGTTTTCCGGGAAGAATTCACGGAACTCACAGCAAAGCTGTGCGGCAAGAGTCTTATTGTGGGCAAGCACTAAGGTGGGGCGGTTCACGTTTGCGATAACGTTTGCCATGGTGAAGGTCTTTCCCGATCCGGTAACGCCCATCAGCGTCTGAAAATGCTGTCCCGATTCAACGCCCGCCGTCAGCTGTTCTATGGCACGGGGCTGGTCGCCCGTGGGCTCGTACGGCGCTTTCAGTATAAAACGGTCTGCCACGATAATTCTCCTTTCCGTGATGTTAAAAGGGGGAAAGCCCCCCCTTTTTTTATTCTATTTTTCCCCGCTGAAGTCTGAATTCAACGGAGCGTTTCAGATATTCCAGATAATTCTCGTCCCGGCACATGGCCTTGTCGGGGGTGTCGGAGAGCTTTGCCACGGGGCGGTTATTGACGTACTGGAGCTTGATGACTATGTTCAGCGCCTGCTCGCAGGTGTCGTTGGTACAGAACGTGCCGATGCCGAAGGATACCTTGGAGCGGTCCTTGAAATAATCGTAAAGTCCCTGCGCCTTGTCGAAATTCAGGTTGTCGGAGAAGAGCAGGAGCTTGGTTCTGGGATCAACGCCGTAGCTTTCGTAGTGGGCGATCATTTTTTCACCCCATGCATAGGGATCGCCGCTGTCGTGGCGCACGCCGGTGTAGTTGTTCACCATGGAGCGGTTGAAGTCCATAAGGAAAAGGTCGGTGGTCACGGTGTCGGTAAGTGCCGTTCCGTTGTCGCCCTGATATTCCTCATACCAGTCCTTCATGGCGTAGTAATTCGTATATGCCAGCGGTATCTTGTCGATGCCCTGGTACATCTGCACGAACTCGTGGGCGTACGTTCCGATGGGCTTGATGCCGTATTTCATGGCGTAGTACACGTTGGAGGTGCCGATGCAGTTCTTCGTTTCCTCGGTGAGGCGCTTTATGACGATGCCCTCCCATTCACGGGAAAGACGTCTTCTGCAGCCGAATTCCGCAAAGGTGAAGGTGTAAGTACCGTTGTTGAATGCCTCGATCTTTCGGTCGAGCTTTTCCCATGCGCTTCTGCGGAGCGTTTCGTAATCGAACGCCATGCGGAAATATACCTCGTTGACGATCTCAAGAAGGTATATCTCAAACTGCATCGCGGAGAAAAGAGGGCCGTTGACAACGATGCTCAGCTCGCCGTCATCGGAAAGAGAGGCGGAAACGTACTCACGGATGGGATGCCACAGACGCAGGAATTCCACGTAGTCGTTTTTGATGAAACGGATGGAACGCAGATAATCCAGCTCCTCGTGTGTGAAGCGGAGATGGCACAGATAGTCTATCTGGTCGTCGATCTCTGAAAGCATTTCACGTGTAAATTTCACACCCTCGCTGCGGCATTTGAAATAGTATTCGCCGCACAGGTCCGTGTGCTTGTGGAAAATGACCTGGTCCATGTTGAACTTGTAGAGGTCAGTATCAAGAAGGGAAATAACGATAGGTTCAAGCTTCATTTCAGCCACCGATCCTTTATGTCAGATACTTTGGGTATTCGTTTCGTCTTTGGAGAGGAGAACACACTGCCTAAGCTCCGCGTATTTTCCGTGCAGGCGGGAGTCCGTGTACTTTTCCCACTGTGCTCTGTTGTCCTCAATGAGAAATTCTCTCATGCGGGATGCGGAAATATTGATCGTTTTGGGAACGAAAAGCTCCGCCACGGTGTCACCGATATCGCTTTCGAGCCAGGAGGAGCGGCGCTCCTCTTTCCCGGAAACGATAAGGTCCGGATATTTTCCGAGAAGCTCCATGGACCTGCCGAGAACGTAGTCTCCCCATTTTGAATTGTTGCCCACGCCGATGTCGGGCAGGGGGAATATTTCGATCTTATCACCGAAAAGGGAGCGGAGCATATCCTCTCTCATTTCGTATGTAAAGGGGTTTTTTGCGGTCCCGCTTTCCTGGGAGGAGCCCACGAAAATGCAGACTCTTTCGCACAGGGAGACCGCCTTGTTTATCATTTCCGAGTGTCCCAGATGTATCATCTGGAATCTGCCCAGAAGAAGTCCCAGTTCGTACGGCTTTTTCATATTTCCGGCTTGAATGAGGGCATAAGCTGCAATTTGAAAAGATTGTTCTTGTGCCGTCTGTCTATGTTTGCTTTTTTCTCTTCGTCGTCGATCTCACCGGTGCGGATGTATCGGTCAAGCTCCGCATAGGTAAAGCCTAAGTTTTCCTCGTCGGTCTTGCCGCACAGTCCGTCAATGGGCACCTTGTCGATAAGCACGTCGGGGAGGCCGATCAGGCGTCCGATCTCTTTCATCTCGGCAACAGTCAGATTGGAGCAGGGGCTGAAATCGCCCACGGAATCGCCGTAGCGGGTGGAATATCCCACCCAGTCCTCGGAGAGATTGCAGGTGTTTGCCACTCTGCCGTTGTGGCTCTGGGATACGGCGTAGAGCGTTGCCATTCTGATGCGGGGCGGCAGATTCTGCGTGCTCTGCGCGCTCAGCTCAAAGGGGATGTTCTTCGTCACCGCCTCCACGGCATCCTTTATATTGACCTCGAAATGCTTGATTCCCAGGTGGTTTACGAGAAGGTAAGCCATGTCGATATCGTGCTGCACTCCGCAGGGCATGAGCACGCCGATAACACGGTCGCGGCCCAGCGCTTCCACGCAGAGAGCGGCAACTATCGAGGAATCCTTGCCTCCGGAAATGCCCACAACGGCGTTGCAGTCCTTTCCGTTTTCCTCAAAGAAATCTCTTATCCACTGAACACATTCGTT
>JAZUGU010000049.1:0-4015 GCA_045641325.1 Candidatus Avispirillum sp.
CAGGTGCCGATCTTCACCACCGATTTTCTCCATGAGCCCCACGTTGTGGAGCTGCCGGGCGGGAGACTTCTGGGGGCGATCCGCGATCATTGCCGTCCCGCTCCCATGGATCCCACCGACACGGTATACACCACCTTCTCCGATGACGGCGGCGTGACATGGTCCATGCCCGAATGTATCGGCGTGTGGGGTCTGCCCCCGCATCTTCTGGTGCATTCCTCCGGTGCGGTCATCTGCAGTTATGCAAGGCGCGGCGGTGAGGGCAACTCGCAGGAAAGAGCGGCTGTCAGCTACGACGGCGGCGAAACCTGGGAAGAGGACTACGTGCTCTATCCCGATGCTGTCCACTACGATCTGGGCTATCCCGCAACGGTGGAGCTTGCAGACGGTTCGCTCCTGACGGTATACTATCAGTGCTGGCCCGGCGAGGTCCACTGCTCCATAATGTATACCAAGTGGAAGCTTAATAAGAGATAAACTGAAAGAGCACGGCTGCGCCGTGCTCTTTCAGTTTTAAGTTTTAAGAGGCGGTTTCGCCGCCAGCCTCTGACTGCGGACTGCTGAATAATGTTACGAATTTATTGCAATTCTTTATATATTATTTGAAAAAAACATTGACTTTTGAATGATTAAATGGTAAGATATTCATATCTAATATATTATAAGGAGAAATACCATGAAAAAATTAATTGCTGTTCTTCTCGTTATCGCAACTGTTTTCTGCTTCGCAGCGTGCGGCGAAAAGCCCGCTGAGAACAATGACACCCCTGCCGAAAACGTGAAGCTTCGTTTCACCACCGGCGGTGAGTCCGGTACATACTACGGTTTCGGTACCGTTATCGCTCAGCACGCTACCGCAAACGCAGGCCTTTCCGTCAACGCAGTCGTAGGTAACGGCTCTCAGGCAAACATCGAAGAGCTCGAGGCTGGCAATGCCGAGCTCGCTTTCTGCCAGTCCGACGTTATGGCTTACGCTTACGAAGGCAAGAACCTCTTCGAGTCTGCGGTTGACTGCTTCTCCACCGTTGCCGCTCTCTACACCGAGCAGGTACAGATCGTAACTCTTGATCCCGCTATCAAGACCGTTGCAGATCTTAAGGGCAAGAAGGTTTCCATCGGTGCCGCAGGTTCCGGTGTTTACTTCAACGCTATCGACATCCTGGGCGTTTATGACCTGACCGAAGAGGACATTGAGCCCACATACCAGTCCTTCGGCGACAGCGCAGACGCTCTGAAAGACGGCAAGATCGATGCAGCGTTCATCGTTGCAGGCGCTCCCACGACCGCAGTTGTTGACCTTTCCACCACCAAGGACGTTTGCCTCGTTTCTCTTGACGACGAGCACGTTGATAAGCTCCTTGAGACCTCTCCCTACTACGCAAAGTGCACCATCGCAAAGGACGTTTACGGCACCGCCGAGGACGTTACCACCGTTGGTGTAGGCGCAGTTATCCTTGCTAAGAACGATGTTTCCGAGGATGCTGTTTACAAGTTTGTTAAGGACATCTTCGACAACTACGAGAACCTGGTTGACAGCCACGCTAAATACGGCGAGCTGAGCCTCGAGTATGCTACCAGCATCACCTCCGTTCCCTACCACGCAGGCGCTGTTAAGTACTTCGCTGAAAAAGGCATCGACCTTAAATAATTCAATTTCCGCAGAATAAGGCTGCGGCGGGTAACGCCGCAGCCTTTTCAATGTAATCCTCCAGAAAGGAGAATACTCAATTGAGTCTTTTCAAAAAGAAAAACGTCGCCGAGCCCGAAGAGATCGGCAGCGTTGAAGACGTGATGAGAAAATACGACAGGGAGTCCAACACCCGTATCTGGGAAGGCGTTCCCAAGATCATCGTCAGTGTTTTCCTTGCGCTCTTCTCTCTCTATTGTATTTACATGACGCTGTTCTCCACAGCGCTCCCCGAAACGAGGCTTTCCCTCTTTCTCGGGTTCATTCTCGTTGCGGGATACATCACCTATCCCGTAAAAAAGAGCCACGTCCGTCCCAATTCCATGCCCTGGTACGATATCGTCATCATGGTGGTCGGCGCGGCGTGCTTCTTCTACTTTGCCATCAATGCACACGACATCATCAAGCTCGCGACGAGGATAGAGACCTATCACGTCATTATCGGCGCTGTCGGTATTCTCTGCCTCATCGAGCTGTGCCGCAGATGCGTGGGCGTTCCCATTCTGTGTGTGGCAGGCGCGCTTCTCGTTTACGCGTTCTACTACAACCTCTCCTGGGGCTCCACCTTCTTCCAGTCGCTGAAGAACATCGTTTACCGTCTGTTCTACACTACCAGCGGCGTTATCGGCACTCCCACCAACGTGTGCTTTACCTATATAGTTCTGTTCATTATTTTCGGTGCGTTCCTTGAACGTACCGGAATCGCCAACTTTTTCATTTCCCTTGCAAACCGCATCGCAGGATGGTCCTCCGGCGGCCCCGCAAAGGTTGCCGTTATCTCCTCCGCTCTGTGCGGCATGGTTTCCGGCTCCTCCGTGGGCAACACAGTTACCACCGGCTCCGTTACCATCCCCATGATGAAGAAGACCGGATACAAGCCCGAATTCGCAGGTGCTGTTGAGGCCGCGGCTTCCACCGGCGGACAGATCATGCCTCCCATCATGGGTGCCGCCGCTTTCCTTATGGCGGAATACATGGATCTGCCCTACGCCCAGGTGGCTGTCAAGGCTATTCTCCCCGCTGTCCTTTATTTCACCGGCATATTCATCGCCGTTCATCTTGAGGCGAAAAAGCTGGGGCTCAAGGGCGTGGGCCGTGAAGAGCTCCCGAAATGGGGCTATCTTCTGAAGAACTGCTACCTTCTGCTTCCTCTGGTACTGCTGGTATGGCTTGTTTCCACAGGCGCGAGAACGATGGCGTTCTCCGCGGCGATCTCCATCGTTGCGGCTCTCATTATAGGTTTTGTGAACTTCGTTGTTATCGAAAAGACCGAATCCGAAGAAAAGCAGAGCTTCGGTAAAGCCGTGAAGAATGCGGTAAAGACCTCCGCCTCCACAACCGTTGACGCGCTTGTGGCAGGTGCAAAGGGCGCTATCACCGTTGCAGTCGCTTGTGCGATAGCAGGTATCATCGCAGGCTGCATCACCGTTACCGGTCTTGCCTCCACTCTTATCGGCGCTATCGTTTCCGTGGCACAGAACTACACCATTCTCGGCCTCCTGCTGACCATGATATGCTGTATCATTCTCGGCATGGGCGTGCCCACCACCGCAAACTACTGCATCATGGCGGCGACCTGCGCTCCCATCCTCATCCAGCTGGGCTTCCCCAAGGTTGCGGCTCACTTCTTCGTATTCTATTTCGGTATCGTTGCGGATATCACCCCGCCTGTGGCACTTGCCGCATACGCGGGCTCCGCGATCGCCAAATCCAATCCCATGAAGACGGGCCTCAATGCGACGAAGCTTGCTATTGCCGCATTCGTCGTGCCTTACATCTTCGCTTACAGCCCTGCAATGCTCTTTGAGGGCGTTGAGCACTGGTACGAGATCGTGATCATCGCCGTTACCGCTATCGGCGGTCTGTTCGGCATTGCCGCAGGTCTTAACGGCCATCTGTTCACGAAGATCAACTGGGCGTTCCGCTTCCTGCTTATCGGCGGCGGACTTTGCATGATGATCCCCGGTACGCTTTCCGACGTTATCGGAATCGGCATTATCGCCGTCATCTGCATCTTCCAGTATTTCATGAGCAAAAAGAAAACTCCGCTGACGGAGTGATAAAAAGGAAAAGCCCCCGTAACGGAGCGCACACATAGGGATTTTTTCACCGCTGACCGGCAAGGAATATTGATAAAAAGCAATAAGAACGGTGGGAAATTTTCCGAATATCTGATGAAAAAATGACCGAAACTTTCGTTTCGGTCATTTTATTATATTTTGCCTTTGTCCGTTCTGAACACCTGCCGTACATTTGTACGGCGACGGCATTCAGAACGAACAATCAGCGGCGCCTCTCTCCCTATGTGAACGCTCCTAAGGGGGCTTT
>JAZUGU010000050.1:0-1805 GCA_045641325.1 Candidatus Avispirillum sp.
GTCAGAGTGCAGATAAGTTCACCGATACAGACGAAAGAGGAGTATTTTTCATTTATGAGCAGCGAATGCCGCCCGAGTATACCGAGCCCGGCACGGCAGGCACCGTCCGCCTCCGCGAGAGGGGAGTGATCGGCAAAGCCACGGATAAATCTGCCCGGATACTTCTCCGTGAGATACGCCTCACAGTCAGCAAAAACCGTTTTCGCAAAAGCGTGATAATCGGGAACGGCGGCGAACTTGGCAAGGCCCTTCGCCGTCTTTTCAACGTAGTAGGGAAAGAGCATGAAAACAGCATATGCCCCCTCCGGCACGTCCCGAAATAGCCTTTCGTTTCCCGCATGGCAAAGCGAAACGGACACCGCCCCGAAATATTCGATTTTCAGCTTTTCAAGAATATCCCGAAGCATATGCCCCTCCGCAAACAATTATCCAAAATGATTATAGCAAAAAAATCGCATATATTCAAGAGATATCGAAAACCTATTGATTTATATATAAAAGTATGATACACTACTATCGTTCAAAAGAAAGGAAGGTCATAATATGGCTACAAGAACACACGGCGGCGAAGAAATAGACCGCTCCTTGAATTCCACCAATTTCACAGAATTCACCCTTGAAAAGAAACCCACCGGCAAAACTGTATTTGCCCGTATCGCCATCATCATCGTATGTCTGGCAGTATTCGTGCTGTGCACCCTTAAAGCATGGTACATGGGCGCAATATCCCTCCTTCTGGCAGTGATCGCATTCTGGCTTCTGTGGCCCCTCACCAAGATCGAGTGGGAGTACATAACCTCCTCCGGCGACTGGATCTTCACCAAGATCGTAGGCGGCAAGAGAAGAAAAGAAGTGCTCAACGTAAAGATCAAGGATATGGACATCATCGCTCCCTATACCTCCGAGTACAGCGAGAAGCAGGTTGCCGATAAGATCTATGATTTCAGAGAGTCCGCAAAGCAGACCGAGGATATCTATTTTGCCACCTTCGATGAGGGTGATAAAAAGGCAATGATCCTTTTCAAGTGCACCAATAAAGCTCTGAAGATCTTCTATTCCTACAATAAGGAAAACACCGTCAAAGTGGATTATCTCCGCTATTGATGAATAAAAAAATATGCCCCCTCATATATTTGAGTATACGAGGGGGTATATTTATGAAAAAAATACTGATACCGTTTATAATATCTGCAATAATACTGACCTCCTGCACCGTCTCCTCGGACAAGGGGTCATTCTTTGATTATCAGAACGGAGAGTGCCTCATCACGGGAAAGTGGACGGAAAGCGGAAACGAATACGGCGCGGTGCTGACTCTGGGAGAAGTGACCGACGGCGCCCGCGGCAGAATGACAGTAGAGTTCACCTCGCCCGAAAGCGTGAAGGGCACCAAATACGTCTTCGAAAACGGAACGCTGACGGCAACACTCGGGGATATGTCGATCCCCATGAACGCAGGAAGCCGTGAAAAAGTGTTCAGACTGGAAAGGATGTTCTCGCTGTCCTCTGAAGATATAAGAGAAATAAAAACCGATGAAAATAAAGATACGGTAGCCATCGGCGCCAGCTGGACGGTCACCACAAACCGTGACGGGACTCCGAAGAAAATCGAGCTTGACGGCACGACGTTTGAAATACAATCATTCGATAAAAAAGGCACTCCTTAAGGGGCGCTCACATAGGGAGAGAGGCGCCGCTGATTGTTCGTTCTGAATACCGTCGGCGTAACAGCCTAAAGGCTGAGGTACGGCAGGTGTTCAGAACGGACAAAGGAAAGATATAATAAAATGACCGAAACTCTCGTT
>JAZUGU010000051.1:0-13428 GCA_045641325.1 Candidatus Avispirillum sp.
CGGGTATCGGTGAAGCTGCCCCATATTTTATCAAATACTATACTCATGGCGCACTCCTTTCATTATACAAATGGTATCATATTTTTTGCATCAGTTCAATAGAAGCAACATGAAATTGCGACAAAAATTGCCGTTCATAACGCGGAGCCTTGTGAAAATAATAATACCAGAGAACGCGAATGTGTTCTCGATTGAATATAGATTTTATCCCCGTAATGGGAGAACGGACGAATGTCCGGGAAAGGATCGATATGGCAAGCAAGAAGATCAACGTTCCCGAAGCAAAGGCTGCAATGGACCAGTTCAAGATGGAAGCAGCAAACGAAGTCGGCGTTAACCTTTCTAACGGTTACAATGGCGATCTGACTTCCCGTCAGGCAGGTTCTGTGGGCGGTCAGATGGTCAAGAAGATGATCGAGAAGTACGAGAACGACATTAAGGGTACGAAATAAGTATCGACAAAAAAGCCCCGCAGGATTTCCTGCGGGGTTTTCCTTTTTTTATTCTTCGTATCCCTTGCGGGCTTCCTTATCGAGATACTTTGCCGCCGCCATGAGCCACATAACGGCAGACATTACGATGACGGAGAAGCTGAGCACCAGTTCCATGAACCACGTGCCCGTTTCCGAGGCCTGCGGGGTGGCAAAATAGGTCAGCGCCAGGAGAAGCACTCCCACGGCAAGGATCACGCCGCAGGTGATGAACGTTTTCTTTTTGCCCAGGTCCTCCGCCAGCGCCAGCATGAGAAGCAGCGCGAACAGCACAGTATAACAGGATATGCCCGTATAATCCTCCCTGTATTTCGCAACGGACAGCACCGCCACGAACTGGGACAGGGCAAACACGGATGCGAAGATCTTATAGAAAACGGCGGCGTTCTTTTTATACCCCATCATAAGATATACCAGTGCCGACAATAGTGCGGCAACGTTCACCCACATATTGACGGTTTGCAGAACGGTCAGTTCTCCTTTAAGCGCCACGTACACGTTTGCGGCGATACATACGAGGATCGCGATGAGGTCAACGATGACCACGGGAAGCATTCTTTTATTTTTCATGTTATTTTCCTTTCATGCCCATTTTCTCGGTGAGGTCGCCCAGGCTCTTTTCGTACTGGGCACGGGTGATCGCTCCCTTTTCCAGAAAATTATCGAGAAGCTTTTTCTGCTTATAATAGAGCTCTTCTTTTTTCTTTCCGGGAGCGAGTTCCTCCCGGTTACCGTTTTCTCTCATATCAATTCACCGGGGCGGCAGAATCCGTCACTTATCTTCGAGTCTCCATCTGGTGGAAAGGACGCATGTGTTCCAGTTATGCTCGCCGGACATATAATATACCGTGAGCAGTGAGCCGTCGGACAGTTCAACCGTTGCGGGATAGCCGTGGTCGGGAGATACGAACTCTCGGTGGAGGTCGTAATCCTCGGTCCATGTCTCGCCGTTATCGTAGCTGACTGCCACTCTCTCGCCTTTATCGTCGGGCCCTCTGCGGCGGCTGTACGAGCAAAGCACCGCGCCGGAGGAATGGACCATGAGGTGAGGCGGCGATCCGTCCACGCCGATGCAGAAGGGCTTGGACCAGGTTCTTCCCTTATCGTCGGAATAGGTGATATAGACGGTGAAATCGGGGGCTTCCGTTCTTCCGTGGATACGGATCGCGCCGAGAAGTCTGCCGTTCGGGAGCTCTATCATATGGGGCTCGTGCATATTTTCGCTGGTGATATCATCGGAGGGAGCGACCTCGCCGGTCTTTTCCCACGTATAGCCGCCATCGTGGCTGGAATATACGCAGATGGGGTTGGGCGCAAGGTATTCGGGGTCCATCAGCTTGCCCATGTAGACGATCGTTCCGTCACGGAGCACCACGGGACCGTGGGGACTTGTTACGGGTACTTTTACGGAGTCGGACCAGGTGACACCGTAGTTATCGGACATTTTAACGTATGAGCCGGGGACGAGCTCCTCTGCGGGGAGATAATCCCACGTTTCGGCGAATGCTTTACAGAGCTTTTTGTGAGGATCGCCGAGCCAGTCGTAGTGCATCATGCCCTCGCATCTGTCCTCGATTATTTCCGTGAACCAGGACATTATCATTTTGCCCTTGCCCCAGGCGAAGACACCCGTGTCACGGTCATCGAAATAGGAATCGTTTACGACGATGGGGGGAGTCCAGTTTTTGCCCTCGTCGAAGCTTACGTACATACAGTTCTTGCCGCAGGGATCGACGTGGGTGATCCTCATGCCGGAGGCGGCGGCAAAAAGAGTTCCTCTCTCGTCTTTGCAAATGCTGGGCCAGCCGTGGTAGGGGAAATAGTTGCCCTCGGAGCGGTGCACCGTTCCGTGTTCCATTTCGGGGATTATTACTTTCATACCGTTTTTCCTTTCGGGAATTTCGTTCTGCTTTTATGATAGCACATTCCGGTAGACATTTCAATAGTTTAGTGCGGAGTGCGGAGTGCGGAGTTGTTAAGCCATATATCCCGCTGCAGACAGAGCGGACACTTCTTCATAAGGCTTCCTCCGGGAGGGAGGCTTACTGAAGCGTTACTCTTGCTGATAGTGGTGGACGGCGGCTTTGCCGCCTCCTAAAACTTAACTCTTGAAACTTAAAACTCCAAGCTCCAAACTCCAAACTCTATTCCGGCTGCCTCCCGCTTCTTTCCCTTGACTTTTTGTGCTCCGTATTTTACAATAAAGAAAAAGCGAGTGGAGGCGATCATATGAAGCTCTGTGAAAAAAACGGTAAACTGTCGATAGAAAATAACGGAGTAACTCTTTATTCCGATTTATACGTGGGTGCAAGGTATCAAGCGGAAAAGTACAACATGAAAAAGACATACACGGGTCAGAAATGGACTCTTTCGGAGTGTGAGCCCATCGCGGAGGACGTGAAGTTCCCCGAGGGGTGCACCTACTACCGTGCCGAGACGGAGAACTGCCGTCTTTTCGCGGCGGCAGGCGACGGTGAAATATTTATCCGCACCGAATACGACAACGACACGCAGAAATGGGCGGAGCCCTTTGACGGTTTCGGCATGATCGCTCTGGGCGGTCTTTGGCACGAGGCCTTTGACCGTGCCGTATACAACGGTCAGAAGGACTGCAACGGCATCCGTGTGCTTGAGATGCAGTCCGAATCAAGTCTGAAGATATTCGGCGGCATGGATATCCTTGAAACCGCCGTTCACACCGCTTTCATCGACACGGCGGGCGAGGCATTTTCCGCGGGATTCGTGACTCACAAGAGATATTTCTCCTACGTTTTCATGCGCGAGGAGGGTGTGCTTGAGTTCGGCCTCAACTCCGACAACAGGTGCATCAAGGGAAACACCACCATAAAATCCGACTGGATACGCATTGCTCCCGCAGACTCCATGCAGTCCGCGCTGTCCGAATTCGCTTACGCTATCAAGGAGCTGAACGGCATCCGTCTCCGCTTTGACCACGCCCCCACGGGCTTTTGCTCATGGTACTACTACATGGGCGGCGTTACAGAAAACGCTGTTTTCGAAAACCTTGAGGTACTGGACAAAATAAAAGACAAAGCGCCTTTTGAGGTTTTCCAGATAGATGACGGCTGGGGCACCTCCCACGCCGACGGCAACGACAAGTTTCCAAAGGGCATGAAGGCCTACGCCGACAGCATAAAGGAACACGGCATGACGGCGGGCATATGGCTGACTCCCTTTAATTTCGGCCCGTGGGAGTCCGTTGTTAAGGAGCATCCCGAATGGTTCATACATCAGGGAGAAAATCTCAAGGAATTATGGGGCTGGAACCTCATTGACGCAACTCATCCCGGGGCGCAGAAATACATTGCCGACATTTATCACAAGATAACCTACGACTGGGGTTACAGATACATAAAGCTCGATCTCATCACCACCTACATTTCCGGCGGCGATTTCTATAACAAGGATGCGGATGCGCTCTTTAACATGCGTGAGTATTTCCGAATCATGCGTGAGTCCATCCATCCCGACACCTTCGTTCTCGCCTGCACCGCTCCCCTCTTTGAGACCGCCGAGTTCTTTGACGGCGTCCGCACCTCCGGCGACATTTTCGAGAGTTGGGAATCCATGCACGGTGTGTTCCGCCGCAATCTGACCAGATGGTATCTGAACGGTGTTCTTTACTACACCGATCCGGACTGCTTCATGGTGAGGACCGGCGAGGAGGAGGACGAGGAATGCATGCGTCCCGTTTCCCGCACGAAGCTTGAGAACCGCACCTTTGCCACCGCCATGTACACCTGCGGCGGCGCTCTGATGATATCCGACAAGCTTCCGCTCCTTAAAGAGGAACAGCTGGCGGACTACGCCCGCTTCTTCCCCCACCGCACCGAATCCGGTGTTCCCCTTGATCTTGCAGAGGAGGTCATCCCCTCCGTTTTCGATCTCGGTGAAGAGGACGGTGTTCACACCGTTTCGTTCATCAACTGGGGCGACAAGCCAAAGGAATTTGCCGTGGCGTTTGACGGAAAGCGCAAGGCAACGGAGCACTGGGACGGGACCGAGCTGGGTGAGTTCTGCGGTGAATATTCCGTTACGCTCCCGCCTCACGGCTCACAGCTCGTTCATCTTAAGAAAGTCGAAGAATAATGAGAGACCCTGCTATTATCACAGTCTGCGCCCTGCCCGGCGGTCAGAGTGATGCGGCGCAATCCCTTGCGGCAAAGCTGGGGCTTGAGGTGTCATCAACACCCGGCGAGGGACTGACCGTTCTTTTTGACCGCGACGGCGTTTCTCTTTGCGGTTACGGGCTCAGCTACCGTGGAGATTTCACGGAGATGCTCCGACGCATCACCGACGGCAGACTCGCCCACGAGATGCTGGTGCACGTTTCAAAATCAAAAGAGACGGGGCTCCGTGCCGCGGATGCAACGGCGGGCATGGGAGAGGATTCCCTGCTGCTTGCCGCCGCAGGCTACGACGTTACTCTTTTCGAAAAAGACCCGGTGATAGCGGCGCTTTTGCGTGATGCGATCCGCCGTGCAAAGCGCCACCCCGTGCTCGGTGAGGTGGTCTCCCGGATGCACGTTATCGAGGGTGACAGCGTGGAGCTTATGCCGGACACGTGCCGCGGATTTGATCTCATATATCTTGATCCCATGTTTCCCGCAAGGCAGAAATCGGGGCTGATAAACAAAAAGCTCCAGCTCATACAGAAGCTGGAGCTCCCCTGCTCCGAGGAAGCGGAGATGCTCAATGCGGCGATCGCCGCCGCCCCCAAAAAGATAGTCATCAAGCGACCGCTCAAAGGTCCGTATCTTGCGGGGCGCACCCCCGGTTATTCCGTCAAGGGCAAGGCGATACGGTATGACTGTATAGTGTTATGAATTTCGATCCGCCTCTTAAAACTAATAAGCCCGCCGCAAAGCGGCGGAATGATGCCTCTCTTTCGGAGAGGAGTGAATAATGAATAGTTATTGTGGTTTTGCTTCGTAAAACTCCATTCTCGATAAAAATGCTTTTCGCACAGCGAAAAGCTACCTTAACTATTCACCATTCACTATTAATTATTCACTCCGCACGAAGTGCGGGTAAAAAAGCCCGTAGGATTTCCTGCGGGCTTTTTGTTTATTAGTCAAGCTTTACGAATTTCTCTGCATCGGGTACGTTGGGTCTGAAGTTAGGTACCTCGATGGTCTTGCCGTTATTGGTGACGGAAAGAGCGGAAAGGAGACCGACAGCCGTCCACTCGCACGCCTTATAGACGTTGATCTCGGGCTGGATCCCCGTGCGGATGGCGTTGATGAAGTCTTCAACGATGAAGAAGTCGCCGCCGCCGTGACCGGATTTGTTCTGCTCCTCGGTAGCCTTCTTATATCTCTCGGGCAGGTAGTCCTTATAGTTATCGAGAAGCTCCCACTGCATATTGTTATGGTGATTCGTTTCGGAAATGAAGGAGACCTTATCGTTATCGTTGAGTCCGGAATTGGACTGGAAGATACCCTTGGTACCCTGCAGCAGGTAATGAGTCATATTATGAGGACGGGGGGAGAGGCAGTCCGTGCGCAGCTCGATAAGTCTTCCCTTTTCGGTGCGGCACATGGTGGTCGTTCCGCTGTCCTGTTTCAGACCTATATCGTTTCTGATGCCGGGGGAGAACGTGGATATCTCGGTGATCCTGTCGTCATAGAGCCAGGTCATTGCGGGGCCAAGGCTGTGGGTGGGATAGAAGTTTCCTCTCTTTCCGCACTGCCAGAAGGATCTCCATGAGGTCTTGCCGTTTCCGTATACGAAGAGGCCGTCTATGTTATGCAGGTACATGCACTCAGCATAGTAAGGCTCGCCGAACAGACCCGCCTTGACCATTTCCTTGACCATCTGCACCTGGGGAGTGTAGATATAGTTCTCTGCCATCATATATATGCCCTTGTACTTCTCAACACTCTCGCAGAGCCACCAGAGCTCGTCCATGGAAACGCCTGCCGTTACCTCGGAGAGAACGTGCTTGCCTGCCTCAAGTGCCGCGATAGCCTGCGGAACGTGGCACTGCATGGGAGTGGCGATGACTACGGCATCGATATCGGACTCCAGCATATCGTCGAAAATACGGTAAGTTTTGACGTCCCCGCCCAGCATTTCGGCGCCCTGCTTGAGGGTGTCCTCGTCCAGGTTGCAGTATGCGGTGATCTCAACGTCGGGAAGTGCTCTGAGACCCATTACCGTGGATATGCCTCGTCCGCCGGCAATACCTACTTTGATAGTTTTCATGATGAAATTCCTTTCAAACGAGCGCCTTTCGGCCGCTTTTTTCTTACATTCAGTATATCATATGTGGTATACCATGTCAATCAAAAAAGAGCAAGTATTCCTGCTCTTTTTGATATTTACAGTGCCGCTTTGATGGCGGCAAGAAGATCGCCGTATTCTTCAAAAGCGGGGATATCGGGATAGTCCGCTTTGATCTTATCGGTGCTCTTGAAGAGGAAGCCCGCCTTGCTTGCCTGTATCATTCCCAGATCGTTGAAGCTGTCGCCGGAGGCGATGGTATCAAAGCCTATGGACTGGAGCGCTTTGACCGTGGTGAGTTTGGACTGCCGGCAGCGCATCTGATACCCTGTGATCTCGCCGTTCTCCGCTACCTCGAGAGTGTTGCAGAAGATGGACGGCATGCCCAGCTTTTTCATGAGAGGTGCGGCGAACTGCTCGAAGGTATCGCTGAGGATGACCACCTGCGTGATGGAGCGGAGCTCATCGAGAAACTCCTTTGCGCCCTCCATGGGCTCGATCTTTGCAATGGTGGCCTGTATTTCTTTGAGGCCAAGGCCGTGCTCTTTCAGGATACCGATGCGGTATTTCATGAGCTTATCGTAATCGGGCTCGTCACGGGTGGTGCGGCGAAGCTCGGGGATGCCCGTTTCCTCCGCAAATGCGATCCATATTTCGGGGACGAGAACGCCCTCCATATCAAGGCATACTATATTCATATGATTCTCCTTTTATTCGCAAACGTGCGTTACTTATCTCCCAATCTCCATTTTGTGTAGAGGACGGACGTCCACCAGTCGCCGGGGTTGCCCATATAGTAGACGGTCATGATCGAGCCGTCGGAAAGCTCCACCGATGCGGGATAGCCGTGGTCGCCGTAGGCGATATCGGTGCGGAGGGCGTAGTTCTCCGTCCACGTTTCGCCGTTATCGTAGCTGACTGCCGCGTACTCTCCCCTGTCTTCGGGGCTTCTGCGGCGGCTGTACGAGCAGATGACGGCACCGGAGGAATGCACCATGAGGTGCGGAGGAGATCCGTCCACTCCGATGCAGAAGGGCTTGGACCATGTCTTGCCCTTATCGTCGGAATAGGTTATATACACGGTGAAATCGGGCTGTTCCTGTCTGCCGTGGATACGGATGGAGCCCAGAAGTCGGCCGTTCGGCAGCTCTATCATATGGGGCTCGTGCATATTTTCGTTGGTGATATCCTCGGAGGGCTCCACCTCTCCCGTTTTCTCCCAGGTATATCCGCCGTCATGGCTTGAATACACGCAGATGGGGTTAGGTGCCAGGTACTCGGGGTCCATGACCTTGCCCATATACACAAGCGTGCCGTCACGGAGCATGACGGGACCGTGGGGGGACGTGACGGGAACTCTGACCTTATCGGACCAGGTGACGCCCCAGTCATCGGACATCTTTACGAATGAGCCGTGGTAGCCCTTGGCGTTCCAGACGTGCTCAAGGCTTTTTGTATATCCCTTATACAGGGGCTTATGCTGATCGGGAAGCCACGACCAATCGGGAGAATCCCAATCCTGATCGTCATAGTCGTTGAAGAACGACATGAGCATTTTTCCCTCGCCCCAGGCGATGATGCCCGTGTCACGGTCATCTAGATAGGAATCGTTTACAACGATGGGGGGAGACCAAGTCTTTCCCTCGTTGAAGCTTACGTACATACAGTTTTTGCCGGTGGGGTCAACGTGGCCCAGTCGCATACCGGAAGCGGCGGCATAAAGGGTGCCGCGGGCATCACGGCAGACAGACGGCCAGCCGTGGTAGTTAAATGTGGTTTCCGTTACACGGTTCACGATGCCGTGGACGGTTTCGGGAGTAAGTTCTTTCATATTTTCCTCCGGAGTGGTTTACTGATATAAATATATCACAAACCAACATAAAAGGCAAGCGAAATAAACCATTATGATCAAATTTCAGGTATCGGATTCTGCGGCTTTATTTACCGGGCTCGGGATCCCCGTTTCCGGGGGCTCCGTTCCCGGGGAATCCTTCGTCGGGCATTTCGGGCATATCCCCGGGCCTTTCCGGTGCGCCGCCCATTTCCTCACGGATAACGTCACCCTCTTTATACTCCTGCTTTTCGCCGTCAACTATGACGTCTCCCGAATAGAAGTACATTCCGCACTGCGAGTCAAGGGCGGTATCCGGCGGCATTACGCCGTTGACGCACACCGTGCCGCCGTCCATTACGATATATCCGTTGGAATCGACGCCGTCGCCCTCTGCTCCCTGCAAATGGTTTACCGTTACGTTTCCTCCTTTGAAGCGTGCCACGGAAACGTTATCCTCATTGACGTTTATTCCGTCGTCCTGCGAATTGATAATTATATTGCCGCCGAGGACCGTCAGATGGAGCTCTGTGTCAACCCCCTCGAATCCGGAGGTCACGTTAAGCACGCCGTCACCCAGCTCGCCGCCGTCAATGTTCATGGAAACGCAGGAATAAAACGCCGCATCGGTCTTTCTCATCTTCTTCTGGACTGCGGAGCCGGACTCTGCATTTTTCAGTACGGTTTTCAGCATTCTGTATACGTTTTTGCCCGACACGTTATTTTCCGTGCCGTCAGCAATTATCACGTTTACGCCTGCATCGGATGTGTCGACATCCTGAGAATTGTTTCCTGCTTCCCACACGCCGTCGCATTCGTAAGCATTGTTTATCAGCACCGCAGGGGCTGCGGTGCAGGTCACGTCAACGCCGTTCAGTATCAGTGTGATTTTTTCGTCGGGATCTTCTGCGGCGTTTTCGCCGAGATCGACGTTTATCTGCCCCTGCCACTCGCCCTCGATGAGATATTCTCCCGCCTCTTTTATGTGAAGCACTTTATTTTTCCCCGCTTCCTCCTCGGAGAACATCATATCGGTGGGAACGGACGGTGTTAAATGAGGAAGCGTGGCAAAAATATAGTCGTCGTGCTCGCCGTCCGTATAATAGTACGCCCATTCCGTTTCGCCGTCGTAATTTATTGCTTTGAAGCCGTCGGCGGGAAGAAACGGGAAATAATACAGCTCGTGATCAATGTAAACGGAAAGCGTTTCATCCGGTTTTTCGCCGGTATAGTATTCCGCAGGTGCATCCTCCACCTCGCTGTGGGATACTCCCGGATCGCAATGCCATGTATAATCGTACTGCGGGATCTTCTCTCCGTCTATCGTTGCTTCTCCGCCGGAAAGAACTATCCTGTGAGAGGTCGTTTTCTCTTCTTTTGCTGACGTGGTGACGGGATCTTCCGTTTCTTTTTCACTATCCGCAGTGTTACGTGTTCCGCATGAGGTGAAAAGCATTGCCGCCGATACGGCAATCGCTGCAAGGGATATGAGTGTTTTTGCTTTTTTCATGTCTGTCTCCGTTTTTTATTGCTGACGGCATTATACCGCATTTGTTTGAATATGGCTTGTGTGTTATGTGACGGTTATCTGAAAATCGGAGGAAATAAATCAACGGATGCAAAAAAAGACCGCCGACGGAGCGCACACATAGGGATTTTTTCACCGCCGAACGGAAAGAAATATTTATAAAAAATATCAGGTGTGATGGGGATTTCCCGAATATCTAATGAAATAATGACCGTAACTTAAGTTTCGGTCATTTTGTTATATCTTTCCTTTGTCCGTTCTGAACACCTGCCGTACCTCACCCTTTAGGCTGTTACGCCAACGGTATTCAGAACGAACAACCAGCGGCGCCTCTCTCCCTATGTGAGGGCTCCTATTGATCCGCTCTGTTTTTTCTATCTCTCAATAATATTTATCGCTTCCAACCGGTCAAGGAATTTTCCCACGTCGCGCCTCGCGCCCTCACGGTCAATGTCGTAAACCTCCGTCACCACGTCGAGAAGCGCCTCCTCCGAGCGGTTTTTCTCAAGCTGATGCCAGATGAAAGCCCCGGTCTCGTTGAAAGAGCACATTCCCTTGTAGTTTCGGGGGTCGTTGCCCGTGGGGATCAGCACGAAATCGTCGCCTATCTCCTGCAAAACGTAATTTCCGATGATTTTCATATCACTACCTCCCGAGTATATTTTACCCCGGGAGGAGTGCGTAATTTATCGAAAACGGACGGGAAAAATTCTCCTTTTGATATTATTTACAGAGGAGTATCAGTTGTATCCCGTGAACGGCTTGAACACTACCGTATACGAGCCCGGCGGGAGATCACGCCCGTCAACGCCGACATATATGAAAAGTCTTGATGTCAACTGATAGCTTTCTTCATGAGTATCGGGATCATATCCGGCGACAGTAAAACAATCGATGAACTGAGACTCTCCTGTCTGGTCGTTGACCATGTATACCTCGAACATAGCAGCATTGTTTTCTGCCGTCATATTTGAATGTGAAGCATCATACGTTGCCCACAGATTCGGCGCACCGTGGGGTCCTCTCTGGAAGAGCTCCTCATAGGTCACCTGCGGGTCGGATATCACAACGTATCCTCCCGTGACGGTGGGGATCTGCTCGCCAATACCGGAATAGCCCGATATCACCGTGTCTTCTATCTCCTTGCCGCAGCGGGTGCAGGTACCGCCGTAAACGGTGTGATAGAGCTTTTCGCCCTCGGTGGCACCGCAGTTGTCACAGTGCTTCGGATGGTTACAGCTTGCCTCTATCCATACGTGCCCGGGTGCTTCCTTGGGCACTTTCTTTTCCGTTTCGCACACGTAGCATTTGTAATATTCGTATCCCGCCTCGGTGCAGGTGTAGTCACCGTAGTACAGGAAGAAGTCGTGGTCGGTCATGGGGTAGGTTTCCGTCTCGGAGTATCCGCACAGAGAGCAGGAAACCGTCTTCGAGCCCTCGGAGATGCAGGTGGCATCCACCACGGTCTCCGTGAGAGCGTGCGCCGCAGGGTCAGGCTCTCCCACTTTTTCCTCCGTTTTTCCGCAGACCTTGCAGGTCATGAGAGTGACAGCCCCCTTAATGCAGGTGGCTTTTTCCTTTTCCTCGGACAAAAAATCGTGGCCGGTTGCCTTGATCTTCTTTTCGTACGAATTTCCGCATTTTTTGCAGGTAAGAACGGCTTTTCCGTCCTTTTCGCAGTCGGCCTTCACGGTGACGGTTTCATCGTAAACGTGCTTGCATTTTATAAGAGGCGTGTCTTTTTCCGGATCTTTCCCGGGGCGCACGGTCATAAAGCAAACCGTTGCCACGATGCAGGCGGCAAGACCTGCCGCCACTATCCAGAAAGCGGGCTTCTTGTAGTTGAGAACGTGCCGTATCCTTCCCTTGACCTTTGTTCCGCCGAAAGCGAGAGGGCAGGCGGAAACGATCCTCATGGGGGAGCTGCAGTTTATCAGCGCCATGGAGTAGCCCTTTTTGCTTTCCTCGCCCATTGCCTTTATCACCTTTTCGTCGCAGGCAAGCTCGATATCACGGCAGAGAAGCACGTATGCCGCCCAGACGGCGGGATTGAACCAGTAAACGGAAAGAATGAGAAAGCCGAGGGGCTTTATGAAATGATCTCCGCGCTTTATGTGCGCCTTTTCGTGAGCGGTGATAAACGGCACGTTTCCACTCTCCACCGAGGCGGGAATGAAAATGCGGGGGCGGAAAATGCCCAGGATAAACGGCGTGCCTATTTTGTCGCAGACGTATGTACCGTCGCCGGCGGGGATGTTTTCCCGTGTCCTGCGGTGGAGATTCAAGTAGCTGATGCCGGAGTAAGCGAGCATGGCGGCAACTCCGACGATCCAGACGACGGACAGTACCTGAACGGTTGAAACGCCCTTATCATCCTCTGCCGTCACCGTGCCCGGAGTGACCGTGATATCACCGGCATCCGGGGTCTGCGGAACTTCCGCTTCAACCGTTTCGATCCCGATGTCAGCGGGCTCCACCCGGGGAACGAGGCTTGCGGGACTTGATATGAAGAACGGGCATAAAAGACGGACGGCAACTATCGCCCACAGAACGCAGGATATCCATTTGGGCGCCCTGCGCAGAAGGAGACGGGCGATCACTACGAACGCGATAAGAAACGTTGCGGCAATGCTCAGCCGCAGAACGGTAAGAAAAATACCTTCCATTATTGCTCTCCGTATTCTTCCACGAATTTTTTCAGATATTCGATCTCTTCACGTGAAAGCTTCTTCCCGCTGCAGAACGCCGTGATAAAAGCGGGAAGCGAGCCGTCAAAGGTGTCCCGCACGAACTGTTCCGTGCGGAGAGAGAAGAATCTGTCTTTGGAAATCACCGACGTTACCGTGCCGCTCTCGTTTTTGAAAATGCCCTTGTCGCAAAGACGGCGAAGCACCGTATAGGTGGTGGTTTTCTTCCATGAGAGCTCCCGTTCGCAGATCTTGCAGAGCTCAACGGCGGTCACGGGCTCGCGCTCCCAGATGATGTCCGCAAATCTCGATTCAACAGCTCCGAGCTGATAATCGCTCATAATTTTTGTTTCCTTTCATGATCCTCTTGACATTTTGTTCTACACATTGTAGAATGATTCTACACCATGTAGAATGAGCTGTCAAGAGGATTTTGAGAAATTTATTAAATTATAGTTTGTAGAATAGCCTTCCCCTCTGGGGAAGGTACTCAAAGCCGAAATTCTCTCGGCTTTGAGGGGATGAGGCCTAATGATTACAGCAGACAGAAAGAGATAGCTCTTACTGTTCAGTGCGAACTTAAAGAACCTACCACTTAAACGTCTGCTGAAAGGTGAAGGACTCATCCGTCAAAAACGGCGGGAA
>JAZUGU010000052.1:0-19134 GCA_045641325.1 Candidatus Avispirillum sp.
AAATGCCATTAGGGAATTGGAAAAATTCTATGATGACTGCCTTGAAGAATTATGAAAAAGGTACTTCACTTTATATATGCCGATTCATTTTCCGGGCTTGAAAGTGTTGCGGCGCATATACTTATGAATCTGCCCTCCGATTGGGAGGGGTACTACGTTGCGCCTGCAGGCAGCGGCGTGGAGCACGTGGCATCACTGGGACTCAATGCCATGGTCTGTGATACTCACAGCGTAAAGGAAATCAAAAGGGTCATCCGGGAGATCGAGCCCGATGCCGTCCACGCACACGACCCGCACATGAGCCTTAATCTGGCGCTGGCAGGCGTGCCCTTCGTATCCCATCTTCATTGCAACTGCCCGTGGATGGGTGGCGTAAATCCCAATAGCCTGGGTCTTGCATATTCGTGCATAAAGGCTGAAAAGATTTTCTGTGTGTCGCCCAGCATCGAGAAAGAATTCGTCTTCAGAAAAACCATGAGGGATAAGACGGAAGTCCTCTATAATTTTGTGGATAAGGATGAGGTCGAAAAGGGCGCTCTCGAGCCTTTCGATAAGGAATTTGATCTGTGCTTTGTCGGCAGACTGACCGATATCAAGCGCCCGGAGCTTTTCGTGCGTCTTGTCGCCCGGATCAGAGAAGAGCGTGATATAAAAGCGGTCGTTGTCGGTGACGGAGACCGCAGAGCCGATACCGAGGCTTTGGCAAAAGAACTCGGCGTCACCGGAAACATCGAATTTGCGGGATTTGATCCCAATCCCTATAAATATATGAAGCATAGTAAGATCGGCGTCCTCACGTCCTCAAGCGAGGGCTTCGGGCTTGCCGCAGTTGAGGCAATGACACTCGGATTGCCGTTTGTCGCATTTCCCGTAGGCGGGCTTCCCGATATCGTCAATGAATCCAACGGCATGCTGTGCAATAACGTGGAAGAAATGAAAAACGAAATCGTGAAGCTTTTGTCAGACGAAGGCTGCATGAACTTGAAATCCGTTAATGCCCGGGCTTCTTCCGAAAGATTCACCGATAAAAAAGCGTATATATCATCAATAATCAAAGCATATGAGCTTTGCGGAAAATAAAAAGCGAAAGGAAAACAAATGAACGGGGAATTCACATATAAAACCTCTCTGCGTCTCCGCGGTATCGCGTGCATTCTGGTGATCCTGCATCATCTGGCAGAGTATGTGCCGGCACTCGCATTCTTTGCAAATCTCGGCTTTCTGCCGGTGGGCATTTTCCTGTTCGGGACAGGCTACGGACTGATAACAAAATATAAATCCGACGGTGCGTCTTATCTTAAAAAACTGATACTTGTCAGAGTCCCCTATATCATTATCGCATATCTTGTCGCCAATGCCGTATACCTTGCCGTAAGGCTTGCCACCGGTACGATGATAAAAACCACCCTCACCGGATTTCTTTTCGGAGGCGGGGCGCTTGTAACGTATTCGTGGTACATAATACTTGCGCTCTTTCTGTACGTTTCGTTTTATCTCAGCTACCGCCTGTTCAAAAATCCCGCACTCCTGCTGCTCCTTTCCGCGGCGTGGATCGTCTGTATGTTTGTGATCGGAAGCGGTCTTCACCGGGCGGCTACCGTTCCGTGTTTCTTCCTCGGTATCCTTGCCGGTGCAGGGGACAGAATTAAAAAGATCCTGTTTTCACGAGGCTCAATGGCTGTAACATTGGTGCTGTTCGCGGCGGCATTCGGCGCATATTGCATCCTGTCCGTCGGCAGACTGTATGCTCTCCTGCTTGGCGTGGTGTTTTCCGCGGCTTTTGCTGTGTTTTCCGCTGCGCTGTTCGTGAGACTTAATAAAATCACCGCAGTCGGATTCCTCGAAAAGATCGGTAAAATCAGCCTGGAGCTGTACCTCTATCAGGGAGCCGCCATCATTCTCTCGTGTATGACGTCGGAAAACAGAGGCGTGGTTTTCGTCATCTCCGTTTTCATTATCACGGCGCTTTTCGCGGCTGCTGTAAATTGCCTCACCGGGCATATCATGAACGGCTGGAAATCAATACCGGCAGTACGTGAAAGGTGCGCTCTTGTTGACAAAACGGGCGAAAAATGATATAATCAGTTGATATCAAAACAAAGGTAGAGTCATGGAATTTTTTCTTTCTTTTCTGTTTCTCGGACTGCATCTGTTCGATTTTCAGAATAATATACCGCAGGTATTGTTCTTAGGAATAAGCGCAGCCATTTTCTGCGCTCTTTTCTACGCCTGCTATAAAAAAACCGGAGATTTTCTTTGCTCGTGCCTTATGATGTTCTGCCATACGTGGCAGGCTTCGTGGATCAATATTTTCGGTGATTGGGCGTCCGATATGCCGGTCACCTGGTTCTATGTCGTCGGCGTTATAATCCTTGTGTATTCTCTGATAAATATCAGAAAATTGCTGACCGTAAAAGTCGCTCCGGTCCCGCTTGCTGTGTTCGTCAGCATGGTGCTTCTGCTTCCTTATCCTCTGCTCATATCGGAGTCCGTCGGCGAGGGACTGAAAGAAATGCTGATGATCGCATTCTTCGTAGTTGTCGCGTTCATCTCGTTTCTGTTCAAGTCAGCAGTTGCTTTTGAAAAAAGAAAGTACGTGGTCAATTCTTTCGTGTTCTGTATGCTGCTCACGTCCTTCTTCCTTCTGTTCCAGTACGTGATGTATAAAACGATGGGCATCGCTCTTTTCAAGCTGTCCCTGGGAGTATACTACGGCGAAGCGACCACATCGTCAAAGCTCCTTATGGACGATACGAGCTGTTCCACGATAATTATCGGAGGAGCCGCATTCTACCTCCTTGAAAATCTCAATAAGAAGAACTGGTTCTGGATACTTACCATGGCGGCACTGCTCATGGCGGGCATCGGCGTTACCAGCCGCAGAACGAGTATTATCTCTCTTGCGATAGTGATGGTGTTCTACGTAGTGTTCCATTACCGCGGCGCAGTGAAGCGTTTTACCATGACGATGATAGTTGTCGGAATGATGGTGGTAATGCTTCTGTATCTTTCGTATTCCAGATCCATAACCAGCGTATCATCACTGATGTCGGACAACGGCCGTTTTGAAGGGTATATGAACGGCATCAGACTTATCCTGAAAAATCCTTTCGGAGTTGGTTACGATAACGCATCCCTTGCCTCACGGCTCGGAGGTATCGTAACGCACAATTCCATGCTCAGATGGCTTGAAATGGGCGGTGTCGTATTCGGCATCCTTATGGCGGCTCTGCTTATATACTTTATTTCCGCGTCGTATAACAGGAAATGCAAAACGGAATTCTGGTTTATCCTGTACGGCTTGTTTGCATCAAACTTTATCCCGGATATATTGGACGCAAGACTGTTTATCCTGCCCGTAATGATGGCACTTTTGTTCAGAGATGAGGAGGAAACGAATGAAGAACGTATTACTGTACAACCAGGGGACCTGCTACAATCACGGCTGTGAGGCCCTTGTCAGAACGATCTGCGGAATAATCGAAGAGAAATATCCCGGATCCGTGTATTGTATTTCATCGTCCAAGCCTCACGAGGACAAGGAGTACATAGACGAAGAAAACGGAAAATATAATTTTGTCGCATCGGACGTGTTCTGCAAATGCTCGTTTGAAACGAAAAGGCTCATCACGGGCGGCGTTTGCACCATCCTCGGCGGTATGCCGTTTTTCAGCCTTCTTTATAAAAACACCGTAAAAGCGGCAAAGAAAGCGGACGTGGCAATATCCATCGGCGGCGATACATATTCGTACGGGAAAAGCGCAATGCTGACAACGATAGACCGCAACCTCAGACGTCATTGCAAAAATACGGTGCTCTGGGGATGCTCCATCAATCCCGAGTATCTTGATCCCGAAAAGCATAAGAAAAAAATCAACGAGCTGAAGAAGTTTTCGCTGATAACGGCCCGTGAGACCATAACCTACGAAACTTTGAGATCATTGGGCTTCGAAAACGTGAAATATTATCCCGATCCCGCATTCACTCTCCCCACGGGAGAAGTGAATGAGCCTATGTTTGAAAATGACCGTGATATAGTGGGCATCAATATCAGCCCCCTCGCACAGTCCTACGAACAGGGCGATAACATAATGCTCAAAAACTATGTGAATCTGGTTAAAATGATCCTCGGGGAAACCGATTTCAATGTAGCTCTCATATCTCACGTGCGCTGTAAAACTACGGACGATTCCGATGCGGCAAAGCTTCTGCTTGGCAGCTTCCAGAATGAGGAGCGTATCAGACTGTTCGATCAGGGAAACGCCATCGACCTTAAGGGTAAGATCGCAAAATGCAGGTTCTTCGTTGCGGCGAGAACGCATGCATCGATTGCGGCATATTCCAACTGCGTCCCGACAATAGTTGTCGGCTACTCCGTAAAAGCCAAAGGCATCGCAAAGGACCTGTTCGGTACCTATGACGGATACGTTATTCCGGTGCAGGAAATGAAGAATGAGGACTCTCTGAAAAATGCCTTTGCCGATATGATGAAAAACGAAGAAAGCATCAGAACTCATCTCAGAGAAATAATGCCCGGCTATATCGAGAAAGCACGGGCGGCAGGCGATGAGATAGTGAATCTTCTGGAGAAAAATGGGTAAAACGATAAACCAGCGCCGTGCAGGCGCTATGCTTTCGTATATATACATAATAGTCAATTCTCTGATAATCCTCGTTTATCAGCCTCTCGTGCTGAGATTCCTCGGAACTTCGGAGTACGGACTGTACCAGCTGGTGTCCTCGGTCATCAATTATCTCAACGTAATGGACCTGGGCTTCGGCAACGGAATCGTGGTATATACGGCAAAATATCATGCAGCCGGTAGGTACGAAGAGGAGAAAAAACTTCACGGCATGTTTTTCCTCATCTTCTGCTTCATCGGCCTTTTGGCGTTTGGCGCAGGTGCCGTCATCACGTTGAATGCGGATAAGATATTCCTTGCCCTTACCCCCGCCGAGCTTGCAAAAAGCAAAATACTTCTGGCCATCCTCACCGTAAATATCGGTCTCACATTTGTCCTGACCATATACGGAAACATCATAATAGCATACGAGGAATTCGTATTCTCAAAGATCCTCAATATAGTACGTGTTCTTCTCAATCCTCTGATAATGATACCTCTTCTGTGCCTCGGCGCGGACTCGGTGGTGCTGGTGGCGGTGATATCAGCCATCAATATAGCCTGCCTTCTCGTAAACGTCGTGTTCTGTGAGAAACGGCTCGGGCTCACCGTGCGGTACAGCGGCTTTGAGAAGTATATTTTCATAGAGATCCTGTCCTATTCCATTTTCGTGTTCATAGCGGAAGTGGTGGATAAAGTCAACTGGTACGTGGACCAGGCAATACTTGGAATAGTAAAGGGAACCGATGAGGTAACGATATATTCCATGGCGTCAAACTATAACCAGATGGCTCTTCAGCTGTCGGCAGTGTTCTCCTCCGTTATGCTCCCCAAAATGTCCAAAATGGTGGCAAGAGGCGAGAGCGATAAAGCACTGTCCGATGAATTCATCAAAACCAGCCGCCTCCAGTATCTCACCATATTCCTTTTTGCCAGCGGATTCGTAATGTTCGGACATAAGTTTGTAGTCTGGCACGTGGGCGGCGAGTGCGAAAAATCATATTATATCGCCCTGTTCCTTATCCTCGCATCGGCGATCCCGATCACGCAGAGCGTGGGAATAAGCATCATGAAAGCGAAAAATCTGTTCCGTGTCCGTGCGCTGATAACCCTCGGTATGGCAATAGTGAATATAGCGATAAGCGTGCCCCTCGCCATCAGATTCGGCGGACTCGGTAGCGCCGCAGGTACAGCAATTGCTCTTATCGTTGCAAACGTGTTCATAATAAATATCTATTATCAGAAGCGGTGCGGTATCAATATGGCGGAATACTGGAAGACAGTCGCCGTGATGACGCTGAAATTTCTGCCCGCTATCGCCGTCGTGGCGGCGCTGAAATTCACTCTGCGCCTGCCCGGTATGAGCGAGTTCTTCATTCTCGGCTCCGTATACGTGATCCTGTACGGCATCACCGCATACCTTTCCGTAATGAACTCATATGAAAAAGAGATCGTCAATAAATACCTTTCCAAAATCTTCAGAAGAAAGGAAAGAACGTAAGTGAAAATCTGTGATCCGTCCCGGTGCTGCGGATGTATGACGTGTGAAGCCGTATGCCCGAACAGCGCCATAAGTGCGGAACGTGATGAATACGGCTTCATGCGCCCCGTGATCAATGCGGATATGTGCGTTGAATGCGGCCTGTGCCGTGAAAAGTGCCCGGTCAATAAAAAGAATGAGAATGCGCCTCTCGAAGCTTATGCCGCATATAACAAAGACACCGAAGAAAGAATGAAATCCTCCTCCGGCGGCATTTTCGCACTTCTTGCAAAGGAAACTCTGGAATGCGGCGGCGCTGTTGTCGGCGCGGGATATGACGAAAATTTCAGCGTCCGGCATAAAATAATAACCGATAAAAAAGACCTTTCCGATCTGATGGGCTCGAAATATCTGCAAAGTGATACTTCCGGGCTGTGGAAAAGCATAAAGGATCACCTTCAGAAGGGCTGCAGTGTGCTTTTCTCGGGAACACCGTGTCAGTGCGCTGCGCTGAGATCCTTCCTCGGCAGGGACTATGATAACCTTACCGTTGTCGATATCATCTGCCACGGAGTGCCGACTCCGAAACTGTGGCAAAACTATCTTGCGGAAAGATTTCCGAATACAAAAGAAGTAAATTTCAGAAGCAAGAAAAAGGGCTGGCACCTGTTCTCAATAAATATAAAAAGTGATATGGGCGATTATTCCGATACTACAAATTACGACCCGTATTACAGACTGTTTTTCGGAAATAACGTGCTCAGGGAGTGTTGTTACGACTGCAATTTCAAGGGCAACGGCTACGTTTCCGATATTACCCTCGGAGATTTCTGGGGAATAAACCATACTTTTCCCGAAATGAATGACGATAAGGGCATTTCCGCAGTCGTCATCAGAACCGAGCGAGGCAAAAAAGCATTTGAAAGCATCTCCGATAAGCTGACGATGAAAAAATGCACCGTAGGGAATATCCTCACGGGCAACCCCACCCTCAATAAAAGCTCAAACCGTCACCCGGAACGGGAGGACGTAATGAAAATGATAGCCGAGGAAAAGCCTTTCGTACAGATCGCCGAGAAGTACGCAAAGCCCACACCCGCATTTCAGGCGATAAAATCAGAGATCAAATTCCGCATAATGACCGCAGTCGGGAAAATTCTGTCCCTTGTAAGGAAATAAGAAATGAAAAACTATGAGCCGGAAGCCGTAACGCTTTCAGTATATAACAGAGAAGCAAATAAATACGGCGTCGCCTGGCAAACTGATGAGGCGGGATCGCCTCAGGTGCAGTATACAACCCCGGACGATACCGATTTCAGAAAAGCGGTAACGGTAAAGGGCAGGTGCTCGGAGAGCATCGGATGCATAAAGAACTCCGCAGTTCTCGAAAACCTTGAAAAGGGAAAAACGTATCTCTGGAGAGTGGGCGACGAAAAGCTCGGCATGTCCGAAATCTTTTCATTCACCACCCTGTCCCACAAAAAAGATCTCAGCTTCTGCTATGTCGCAGATACACAGGACGTGGATAACCACGGAACGTTCTGGAAAGCCGCAACGGACGATGCGATGCGCAGATATCCTCGGTGCGATCTTCTGGTGCACGGCGGAGATATGGTGCATATGTCCGGCATGCGCGATATGTGGCAGAAAATGCTGGATTGCAACAGAGAATGCATGACCTCATATCCCATGATACCGTCGGCGGGAAACCACGACTGGTGGGAATGCTACCTTGAGGGATATACCTCCACGTTTCAGAAGCACTTTGAAATAGAACTTCCCCCGCAGGATACCTCGTACGGCATCTTTTTCTCAACGGACGTGGGAGACGTCCATTTCACCGTGCTGAACTCTGCGGAATACGTAGGTATGACGGAGGACGGCAGACCGTCTCCTCAGCTTGAGTGGATCATGTCCGACCTTCGCTCCGCCGATAAAAAATGGAAGATAGTCATAAGCCATAATCCGCTGTTTTCCCCCGGAAAATACGGATGCAGATATGAAAGAAATACCCTGGCGCTCAATCTCCGCGCACAGCTGGCGGATCTGTTCCGTGAGTGCGGCGTAGACCTTATCCTATCAGGCCACGACCACGTATTTTCATATACCTATCCCATAACCGGGGAAAATACTGTCCAGCGTGACTGCCCGGCGGTTCATAAGACCGAGGACGGCGCAGACGGTATCTTCTTCGTAAAACCGAAAGGCCCCGTCAACTTCCTGCCCGGATGCGCCGGCAACCAGAACAGAGGAGTGGACGAGGCGTTTACCCCCGAATACGGGGAATATCTGTGTGATAAGCTCCCCATGAAATGGGGATATACCGCGTATTCGTATATTACGGTAAAGGACGATACTCTGACGGTCCGTTACAGAATGATATCGGCAGAAACCGGAGAAACGGAAGACCACAGAGTATTCGGCATTATAAAATGATCAGCTGTTCCGGAGCATTTCGAAATAGCTTTCGGCTTCTTTTCTGATCATCCCCGAGATGCAGGCTGTCACCATGACCATGAGAGCCAGAGTCAGCCGCTCGCGGGCGAGGGCATCGGCACAGGAGAAGTCGGAGGTGACTTTTTCCACCGTGCGGCGTATCTCATCCTCACCGGAGCCGAAAATGTCCAGAACCCGGATGCACTCGCAGAGATAGTCGTATAAAACGGGCTCGGAAACGATGTCGTCCGAGGTGTCCTCGGTGTCACCGTTAACGTAAGTCATAAGCTCGCCGATCTGCTCGATCTTCATGGAGTCGCGGAGAGCCGTTATCATCAGTATGCGCGCAAAGTGGCGCTCGTAGTATTTCTTTTTTACGGGGTGAGCCACAAAGCCTCTCTTCACCCAGTTCTGAACGGTGGATACCTCAAGCCCGGTGATGGAGCAGACCTGACCGAGAGAAAGACCGTCGGTCGCCTTTATCATGGGGAGAAAGAACGAAAACATGCTTCCGGGAGATTCGGTGTAAGGGAGCACCGTTCCGGGGATGAACTTTTCTTTCATAATATACCTCTCTGATTTGTGTTGAATAGATTATAACACAAGTTCGGCTGAACATCAAGAGCGAAAACGGCTTTTTTGCAAAAAACTGTTGATAAATAGGAAAAAATTATATATAATTGAATTAATAAAACATAAAGGAGAAACACAATGGGACTTATTCAAGCAGGTCTTGGCGCTCTCGGTGGAGTTCTCGCCGATCAGTGGAAGGAGTTTTTCTACTGTGATGCACTTCCGAAGGACGTTCTCGCAGTAAAGGGACAGAAGAAGATCTCCGGCAGATCTTCCAACACAAAAGGAAATGATAACGTTATTTCCGACGGCTCCGTCATCGCCGTTGCAGACGGCCAGTGCATGATGATCGTGGAGCAGGGAAAGATAGTCGAGTTCTGTGCAGAGCCCGGCGAATTCACCTATAAGACGGATCTTGAGCCCAGTATCTTCACGGGTAAACTGGGTGAGAGCCTTAAAGAGACCTTCAAGGAGCTCGGCAAGCGATTCACCTTCGGCGGAGATCCCGGCAAGGACCAGAGAGTTTACTATTTCAACACCAAGGAGATCATCGATAATAAGTTCGGCACTCCCAATCCCGTGCCCTTCAGAGTTGTCGATTCCAAGATCGGCCTTGATATCGACGTGTCCGTGAGATGCGCCGGCGTGTATTCCTATAAGATCACAAACCCCATGCTGTTCTATGCGAACGTGTGCGGCAACGTTGAAAAGGAATATACAAGAGAAGAGATCGACAGCCAGCTGAAAACCGAGTTTGTCAGCGCACTTCAGCCTGCATTCGGCGAGCTCTCCGATCTCGAAATGAGACCCAACCAGATAATGACTCATACCGCAGAGATGGAAACCGCCCTCAATAAGGCTCTTTCCGCAAAGTGGGCGGAGCTCAGAGGCATCGAGGTCGTAAACGTTGCATTCGCAACGCTCACTCTCCCCGAGGAAGACCAGGAGATCATCAAGAAAGCTCAGCAGAGCGCAATGTACTCCAATGCAGGTATGGCGGCAGGCGCATTCACCACGGCACAGACAGAGGCTATGGTAGATGCCGCAAACAACGCCAACGGCGCAGTAGGCGGATTCGTAGGCATGGGCATGGCAGCAAACGCAACCGGCTCCACCGTACAGGGCCTGTTCAACGCGGCAGCGGAGCAGCAGGAAAAGGCCCAGCCTAAGGATGCATGGAAATGCTCCTGCGGCGCTGAGAACACCGGAAAGTTCTGCACCGAGTGCGGAGCGAAAAAGCCCGAAACTTGGAAGTGCTCCTGCGGCACCGAAAACGCAGGCAACTTCTGCACCAACTGCGGCGCAAAACGTCCCGAAACGTGGAAATGTGAGTGCGGCACGGAGAATGCAGGAAACTTCTGCACCAACTGCGGAGCAAAGAAGCCCGAATAAAGCGTAATACATAAAATGCTCGCTCAAAGCGGATAATCAGCTTTGAGCGAGTTTTTTGAGAGGTAAGTCTGAAAACGAAGTATATCCGGATCGCAGGTATGCCGTTTTATGACCCCATTTGTGAAATTTGCCGCCAACGGGCGGCAAATTTAAAGAAAAGCCACAAATGCAAAGGAAGGAATAACTGTAATAATGAACTGTGAAAAATTAAACGAATATGCAAGCCTTATCGTTGAGGTAGGCGTAAATCTGCAGAAAGGGCAGAAGCTTATGGTGTCCTGCCCCGTGGAGTGTGCACCGTTTGCCCGCCTTATCACCCGTAAGGCATTTGAAAACGGGGCCGCCGACGTGATAATGGACTGGAGAGACGACAGCATCAGTCGTGAGCATTGGCTCAATGCGGACACGAGCCTCTTTGACGGTATGTATCCGTGGGATGCCGACAAAAGAAACCTTCTGGCCGAGGAGGGGGCAGCATACGTCTTCATCTGCGGAGACGATCCGGAAATGCTGAAGGGCGTTGATCCCGAAAGACTGCGCCGCTGGGACGTGGCAAGAGGACGTGATCTCAAGGTCTTCTTCGATCTTGAAACGTCCAACGGATTCCCCTGGTGCGTTGCTGCAGCGCCCACAAAAAGCTGGGCGGATAAAGTGTTCCCGGACGACGAAAACGCCGTTGAAAAGCTTTGGGAGGCGATATTTGCGGCTGTCCGCATCAACGGTGACGGCAAGGCGCCCGAAAAGTGGAAAAAGCATTGCGACAACCTTGAGGCGACCTGTAAAAAGCTCAATGAGCTGAACTTCAAGAAACTGCATTATAAGAACTCTCTCGGCACGGACCTGTACGTTGAAATGCCGGAAAATCATCTGTGGCTGGGAGGCGGAGATACTGCGAAATCCGGAGTGCGCTTCGTTGCAAATATGCCCACGGAGGAAGTGTTCTGCGCACCTCTGAAAACGGGAGTGAACGGAACGCTCTGCGCTTCCATGCCCCTGGCTTTTAACGGCAATATCATAGAGGGAATAAAGTTCACGCTCCGCGACGGCAGAATAGTTGAAGTCCATGCAGACACCTGCGAGGATATCCTCCGCGGTGCGGTCGATACCGACGAAGGCTCCCATTATCTGGGCGAGGTCGCACTTGTCCCCTATGATTCACCCATATCGAATACGGGCATTCTTTTCTATGAAACTCTCTTCGATGAGAACGCTTCCTGCCATTTCGCATTCGGGCAGGCGTATTCCGCATCCATAAAGGGCGGCGATGACCTTGAGACCGAGGAGCTCGTCCGTGCGGGCATCAACGCCGAAAGCTGTATCCATACGGACTTTATGGTGGGAAGTGCAGATCTTTCCATTGTGGGCACCACCCACGACGGCAGGGAAGTCACGGTATTTGAAAACGGCAACTTCGCCATATGATAAATAAAAACCCGCTGAAATTACCTACGGGTCGATAAGGAAGTTTTTTGGAATGTGGATTATGTACGGCAAAATCCGATGCTCGTTAAGTATTAAGACAAATCAGAATTTGTAGGGGTGCAGAAATTATGATGTCATCCGAATGCACAATATCATTATCGAATTATGAAGAACAATATGAATTATCAATACGGGATTTTACCGAAGATAAGTATTATAAAAAATATGATGAAATTCCCAAAGATAGGGTTCGGATTATAATTTGTAACTGCAAGGTTGTTGGTTGGATGGAATTGTCTGTCCCATCAAGTGCAGTATATGATGGGTTTGTTTTTATTTATGTTACCCCTAATTATCGGAGAAACGGTATAGGCACACGGGTTTACAAACAAGTCAAAACAAATTTTGAATCTGTTGGTTGCGGATGGTGGACGAGTTACCCACCAAATGATATCGCAGACAAATTTGTTAAATCTGTAGGTTTTAATTTTGTAAATACAAATACGTATATGGAGCACGATGATAAATTCTGCGTTTCATCCGAAAACGGAATTAGATCGTGTGTTCCGGAAGATTATCCGACGGCGCTTGATATATGGTCGCGTGAATATGCGGAAATGCATAAGCGCATTGGGCTTTTATTTGAGAAAAAAGAAATGACCGAGGAAGAATGCAAGGAGGAATATAACGATTTCCTGAAGAACATCGAAAACTCCTTTGTTATGGAGATTGATGGAAAAATTATTGGATATGGTGCAATATTTGAAGATAACTCCGGCATAGGTGCGGTTGCGATTGACGGAGAATATGCTGGTCGTGGATACGGTACACGTTTATCTGCTTTTCTGACAAATGAAATCATTAGACGAGGGTGTAAAACTCCGTGTTTATACTGTGAATCGGGAAATGACGATGCTATGCACATTTATAAAAAAATCGGTTATTATGAAGTAAGTAGTGAAACCGTAGCAATTAAAACAATTTGATAAATCCCGATTTGTCGGACAAAAAACTACACGCCGAAAGGATATTTCCTTTCGGCGGGTTTTCTTGTGTTAATAAACTTCCTTATCCGGCTGTAGCGTTTTTCAGCGGGTTTTATTTTATGCCAGTCTTGATTTCAGTTCAGCCCTGACCTTTTCCAGATCACTGCTTGTCAGTATGGGAATCAGTCCGTTGATCTCGTCAATAGGTTTGTCCCACCAGCGGAACCTGAGCAGCAGCCCGATCAGTTCATCGTCAAAACGTTTCCGTATGACCTTTGCCGGGTTGCCCGCCACGATCGTGTACGGCTCCACGTTTTTGCCGACAACGCTGCGGGCACCGATTATAGCACCGTCACCGATCTGAACTCCGGGCAGAATCACGGCATTTTCACCGATCCATACGTCATTACCGATGACTGTGTCACCCTTGAACGGCATATCAGAAGCGGCGGGCGCTTCCGTGTCCCAGCCCTCAAGAGTGTAGAAAGGAAACGTCGATACTGCATTCATCTGGTGGTTCGCGTCGTTCATCATAAATTCAACGCCCGATGCTATCTGGCAGAACTTGCCGATGATCAGCCGGTCTCTGCTCCACGGATAAAAGTTCGTGACGTGATTTTCAAATCCGGAATCGGCAATATAGGTAAAATCACCTACAATGATATTCGGATTCTGAACGAAAGGTTTTACGTAAATCTCATTGTTATATCCCGCAACGGGGTATTTTTTGTTTGGATCAGGTTTCATGGCTTGATCTCCGTAAATTCCGGTCTGATTTTTAAGCTTCGTCGGAAAGCCTATTTTCCCGAAACGATACGTTTCAGCATATTGACGTCGGCAACGGTGATCTTGTTGTCGCAGTTCACGTCGGCGGCCTTGTTTCCTTCGGACGGAACGATGCCGGAAATCATCTTTTTCACAATGTTCACGTCTTTTGCGGTCACCTTTCCGTCGCCGTCCGCATCTCCGGGAATCTCTGTCACGTATTCGGGATCTTCAGCTCCGCATCTGGTGCAGATGCCGTCAACGTATGCGTGCCCGAAAGCCGGGATCTCCACGCTCTGTGAGAATACCGTGCCGCACAGGGAGCAAGCACTTGCGGCGGTGTGTCCCGCCTCGGTGCACGTGGGAGCGATACCGGGTACGGTATCTTTCAGATGCTCACCCGTGTAGCAGAGATAGTATCCCAAAGAGCCTTCCGGCGGGATGTCGTCTTTCACGTTTTTAACGTCGTCCAGATTGCGGCACAGCGCTACGAAACCGACCTCGGTGGTGTATCCCAGAGGAACACCGGAGCGCTCGTACAGGTCAAAACGCAGACCGTTAAGCGTGCCCGACCACGAACTTTGCGTGGACATCCTGTACATAAGATACTGCCATTCTCCGTCCATGACGAAGTTCTGGGTGAGATACCGCTCCGATGAAAAGCCTCCATCAGACCCGGTGCTGTAAAACAGCCCCATGTCTATCGTGCCCGAAAGCCTCTTGTCGGCCCTTGCTTTAATCACCACGTATTTGTAATCCGATGCGGTCACGGGTGTGAAGCACGAATAATCAATGCAGAAGTAGGCATCGAGTGCCGTCTTTGAGGAGGTGACTGCCGCATCGGCTGTGCCTTTGATATTACGGACAAAAACCTCGTTCTTGCCGGAAAGTACGCAGGGAAGAAGCGCGCCGTCAATAAATGCGGGAGATTTGTTCGTCAGATAAACCTTGTTTATCATGTAGTCGAGCGGGCCCTGCTTGTCGCATACGGGAGTCTGATTCCAGGTGATCGCAACGCCGTTTATGACGGAACGGGGAGAACCGTCGGAGGTGCAGTTGCGCACGGTGTACGTGCCGTTCTTGAGCGTTACCATGGTGGCGGAGCCGCCGCCGTCAAGGTAGAACACGCTGTTGTATCCCATTTCACGGCAGAATTCCCTTGCCTGGTAAAAGCGAAGGCCCTTGTAAGCACCGTTGGAGGAAGCGCATACCGTGGAAAGCATTACCTTTCCCGTGTTGCCTATACCGATAAACGTGGTGGGATATTCCGAAGTGTCGGTGTTGCTGCCCCAGTCGTCTCCCTCAAAGCGGGGCATCATGTGTCCGCCGATGAGGTCAACGGCATCCTGCCACATATCGGTGTTGTTGTGGCTGTCGGTGACGGATGCGGTGAAGCATACCGTGTCGCCCACTCTGAAGCCTTCTACCTCACCCATTCTCGTTCCGCGGGCGGTGATGATTATGGTGTTCGCACCGATACCGGGACGTGTCGATGAGCCGGACTGGTAAATTGCCTTGACCTTGGCGGTCACGGTGCCGGCGATGGTGAATACCGGGGATGAGGACTCAAGCTCGATCTCATAGGCGTCCGACAGAGCGTAGTTGGAAGAATTGACACGTCTGTTATATAAAACGATGGCGTTGTTTCCGGGCAGTCTGTTAAGACCGTCGGCGGCAACGGTGATGTTTCTCGTGGTGTTGTTCACCGTTATCTTAAAGTCGGGAGAGCCCACCAGCGGCTGATTTTTCGAGGTGATGGCAAAAGCATCCTTGAGACCGCCGATGCCCGCCTCCTGCACGATTTCCTGTGTTGCCCAGATCTCACGGTCTATCATGAGCGGGCCTCTCGATACGGCAAGAACAGATGTCCCGTTGCCGTAAGAGCTCGTCATCCACAGGTCGCCGTTGACGGCGGCAAGCACCGTTTTGCCGTTCACGGAAAGAGCCTGCGCGGCGGCAGCCACCTTCTGCTTCGAAACGATGTATGTACCGCAGTTGAAAACGTCAACAGACAGGTGCGTGTCGGCAAGATCGGCTTCAGCCACCTCCAGCACCTTGTTGCTGCCGTAATGTCCGGTAAAGTTCACCGTCGTGAAATCCACACCGGAGTTGCTTCCGTTGGGGAGCTTGATCTGTTCCACCGTGCGTGACGTTTCACCGGTTATTTTTCCTACCGTGGAGGAAGCATCCGAGGGCAGCACGAAAAGCGCCGCCATCAGCGAGCAAACAAGTATTGCCGAAAGGAGTTTTTTCATATCCGAAACCTCCGCATATATTCCTATGATAATTATACATTATTTTTATTGAAAAATCAATACGATACTTGAAGAGCGCGGGAGTTTGTGATAGAATTACCACAGAAATAAGTCCTAAAACGGAAAGGGTATAGAAATGAGCGAATTTTTCAAGAATATCCCCGAAATAAAATACGAGGGAAAGAACACAGAGAATCCTCTGGCGTTCAGATACTACGATCCCGAAAAGGTCGTAGCCGGAAAAAAGATGAAAGAGCACCTGCCCTTTGCCATGGCATGGTGGCATAATCTGGGAGCAAACGGCGTCGATATGTTCGGCGTGGGCACGGCGGATAAATCCTTTGGAGCCGTTCCCGGAACCATGGAGCACGCAAGAGCAAAAGTGGATGCGGGCATCGAGTTTATGAAAAAGCTCGGTATCGAGTATTATTGCTTCCACGACGTTGACCTGGTTCCCGAGGCTGACGATATCAACGAGACCAACGCGCGCCTTGACGAGATCACGGATTATATCCTTGAGAAGACAAAGGGCACAAATATCAAGTGCCTGTGGGGAACTGCCAATATGTTCAATAATCCCAGATTCATGAACGGCGCAGGCTCCACCAACTCTGCAGACGTGTTCTGCTTTGCGGCGGCACAGGTCAAAAAAGCCCTTGATATGACAGTCAAGCTCGGCGGCCGCGGATACGTGTTCTGGGGCGGACGTGAGGGATACGAAACTCTCCTCAATACTGATGTAAAATTCGAGCAGGAAAATATCGCCGCTCTCATGAAAATGGCAGTTGAGTACGGGCGTTCTATCGGATTTACAGGTGATTTCTATATCGAGCCCAAGCCCAAGGAACCCATGAAGCAACAGTACGATTTCGATGCGGCAACCGCCATAGGTTTTTTGCGTCAGTACGGTCTGGATAAAGACTTTAAGATGAATATCGAGGCAAACCACGCAACACTTGCAGGTCATACCTTCCAGCACGATCTCCGCATCTCCGCTATGAACGGCATGCTGGGCTCAATAGATGCCAACCAGGGCGACTACCTACTCGGATGGGATACGGATGAATTCCCCTTCAACGTGTACGAAACCACCATGGCAATGTATGAGGTGCTGAAAGCCGGCGGACTTACCGGAGGCTTCAACTTCGATGCAAAATGCCGCCGTCCCAGCAATACCCCCGAGGATATGTTCTACAGCTACATTCTCGGTATGGATACCTTTGCGCTCGGCCTTATCAAAGCGGCGCAGATCATTGAGGACGGCAGGATAGACGCCTTCATCAAGGAAAAATACGCAAGCTATGAAGACGGCATAGGCAAAAAAATAAGAGAGGGAAAGACTACCCTGAAAGAACTATCGGATAAAGCCTGCGAAATGAAGAAACCGGAAAATCCCGCCTCCGGCAGACAGGAATATCTTGAGAGCATCGTAAACGGAATTCTGTTCGACTGATATGTATATAGGAATTGATTTAGGTACCTCCTCCGTAAAGCTTCTCCTTATGGGGAACGGAGGAGAGGTAATAAAAACGGCGACCCGCTCCTACCCGGTGGAATACCCGAAAAACGGCTGGTCACAGCAGAACCCGGAGGACTGGCTCTCCGGAACTCTGGACGGCATGGCGGAGCTCCTCAACGGGGTAAACAAAGCAGAAGTCAACGGCATCGGTGTCGGCGGTCAGATGCACGGCCTCGTCATCCTTGATGAAAACGATAACGTGCTTCGCCCCGCAATTCTGTGGAACGACGGCAGAACGGAAAAAGAGACCGAGTACCTGAATACGGTGATCGGTAAAGATAAGCTGTCGGAATATACCGCAAATATCGCGTTTGCGGGATTCACCGCTCCGAAGATTCTGTGGGTCAAAAACAACGAGCCGGAAATCTTTGCGAAGATCGCAAAGATAATGCTCCCCAAAGATTATCTCGTCTATAAGCTGACCGGCGAATTCGTAACGGACGTTTCCGATGCATCGGGCATGCTTCTTCTTGACGTTGAAAACCGTAAATGGTCAAAAGAGATGTGCGACATCTGCTCTGTCACCGAGGATATGCTTCCCGCCCTGCATGAGTCCGCCGATATGGTAGGCCGTCTTAAAGCGGAATACTGCGAACAGCTCGGCCTTTCCGATGTGGTATTTGCCGCAGGAGCCGGCGATAATGCGGCGGCGGCAGTAGGCTGCGGAATAGTCGGCGAGGGAGGATGCAATATCTCTCTCGGCACCTCCGGCACGCTCTTTATATCCGGCGAAAAGTTCAGAGTGGACAGCTTCAATGCTCTCCATTCGTTTGACCATGCGGACGGCGGCTACCACCTTATGGGCTGTATGCTTTCTGCCGCATCCTGCTGCGGCTGGTGGGTAGAGAAGATCCTCGGCACCAAGGATTACGAAAGCGTCGGAGAGGGAATAGACGAAAAACTGGGAGAGGGCAGAGTGTATTTTCTCCCTTATCTCATGGGCGAGCGCTCACCGCTCAATGACGTGAATGCCAGAGGCGCATTTATCGGAATGACTCCCGATACCGGAAAAAACGATATGTTTATGGCAGTACTGGAGGGCGTGGCGTTCGGACTCCGCGATTCTCTGGAGGTCGCCCGCAAACTGGGACTTGACGTTAAAAAGTCCAAGGTATGCGGCGGCGGCGCAAAAAATAAAACGTGGCTGAAAATACTTGCCAACGTCCTCAATTTAACGCTTGAGGTCCCCGCCGTTGAGGAAGGACCTTCAATGGGCGGCGCGATCCTCGCCGCCGTTGCCGACGGCAGATGGGAAAACGTGAAATCGGCGGCAGACGATATCGTAAAGATCAAGGAAACCGTCACCCCCGATCCCGCTCTCACCGCGAAATATGAGGAAAAGTATCAGATTTTCAAAACGTTCTATCCCGCGCTTAAAGATTGCTTCAAGAACATGAATAAATGATTTTCCCGGGGGCTGCCGCATTTTTCAATGCGGCATCCTTTTCGTTATCTGTAAATTAGTGTTTGCGGGGAAGCCCCCGCGGGCGGAAGACGCTTCGCTGTTAAACCGTTTTTGCGCTGACAGACGGATGTTTTATACAAACGGAACGAAACGGGAGCGTGAAACGCCCCGTTTCTGTATGCAGACGAACGCTCCACACACACGCCCACCGGGCGTGTCATTGCGAGCGAAGCGTGGCAATCTCTGCTAATGCTCTGATGGCACCTCTATCAGATGGAC
>JAZUGU010000053.1:0-6938 GCA_045641325.1 Candidatus Avispirillum sp.
TAAGGGTGCTTTTCTTTAGTGGCCGTTGGCATGTTTTTATTTTCCTACAATCACGCGCTTCAGAAGGTTGACGTCCATGGCGTTCACTTTGCCATCGCCGTTGATATCTCCGTGAGTCAGTTCCGCCTTCGTCTTTCCGCAGCGTGTGCAGACGTCATCCCCGTCGTATTCGTGGCCGAGAGGCTCGATGAGGTTTGACCGGTCGAAATACAGGCCGCAGACGGCACAGTAAGTCTCGCCGGTATATCCCGCGGACGTGCAGGTCGCAGCGGCACCGTCGTTCGCCGTTACGGTATGTCCGTTCTCAGTGCAGGCAACGTATGCTCTCGCGGCACCTAACAGTGCGTCGTTTCCCTTGTTAATATCGGCGTTTCTCCACATTTCGTAGGTCCCGGTGCATTTTACCACCGAGAGATTACGGCAGCGGTTGAATGCGCACAGTCCTATCCTCTCGACGGAACCGCCGATTGTCACGGCAGAGAGGTTCAGGCAATAGTCAAACGCCCATTCGTCTATCACAGTAACGGATTCGGGTATGGTGATTTCAGAAAGTTTCTCACACGCGAGAAACGCACTGTCTCCGATTTCCGTTACACCTTCGGGGATTTTCACGTCGGTCAGAGCTACGCAGCATGAAAAAGTGAGCGTGGGGATGCTGGTAAGTCTGCCGGGGAGCTTTACCGTCTCAAGGTCATAGCAGTACTGGAAGGCACCTTCTCCAATGGCCGTGACGGAATCGGCAATGCTCACCGAACGAAGGGCGGAGCAATCGGAAAATGCATATTTGCCTACACTTTCAACGCCGTTCTCTATGACGACGCAGCAAAGCTTTTTTTCAAATTCTTTCCAGGGCGCAGTAGTCAAATAACCGGTATGTTCATAGTCCCACATGGTGCCGGTTCCCGAGATCGTCATCGTACTGCTGTTTACATCAAACTCCCAGTAAAGATGGTCTCCGCACTCGCCCGATGAGGCAAAAATGTCGGCGGATACGGAAACGGTTATCATGCAGACGGTAATCGCAAGAATAACAACGGCTGAGAATACAGAAATCAGTTTTTTCATAATGCACCTCGTTTTGTCTTCTTATTTTACAGATTATAACATTTTTGCGAATACATGTCAAGGAGATGTGCCCTGCCGGAATAAGGAAGATAGTTTTAATAAATTATAGTTTGCGGGGAAGCCCCCGCGGGCGGAAGACGCTTCGCTGTTAAACCGTTTTTGCGCTGACAGACGGATGTTTTATACAAACGGAACGAAACGGGAGCGTGAAACGCCCCGTTTCTGTAAGCAGGCGAACGGTTTTCGCCACCCTGGCACAGGCGTAGCCTGTGGCGAACAGCTCGATAAACACTAATTTAACAAAAAAATACCGGAATCTCCGATTCCGGTATTTTTTCTATTACAGTTTAACTACCTTTCCGTCGGGTTCTCTGTTGGGATAGCAGAGATACACGTCGGTTTTGGCATCGCACTTTTCCTTATCGCAGAAGATCACCCACGCGGTGAGGGGACGGTCAAGCATGTCCTCCGTTACGGGGATGTAATACGAATAGTGCTGATCCACTCTCTTTGCAGGTGCCTCCCACGGGTTGGTGGGATAGGAGGGGGCACGGTCGGGAGCGCCTCTGAAGCCGTCGGCGGTTTCCACAACCGCATATGCCATTTCGTTTCCGCACTTGCCGTCAAGGCCCACGCAGAGGTAGCATCCGGGGATGTAGTCCTCACTCTTTACGGTGAGCTGTGCTTTTACGGCTTTTACGGGATTCAGCACTGCGGGAGGAGGAAGCAGGTTATTGACCTTGGGATCGCACAGCTTTATTTCCTTACCGTCCTTAATGAGAGCGATGCGGTATATTCTGTCCAGAGGCTCGGGCATACGCAGGTATCTTATCTTACCGTTCACGCCGTAAGAGGTTATGCGGCGGCGGCCCTTTGCCTGATACACGTCGTGCACTCTGTGGCGGAGCACGTCGATTTCAACTTTTCTTTCGGTGTCGCATCTTCCGGAAGTGGACGTCCAGTTCACGAAATCGTCGGAGATCTCAACGGAATCCGGCACGTTCTGGGGCTGCATATCGAGATTGGGCTCTTCGTCCGTATCGAAATATTCGAACTCAACGGTATCTGCATCGTACACCTTTCCGAAATCCACACGGAGGCATCCGCCGTAGGAGCGGGATACGCCGTAGTCGGTATTCTTGGAGAAGCCGTCAAAGAAAGTATCCTCTTTTCCGTCGAATGCGAATCTTCCGTCGCATCCGCGGAGCTGATAGAGGTACTGGCCGAAGAATGCATCACGGGCGGCCTTGACCTCGGGGATCTTCGTCTCGCCGGAGCGCAGGAGGGAGCGGTATTCCAAAGAATCGCTTGTCGCCTCGAACAGGGTGGTCTCCATCATCTGTGATGCCTTTTCGGGAATGTCACATTCCACGGCGGCGGCAAGATGCTTGGGGATGGGAAGCTTTTTATCGATGATCTTATACTCGGTGGGAGTTCCCTTTTCGTCTTCCTTATATACTATGATCTCGCAATTTTTCGGGATAGCGGGAGCGACTTTCGCATCGCATATCTCATAGAGCGCCGCTCTGAAGGGCTCAACGGATGCGGTGAATTTCTCGCCGTAGTCAAACTCTCCCACGAAGCGGGTGAAGGGTGCGTGGCAGATGACGGCGACCTTATCGCACTTTTCGAGACCGATTTTTTCATTGAGCTCGAAGTCGTAGTCCTTCATGTTCCACGATGCGTTTCCGAAGGTGAGGAAACGGGTTTTTCCGTCGCCTCTCGACATTACCTTGTCTTCGTTCCACTTGGTATCGTCCAGCACGAAGCCGTTGGGAAGTATATCGTTCACTCTGCGGTGCAGGTTATAGATATGCGCCAGATGTGCGTGCTCGTCGTCACGGAGGAGCCAGGGGTTGCCGTATATTTCGGGAGCAAGGATCAGGTTTCTGCCGAAGGACTGGATGATCAGGTCATCCTCGAAATAGTCGAGGCAGGAGGACAGGCATACGCCGTGGTCCTCGGTGAGTCTTTTAAGCTCGGGAGTGTTGCCGCGGTGGAAAATGAAGCCTCTGTGATGAGGTGCGGGGCCCCAGCAGTTGAAGGAATGAACGTCAACGTAAGTTTCCACGCCCTCCCACAGGAAGGTGGTGGCGTATTTTTCGCACTCGCCCAGGTCTATTCTGTGATTGAGCAGGATGAAATCGGGGCACGCCTTGCGGCACTCCTCCATCATTTTTGCGAACCAGGGATAGTTTTCACGGGGCAGGCCGCTGCAGGTGGAGTCCATTTTGAAAAGGGCGAAGCCCATGTCACGGCTGAGGGAGACCATCATTTCAAGTCTCGCTTTCGCTTCCTCCTCGGTGCTTCCGAAACCGTCGGGGCCGCACCAGAGGCCCATGCGGGTTCCTATCTTTGCGGCAGCCTTCGCCACGGGCTCATAGCCGTTGGGATACTGCTTTGATATTTTCTCGCCGTCTATTCTCTCGTATCTGCCGTCGGCACCGTCAAGGCTGCCCGCGTCCCAAGCATAGATGTCGAGCTGCATTCCGTACTCATCGTGCAGATAACGGAAGTAGTCCAGATTGATGAGGGTCTGCTCCTCGGTGGCGCCTTCGTTGGTATTGTTTATCCACGAAAAATACTGCGCCTTTGAGGGGGTGTTCTGTGTTGCGCCTCTTGTGTTCTTTTCCATTGTTGTTCTCCCTATGTATTAAACTTATTATTCTGCGTTTTTCAGTCTCAGCTGTCCGCAGGAGGCTTCTATATCCGAGCCCAGTCTGCGGCGGATGGTGGCGTTCATCCCGCATTTTTCAAGTGTTTCACGGAAACGGTTTGCCGCCGCTCTGTCCGGGGCTGAAAATCCCGTTTCGTCCACCTTATTGAGAAGGATGAGATTGACGTGGCAGGGTGCCATCATATTGGTTTTAAGAAGATGCGCCAGTTCCTTTGCTTCTTTCTCGCTGTCGTTCTCACCCGATATCAGCGTATACTCAAAGGAAACTCTCCGCCCCGTCTTTTCGAAATACTCACGGCAGGCTGCCAGCAGCTCCTTTATATGATAGGCGTTATTTACGGGCATCAGCGCCGAGCGCCTTTCATCGTTTGAAGCGTGGAGGGAGATGGACAGGGTGACGGGGAGGCCCTCGTCAGCCAGTCTCTTTATCCCGGGGACGACTCCGCAGGTGGACACCGATATATGGCGAAGACCGATATTCAGTCCGTCCGGTGACGACACGAGCCTTAAGAACTTTACGGCGTTATCGTAGTTATCCATGGGCTCGCCGATGCCCATCATGACGATACCGCCAACTCTTTCGCCGGTATCACGGCCTATGACGGCGATCTGCCCCAATATTTCGGAGGCCTTAAGGTCTCTCGCCTTGCCCCGGAGCGTGGATGCGCAGAATTTACATCCCATTCTGCATCCCGCCTGGCAGGAAACGCACACGGTGTTTCCGTGCTCATATCGCATGAACACGCTCTCAACGCACTCACCGTCGTTCATCTGCATCAGATATTTGATGGTGCCATCTATTTTAGACACTTGTCTTTTTGCTATGGTCGGCAAGGTATATTCGGCATTTGCCGAAATCTTTTCCCGGAGTGTTTTCGGGAGATTTGACATTTCGTCTATGGGAGTTCCCTTCTGCATCCACGAGTAAAGCTGATCGCCGCGGAACTTCTTTTCCCCGATGCTTTCCATAAATTCCCCGCACTCGCTCTTTGTGAGACCGAGGATATCGGTTTTATTTTCCATCAGCTCACCTCTTTGTCATTCTGCATACGAAAAATCCGTCCGTTCCGTCTGTATCGGGAAAGAAGGTTTTCATACTGCAAAGCTCAAAATCTCCGTTTTCCGAGATAAATTTTTCGCAGACCTTTTCGTTTTCTTCGGGGTTCAGCGTGCAGGTGGAATACACAAGAGTGCCGCCGTCTTTCACGTACCGTGCGGCGCCGCAGAGAACAGAATACTGGATCTCCGGAAGTCTGTCTATATCGGAAAGGCTTTTATATTTTATATCGGGCTTTTTCCCGATAACGCCCAGGCCCGAGCAGGGTGCATCGCACAGCACTCTGTCGACTTTGCCGAGAAGGGCGGGATCGGGGTCTCTTGCGTCCCGCTCTGCGGGTCCGATTATTGAGAGCCCCAGCTTTTTCGCTCCGCTCTCTATCAGCGAGAGCTTGTTTTTATGTATGTCGAAGGAGAAGACTTTCCCCTCGTTTTTCATATCTATTGCCGCCGCAAAGCTTTTTCCGCCGGGAGCGGCGCAGGTATCCGCCACGAGCTCCCCGGGCTTACAGCCAAGAGTTTCGGCGCAGATGGAGGATGCTTCGTCCTGAACGAACCAAAGTCCTTTTTCCATTCCTTCCGCCACACCTTCAAACGAGGTGACCGAAACGCTGTCACGGGCGATTTTTGAAACCTCGCCGCCCAGCTTCTCCGCAGCTTCTTCAGCGGTTATTTTCAGAGTGTTTATGCGGAGCGATATTTTATCATTCCCGAAGAACGAGGTAAGGATGCTCTGCGCTCTCTCGCCGTACCACGAAACGAATCTCTCGCAGAGCGGCGCGGGCACGGAGCACAGGATGCTCATACTGCCGGTTTTATCCTCCGGGAGCTTTATCTCTTTTTCTCCCCGGAGAAAAGCGCGGAGCACCGCATTGACAAAGCCCTTCTGCTTTTTCGGGCAAAGCTCCACGGATTCGGACACGGCGGCGTGGTCGGGAATGCGGTCACACCATTTGAGCTGATATATGCCCAGCCGAAGTGCCGTCAGCGCCTCGGGGCTTATTTTCTCCGGCGGTGTGGAGGAATACTGTCTTATCGCCGTATCGAGGGTGATGAGCCGTTCTACGACGCCGTAGGTGAGGCGGGTATAGAGCCCTCTGTCCTCCGGCGACATATCCGATCTCGTAAGTGTGGTATTCACTTCGATATTGGAGTACTTTCCGCACCCCATTTTCATGAGGGAGCGGAAAGCGAGCTCTCTTGCGGGATTTACTTCTGCCATTTCAGCATATCTCCTGCCTCAAGCCGTCTTCCTCTGATATAATCTGCGGCGCTCATTCTTCCCTTTCCCTCGGGGAGAACGCCTAAGATCCTTATTTTTCTTCTGTCGCCGCAGGCGACCTCAAATCCGAAATCTCCGACAGCGGCAACCGTTCCGGGTTTTGCTCCCGAGGCACCCTCACAGAGCTCGGCGCTGAGAATTTTCAAAAGCCTGCCGTCGGGCGTTTTAGTGAAAGCAAGGGGGAAAGGTGACAGGGCACGCACCTGACAGAATATCTCACGCGCGGTCTTTGAAAAATCAATATTGCAGTCTTCTTTGGTGATCTTTGCGGCGTAGGTGGAAAGGCTGTCGTCCTGCTTTTCCCTTACTGCCGTGCCGTTTTCGAACTGACAGAGCACCTCGCACACAGCCTCGCCGCCGATTTGTGCCAGACGGTCGTGGAGGGTTTCGAAGTTGTCTTCATCGGTGATGGGGGTTGACACCTTGAGTATCATATCGCCGGTATCAAGGCCCTCTTCCATGTACATGACGGTGATGCCCGTTTCGCTGTCGCCCTCGAGGATCGCTCTCTGTATGGGAGATGCGCCTCTGTGGCGGGGGAGCAGAGAGCCGTGGGCGTTTATGCATCCGTATTTCGGATAATCAATTATATAGGGGGGCAGTATTTTTCCGTATGCGGCGACGACGATGACCTCGGGGTCGATTTCACGGAGCTCACCGAGGAACGCCTCGTCACGGAGCGTTTCGGGCTGATACACGGGGATGCCGTGCTCCGTTGCCCAGACCTTTACGGGAGGCGGAGTCAGCTCATAGCCTCTGCCGCGGGGCTTATCGGGCTGTGTTACCACGCCTGCTATCTCGTGGCCCGCTTCATATACTGCCATAAGGCACTCTTTTGCGAAATCGGGAGTGCCCATA